>NZ_JACBXS010000027.1 GCF_013415485.1 Rhabdonatronobacter sediminivivens | reverse complement strand
ATGTCGGAGCGTCTCATGCCCAAGGTATGACACACCCTGCAGCCGTTGGGAATCTTGCGTCAGGTGACGAACACTAGGTGCGAAGGGTGCGACGCTGGAGGGTCATCCCTTGATCTGAAAGAGAACAGAAATCGGGCGCGATCCGCGACCTGACAGCCATGAAGATGTCGTTAGTCAGAAAGTGTAATCTTTTCAGAAACTTGGTAAATTAATGGCCGGACCGAAAAATAACTCTTGACACGGTGCGCAGCAAAAACCGCCGTTTTGCGCACTCATATGCCCGTCATACAAGATAAGAAAGCCATGGCGATCCCGGCAGGACTCGAACCTGCAACCATTCGCTTAGAAGGCGAGTGCTCTATCCGGTTGAGCTACGGGACCGTGATGCGCTTTGCCAGACGGTTCGCCCGAGACGGTTCTTATGCCACCTCCCTATAATGCCTCTGGCTTTCCTGTCCAGAGCTACCGCTTCGAAGTCGTCCGCTCGATCAGGCGAGCTACGGGCATGCGTCGGCTTTCACCCGGTCGGACCGGGGCGCCTTGGTCAATAGCGGCCGGGGTAGGGTGTGCGCAAGTCTGATTGCAGCCTGGGGCATCTGGACAAGGGCGGCGGGATGGCTAGTTTCCCGCGGGCATAACCTGTCGGAGGCTCCATGCTTGTTGTTCTTTCCCCCGCCAAGGCATTGGACTGGGAAACCCCTGAGCCGAACCTGAGCGCCACACCGCCGCGCTTTGCCGGGGAGACCGCCGAGCTTGTCGCCGCGGCGGGGGCGCTGGACGCGGATGCTTTGGGCGAGCTGATGAAGATCAGTGCAAATCTGGCGCGGCTGAACCGGGATCGATTCGCGGCCTTCCGGCAGGACCCCTGCCCCGAAGTCACCCGAAGCGCCGTATTTGCTTTTGCCGGTGATACGTACCGGGGTCTGGAAGCGCGCACCCTTGACCTGGATGCGCTGGACTGGGCGCGCGGGCATCTGCGTATCCTTTCGGGGCTGTATGGGGTGCTGCGGCCCGGGGATCAGATCCAGCCGTATCGGTTGGAAATGGGCAGCCGATTGCGCACCGCGCGCGGGCGCTCGCTCTATGATTTCTGGAGCGACCGGCTTGCCCGCACGCTCAACGAGGATGCCGCGCAGGTCGGGGCAGAGGTTCTGGTGAACTGTGCCTCGGTCGAATATTTCGCTGCGGTGGACCGCGATGCGCTGGCGCTGCGGGTGATCACCCCGGTCTTCATGGAGGACCGAGAGGGCGGGCCGCGAATCGTCAGTTTCCATGCCAAGCGGGCGCGGGGGGCGATGGCGCGCTTCATCATGGAAAACCGCATCGCCGACCCGGAGGCCTTGCAGGAGTTCGACGCGGGCGGTTACGCCCATGCGCCGGACCTGTCCGAGCCTGACCGCCCGGTCTTCATCCGCTGATCGCAGGCCACCGGCCCCGCGCTTTTCGCTTGAATGCGGAGGGCGCGGCGGTAGGCTGCGCCAGGCATTGGAAGAAGGATCACCCCCATGCGCAACCCGGTTGAACAACGCCTTGCCGATCAGGGGCTGGAACTGCCTGACGCGCCTGCTCCGGCAGCCAATTATGTGCCCTTTGTGCGATCCGGCGCGCTGGTGTTCGTGTCTGGCCAGATCAGCGCCGGGCCGGATGGTCTGGTCAAGGGCAAGCTGGGTGCGGATATGGCCGTCGAGCAGGGGGCGGAGGCGGCGAAGCTCTGCGCGCTTGCGCTCATTGCACAGGTGCGCGCGGCCTGTGACGGTGACTTGTCGCGGGTGCGGCAGGTGGTCAAGCTGACAGGTTTTGTCAACTCAACCCCGGATTTCACCGATCAGCCAAAGGTGGTGAATGGCGCGTCCGATCTGATGGTCGCGGTGTTCGGCGAGGCTGGGCGCCATGCCCGTGCCGCGGTTGGCGTGCCCTCGCTTCCGCTGGGTGTGGCGGTCGAGATCGAAGGCGTGTTCGAGATCGCCTGAAGCCGCGCCGCTCAGGGGGCGACCATGAAGCAGGTGCGTTGGCGCGCGCTCATCCGGCGGCAGGCCATGTCGGCCTCGTCCCGGGTCAGGCCGGCAAAGCTTGCTTCAAACCCGCCGGATTGCTGACGCACGCGGCGCAGGCCGTTTTCCAGGGCCACGGCTTCGGACAGGGCGGTCTGGATCAGGATGCGCTCGGCCTCGTGGCGCGAATTGAACCGGCCCAGCGATACGCCCCAGACCCGCCCGCTGGAGGTCGACACGCGTGAGACGATCTCGCTCCCGCCAGCGGCGGCGGCCTCGGTGACCATGGCGACCTGGGCGCGGTCATCGGTTGCGTCATCGTTCATGCTGGTCAGCTGGATCATGGCGTTGGGTGCTGGCCCGTCGGTGCTGGCCATATCGGCGGGGCGCGGTTCCGGGCGCAGGGCGGCGGCCGCAGGCGCGAAACTGGCGGCGACGGGTTCGACGTGGGCCTCATCGCTGGTCCCGGCCATGGCGATCGCACTGTCGATAGCATCCGTGTGGTCCTGATCCGGCGCGGACAGGCGGCCGTCATCTTCCAAGGCGGCGATGTCTTCTGCCGTGGCGGTGGAAAAGCCTGCGGCTGCCGCCAGGGCCAGCTGGACATCTTCGTCCACCGCGGGGGTCTCCTGCGTGTCCGGCGCTGCCTCGGCCAACAGGGTTTCGGGGCGCACAGGCGGGGTAACGGGGAGTTCGGCCAGCGCGATTCCCTCTTCCGTGGCGACAGGGGTGCGTTCCGGCTCGGCGGTGCTGGCCAGTTCGGACACAGCCTGCCCCACG
This sequence comes from Rhabdonatronobacter sediminivivens, assembly GCF_013415485.1. Classification (GTDB taxonomy): domain Bacteria; phylum Pseudomonadota; class Alphaproteobacteria; order Rhodobacterales; family Rhodobacteraceae; genus Rhabdonatronobacter; species Rhabdonatronobacter sediminivivens. The sequence goes on along the minus strand of NZ_JACBXS010000027.1, from coordinate 50,314 downwards.
CTTTGCTGAAGGGCCAGAAGCATCTCCTCGGCCGGTTCTGCTGCGGGGCGGGGCAGGGGGCGCGGGCTGCTTGACACGGTGGTCTGCAGCCGAACGGTCCGGTCTGGGGCGGGGCGGTCGCCGGTGCCTTGGGTCTGCCCCGAGGCAACAGCCCGCCCACCCTGATAGGCCGGGGTCGCCGGGGCGCGGGTGGCAACCCGGGTTTGCGCCCGGGCAAACCCCATGTCCAGCAACTCTGCCACATGGGCGTTGCGCGCCGCGCCTGAACTGCCACCGAACATGGTGGCGATGATCCGCACCCCGTTGCGTTCCGCCGAGGCCGTCAGGTTGAACCCGGCGGCGCGGGTGTAGCCGGTCTTGATCCCATCGGCCCCGCGATAGGCATCCAGCAGGCGGCGGTTGGTGTTGGGAACGGTGGCGATACCGGCATGATCAGACCGGCGCGCGAAGATATTGTAATACTGCGGAAAGTCAAAGTACAACTGCCGCCCCAGAATGGTCATGTCCCGCGCGGTGGACAGATGCCCTTGCGCGGTCAGACCGTGGGCATTGCGAAATGTGGTGTTCTCCATTCCCATGGCGCGGGCGGTGCGGGTCATGCGTTCGGCAAAGGCGGCTTCGCTGCCGGAAATGGCTTCGGCGATGGCGGTGGCGGCATCATTGCCGGAACGCAGCGCTGCCGCACGGATCAGGTAGCGCAGGGCGATGGACTGGCCCGCACGCACACCCAGGCAGGAACAGGGCGTGTTGGCGGCGTTGCTGCTGATCCGAACCGGGGTATCCAGGCTGATCTCGCCATGTTTCACGGCTTCAAAGGCGATATAGAGCGTCATCATCTTTGTCAGCGATGCCGGATGCAGCCGCGTGTCATGGTTGCGCGCAAAGATCACGCGCCCGTCGCGTGCATCCATCACCATGGCCGCATAGGGGGCACCGTAGGCCACACCGGAGGCCAGAAATAGCGATATTGCGAAAGCCGCCAGACACGCGAAACCGCGCATCACGGCCATGCTGCCGATTGCCATGTGTCTCACTGCCTCTTGCAAGCCCCGATTGTTATCTGTGGGGTCTTTGGAAAAGGCTAGCACACCGTTCGCTTGTGGAAAACCCCCTTATATCATGAGGTTCTGAGCCACATTTAAGCCATTTTCGCCTATCTTGTGCCGGTGCGGGCAAGGGTCACCAGATGCAGGAATGCCGGTGGTGCGACCTTTCAGGGGCTTGCGCAAAGGCATGAGCCTGGTCACCCTGCGCGTGGGAGCACTGGCAAGGAGCAGCGATATGGGATTGGTTCGGTTAACCGTTTCTTCGCCCAAGATTTGCCATATTGTTTCCATACTGGTTGCAACCGCGATGGCGGATCAACCGCCACGCCAACCCTAGAACCTGAGGCTTGAGATGCAGAAATCCATTATTGCAGCGGTGTTTGGCGCGCTTCTGGTGCCCATGATCCCCGCTTCGGCAAGCGCAAGTGCGATCGAATCGGCCTGCAATCGGTCGGATCGTCCGCAGGCCACGCGCGCGCTGTGTCGCTGTGTCGGATCGGTGGCGAATCAGACGCTGACCCGCGCCGAACAGCGCCGCGCCGCGCGATTCTTCCGCGATCCGCAACTGGCGCAGGATGTGCGCATGTCCCGCAGTGCGCGCGATAACGAATTCTGGACGCGCTACCGTGCCTTTGGGGCCGCCGCGGAGCAGCGCTGCTCATTCTGAGCGCAGGGATGCCAGCAGCGCGCGACTAGCGGCTTCGATCAGATCAAAGGTCCGGTCGAAGCCGCCGACCACATACGGGTCCGGCACATCGGTGACGGGAGTGGCGGCGTAGTGCAGAAACAGCCTGACCGGCACGGTATTGCCCCGCGGGCGCAGGGTTTCGATATCGCGCTGATTGCTGCGGTCCATGGCCAGGATAAGGTCGAAGCGATCAAAATCCGCCGGTGTGATCTGGCGTGCGCGCAGGTCGGAAATGTCATGTCCGCGCCGTGCCGCTTCGGCAGTGGCGCGGCGGTCCGGGGGCGTGCCGATATGCCAGTCTCCGGTTCCGGCGCTGTCGGTTGTCACCGTCAGCCCCTGCGCTGCCGCCATGTCACGAAAGACGCCTTCGGCCGTGGGCGAGCGGCAGATATTGCCAAGGCAAACGAACAGGATGCTGTGCGTATTCATGACGCCAGCTAAGCGCGCCTGCGGCCCGAAGGCAACAGGGTCCGGCGGGTGGCCGGACCCTGCGTGCTTTTGGGGTCAGTCGCCGTGGGAATGCCCGTGCCCGTCATCATGCCCGTCATCATGCCCGTGGGAATGACCATGATCCGCGGCACGTTCCAGGTCCACCGGCACCTCCAGCATGACTTCGCCGGCGTTTTCGAAGATCAGCGTCAGCGCGACCACATCGCCATGGGTCAGTTGCCGGGTCAGGCCCATGAACATGACGTGGTCGCCGCCCCGCACCAGCCCGTGCTGGCCACCGGCGGGAATGGCAAAGCCTTCTTCGACCTCGATCATGCGCATGACGCCCTGATCGTCTTCAAGATGGGTATGGAGTTCCACGCGCTGCGCCACCTCCGATTCTGCGGCGATCAACCGATCCTCGGCGGGCCCATGGTTTTCGATCACCATGAAGGCGGCGCCGGATTGCGCCATGATGGAACTGACCCGCGCGAAGGGGTCATGGATATGGATATCTGCAAAGGCAGGCGTGGAAAGAACCGCTGCAATGGCAGCGGGGAGCATGGGGAATTTCATGGTTCTGATCCTGTCTGAAGTTCGGGTTGAAGGGGTTCAGACAGAACGGGGCGGCGCGCGGGCACGGATGGGCTGGATGGGGTGTGCGGTTGCATGGACGCTGGCACCGGCAGCAAACCGCAGCGGGACCAGGGCGCCGACGGGGCCGGGGTTCTGCGTGCAGACCGCTGGGGTGGCCAGTGTCAGGGTGCAATCAGGGCAGGGGTGGGCCATGCCCGTGGGGTTGCCCTGTGCATCCAGCGCCACCGTTACCACACCCGTGCCGGTGCAGATGACGGCCTGATCCACGGCGGGTGACTGCCCCCGGGCAATGGCCGAGGTCACGCTGGTCAGCGCCAGAACGGCGACCAGGGCAAGGGCGGCACCAGGGGACAATGCACGGATCATGACCCGTTCTTACTGCAGGCTTCCGGCGGGGGGAAGGTTTGGTTGCGTCATGCGCTTGATTGCCGCAACATGCCCGGCGCTGCCCCCGGCAGCATCGGTGGCGAGCGTACGGGCATGCTCCAGCAGCGATTCGGGCGGCGCGATCTGATCCACCAGCCCCCAGGCCAGTGCGGTTTCAGCGTCAATCCTTGCGCCAGCCATCAGGATCATGCGCGCCCGCGCCGGGCCCAGCAGCGCCACCAGCCGCCCCGGGTCCGAGGGCTGCGGCAGGAAGCCCAGCTTCATCACCGGATAGAAGAAGCGCGCCTGCGGCACTGCCAGGCGCAGGTCGCAGGCCAGTGCCATGCCAAAGGCGCCCCCGGCCAGCGCGCCGTTCAGGGCCGCGATGGTCAGGCAGGGCAGATCGGCGATGCGCCCGGACAATGCCTCCCACAGGGGAGAGGTCGCAAGGCCCCCACGCGCGGCCTCCAGGTCGGCGCCGGCGCTGAACTGCCGCCCCGCACCCGTCAGGATCAGCGCGCGTACCTGATCAGCCCGGGCCTGGTCCACGGCCTCGATCAGCGCCTCCAGCATGGGGCCGGTCAGGGCGTTGGCTTTCTCGGGGCGGTTGAGGGTCAGAACGCGGATCGGCGCGCAATTGTTCGACAGGATCACGAGATCAGGCCCAGCCGCTTGCGAATCGGCTCCTCGCGCAGGGACACCTCGCGCCCGATCCAGCCGTCGGCATCGGCGGTGCACATCCACAAGAGCGCCTGCGCGGGCCATTCGGGCGGGATATGCGCGGACCAGTCCAGTTGGCTGACCGCGTTGATGCCGCTGTCGCGTATGCGTTCCTGCATGTTGGTCGCCACGGTGCCCGGTGACAGGCTGAGCACCCGAATGCCCCGGCCCCGGGTTTCCACATCGGCCACGCGCCCCAGCATCAGCGCCCCGGCCTTGGAGGTGCAATAGGCGGCCCAGCCTTCGAGCGGATTATAGGCCGCGCCGGAGCCCACGGTGATGATGGTGCCACCTCCGCGGGCGATCATGCCGGGCAGGGCGGCGCGCATGCCGTGGAACACGCCCTTGATGTTGATGTCGATAAGCTGGCCCCAGGCCTCGGGGTCGCTGTCGGCAATGGGGGCAATGGGGTCGATTACGCCTGCGTTGTTGATCAGCACATCCAGACGGCCGTGTTCGGACTCCATCCGTGCCACCGCCGCGGTGACCGAGGCATAATCGGCCACGTCACAGGGCAGGGCCAGCGCGCCGGTTTCCCCGGCCAGTTCGGCCAGGCTGTCGGCGCTGCGCGCGGCCAGGCCCAGTTTCGCCCCGGCCCGGGCAAAGGCGCGAGCCGCCTCGGCGCCGATTCCGCGGCTGGCGCCGGTGATCAGGACGGATTTGCCGTTCAGGCTGGCCGTGTCGATGGGCATGGGGAGGCTCCGGGTTGATCAGGTGACTTGGCGCAAGTTAGGACGAGAGCGGGCGAAGGGGAAGCGCCCGATGGCTGAAAACCGCGCGGGCCCGAGCTTTGGGGTCGGTGCCGAGAAGATGGCCACCCCGGCCGGAAGGACCCGCATGATTCGTAGCTTTGTCGCCCTGACCCTGCCCCAGGATATCCGCAGCGCGCTGGTGCTGACGCAGATGGCGCTGCCGGTGCCGCGCCGGGTTGCGCCCGAGAACCTGCATCTGACGCTGGCGTTTCTGGGCGAGCTGTCGCATCCGGTTCTGGACGAAGTGCACGCGGCCCTGTCCGATCTGCGCGCGCCCGCGTTCGATCTGCGCCTGCGGGGGCTGGGGCTGTTCGGAGGCAAGCGCCCACGCAACCTTCATGCGGGGGTGGCGCCGGAACCGGCGCTGGAACATCTGCAGGCCAAGGTGGCGCAGGCCGCGCGCCGCGCCGGGGTGACGCTGGAGGCGCGCCGCTTTGTCCCCCATGTCACGCTGTCGCGCTTTTCCCCCGAGGCCGCCGACCTGCCGAGGCTGGAGCAGGCGGTGGCCGCAGCGGGGCTGTTGAGCGCGGGGCCGTTCCGGGTGGACCATTTCGCGTTGATGCGGTCCTGGCTGCGTCAGCCGGAGCCGGAGTATGACGTGTTGGCCGAGTATCCGCTGCTGCCCTGATGCCGGCGCTTCTGGATGAGGGGGGAAGCGCCCCCGGGCCGCGCCCACCCACCCACCCTGCGCGCCCCGGGGGCGCTGACCGGCGCGGCGCCGGTCAGGGTGCCGGGTGGCGTCCGGTGTTACCAGATCTGATCCGGTTTCAGAGGGTTGGCGCTGAGGTTCAACGCGCCGAGGTTGCGCAGGCGATGCTCGGCGGCTTCGGCCAGGGCCTGGGCGTCATGCAGGGCGCGGTTGAGCCAATCGGCGGCCTGCACCGTCAGCAGGCGGCGGGCGAGGTGTTCTTCGCCCTGATCGAGCAGTATTTCGGCGGAGCGCAGCACGGCTGGCAGGTCGGCGGCCAAGGTGGCCTCGGCCCGGCGGGCGTGGTCGAACAGCTCGGCCAGCAACGGGTCCTGCAACTGAAAGGCCAGATGCATCAGGCGCTTGTGCACGGCAAAGGCGGAATGTGTGACCTCGGCCCCCTGGGGCACATGGCTGATGGTATCGCCGTTGCGCCCGGCGTGGCGGGCATCAAGGAACCGCGCGCTTTCACCGGTGGTCAGGTAGCGGTGGGGGCCGTATTCCAGCGGCACATCGGTCATGCCCATGAAGACCGGCACCAGCGGCGCTGTCACCGGCCCCACCGGCGCGTGCCACATCACCCGCAGCGCGTCATGCGCGGGGTGCATCAGCGGCACCACCTGGCCATAGCCGGCTGTGTCACCGGTCAGCCGTTCGGTGGCGATGGACCAGATCACATCAGGCAGGGTGATCTTTTCAGGGCGGGCCGCGCGCTGGCACATTTCATCCTCGATCCAGGCGACACCGTCCCAGCGGCCCTTGCCATCGCCATAGACGGCGTTGACATCGAGCGGACCCTGCGCGGGGTCATACCAGCCCTGTTGCACCGCGAAATCGGTGAAGTGATCGGGGAACAGAAAATCGGCGGTGGGATGGTCGGGGATGGTGCCGATATAGCCGGGGCGGCTGGCGCGGATGCTGTCCGGGCCCAGCCGCTCGGCCACCCAGAGCTTCTGCGCGCCGGCGAATTCGATCACCACCCAGGCCTCGTCAGGGTCGGCGATGATATGGGAATTGCCACCGTAGCAGGAATAGCCATGCGCGGCGATCAGCGCGGCGATCAGGTCCACCCCTTCGCGGGCCGTGCGCGCACGTTCCAGCACCAGACGGGCCAGGTCCGAATAATTCGGCCCGCGCTGGTCCGGGGGCGTCATGTCGACCAGTTCCTTGCGCGAGGTTGACCAGATATCGCGCACCGCCACGCCATGTTCGTTCAGCCCGCCATTGGTGATCGGCGCGGGCACGCCCAGGTAATAGCTGTAGCTGACGCGCAGGTGGCGGAAGGTCTGGGGCACCTGGGGGATGGTGCTGCGCTGGCCGGGCAAATCAGCGGCGGGCGAGACACCGACCTCGATCACTGCATCTGGGGCATGTTCGGCACGCGGGGCAATTTCCAGCCAGTGGCTGGAGGGTTCATCGCCGTACCCGGCCAGCCATGCGTGACCATCGGCGCTGTGGTTGCGCCCGATATAGATGCCGTAGCTCATGCGTCCTCGGGAAGTGGATAGTGACAGGAGACTGCGCGCGTGCCTGCCGCGTCCAGCGCGGGCACGCGGTGGGCGCAATCCGAGCGTGCGACAGGGCAGCGGGTGTGAAACTCGCACCCGGGCGGGCGGGCGGTCAGGGCCGGGGTTTCGCCCGACAGGATGATCCGTTCGCGCCGGGCGGTGGGGTCCGGTTCAGGGTTCGCGGACATCAGGGCGGCGGTGTAAGGGTGGCGCGGGCGCTCCATGATCGCCGCGACCGGGCCGATCTCCACGATCCGGCCCAGATACATCACCGCAATCCGGTCGGCGATGTGGCGCAGGATGTTCAGGTTATGGGTGATGATCACCGTCGTCAGCCCGTGGTCGCCCTTGATCCGGTTCAACAGGTTCAGGATTTCCCCCTGCACCGACACATCCAGCCCCGCCGTGGGTTCATCCGCCAGCACCAGCGCGGGGTTGAGCGCCAGCGCCCGGGCGACGCCCACGCGCCGCGCCTGCCCACCGGAAAGCTGGTGCGGGTAGCGGTGCAGGAAATCGGCATTCAGCCCGGCATCGCGCAACAGCTCGGTCGCCTTGGCCGTGGCATTGTCCACGCGCAGCCTGTGAATGGCGAAGGGTTCCAGCACCAGATCGCGCACGGTCTTGCGCGGGCTGAGCGAGCCGACCGGGTCCTGGAACATCATCGCCATCTGGCGGCGGGTGGCGTGCCAGTCGGGGCGCGCATGCAGGGCGGTGTCGTTGAACCAGACCTCACCCCCGGCAAGGGGTAGCAACCCGTTGATGGCACGGGCGAGCGTGGTCTTGCCCGAGCCGGATTCGCCCACGATGGCCAGGGTTTCGCCCCGCTGCACGGAAAGCGAGATGCCGTTGAGCGCCTGCACCCGGCGCTCGGCGGACGGGGCCATGAGTGCCTTCAGGCCATGGAGGGCGGGAAACTCCACCACCACATCGCGCAGGGTCAGGATCGGCGCGCTCATGCCGAGACCTCGGCCGCGAAATGGCAGAGCGCCCAATGGGCCCCGCGCAGGGCTACGCGGTCCGGGCGGGTGCGGCATCTTTCTGCGGCGCGGTCGCAGCGGTCCCGAAAGATGCAGCCCGCGGGCGGGTCGGTCAGGTCTGGCAAATCGCCGGGGATGGACGGGAGTTGCGCCACCCGCGTCTTCATCCGGCCCGGGTCACATTCGATCAGCTTGGCGGTATAGGGATGGCCGGGGCGCTGGAACACATCTGCAACGGGGCCTTCCTCGACCGCTTCGCCCGCATACATGACCACCACCCGGTCGCAGAGTTCCGCTATCACCCCCAGATGGTGCGAGATGAAGAGGATCGCGCAGCCGATTTCCTGCTGAAGCTCCTTCAGCAACTCGATGATCTGCACCTCCAGCGTGGCGTCCAGCGCGGTGGTGGGCTCGTCGGCGATCAGCAGGCGGGGGCGCATCAGCACCGCCATGGCGATGGCCACGCGCTGGCGTTGCCCGCCCGAAAGCTCATGCGGATAGGCGTCCAGCTTGGCCGCAGGGTCCGGCAGGCCCACGCGGCCCAGCATCTCGGCGGCCATGCGGCGCTTTTCCGCGGTGCTGCGCTTTTCGCGGTATTGGATATCGTGCATCTGCCGTCCGATGGTCAGCACCGGGTTGAGCGAGGTCATGGGATCCTGAAACACCACCGCAATATCGCGTCCGCGCAGGTCGCGCAGACGGCGCGCGCGGGCGCCGATCAGATCCTCGCCCTCCAGCCGGATGGCGCCGCTGGCGATGCGGGCGTTTTCCGGCATCAGTTGCAGCAGCGCGTTGATCAGCGTGGATTTGCCGCAGCCGGATTCGCCCACGATCCCCACGATCTGCCCAGGCGGCACGTCCAGCGCCACATCGCGCAGGGCCTGCAGCGCGCCCTCGCGGGTGGCGTAATGGACCGTCAACCCGTCCACATTCAGGGTGTCGGTCATCGTGATTTCCTCAGTTTCGGGTCAAGCTGGTCGCGCAGCGCCTCGCCCAGAAAGGTGAAGCCAAGCGTGACCAGGATCAGCGGCAGCCCCCCGGCAATGATGATCCAGGGCGTGTTGCGGATATAGTCGAACCCGTCCTTCAGCGTGGCGCCCCAGCTGGGCGTGCCGGGCGGCACACCGATGCCCAGAAAGCTCATGCCGGCCTCGATGGTGATCACCACCGGCAGGTTCATCGCCGCCAGGATAAAGAACGGCCCCAGCACATTGGGCAGCACATGGTGGAACACGATCCGCCCGAAGGATGCCCCCATGGCGCGTTCGGCCAGGATGAATTCGGCATTCTTCAGCGATAGCGTCTGCGTGCGCACCACCCGCCCGTATTCGGCAAAGGAGGTGATGACCACCACGATGATCACCGTGGACAGGCCCCGGGGCATCAGTGCCGCCAGCGCCAGCGCCAGGATGATGGTGGGATAGGCCCGCAGCGTGTCGAAGATGAACAGCAGCAGATTGTCCAGCCAGCGCGGCCCGAACCCCGCGATCATGCCCAGAACCAGCCCGATCAGCCCCGATATGGTCACCGCCGTCAGCGCTACATAAAGCGCGATACGGCTGCCCTGGGCCAGCCGTGAAAACGTGTCCCGCCCTAGATTGTCGGTGCCCAGCCAGTAGGTTGATGACGGGGGCGCAAAGCGGTCCGCCAGGTTCATCGCCGTATGATCATGGGGCGAAATCACATCGGCAAAGACCGCGATTGCGACCAGCGCGGTGATGATGATCAGCGCCACCACGGCCATGGGGTCGGCCATCAATCGGCCCGCGAGGGTATGGCGAAAGCTCATGATTTCACCCTGTGGCGCGGGTCCAGCGCGGCATTGACCAGATCGGCGATCAGCGCGCAGGTGACAAAGAAGCCAATGGCCACCAGCATGGAGCCCATCACCACCGGGTAATTCCGCCCCGAAACACTGTCATAAATGAGCGAGCCAAGCCCGGGGCGCGAGAACACGATCTCGGCAAACACCGCCGAGGACAGCATCCCGCCGATCCCTACGCCCAGCACCTGCACCGCCGGCAGGATGGCCAGCCGCAGGGCATATCCGTAGATGACAGTCCGGCGCGGCAGGCCAAAGGCGCGGGCGGTGCGGATGTAATTCTCGCCCAGGGTTTCCAGCATCGAGGCCCGCACGATCCGCGCCACATACCCCACCCAGGCCAGCCCGATGGCAAAGGAAGGCAGCGCCAGATGATACAGGCGGCTGAGGATGTCGCCCGGCTCTCCGGCGCCGATGGTGGGGAACCAGCGCAGGGTCACGCTGAACAGCAGCAGCGAATAGAGCGCCACCACGAAAGAGGGCGCCGCGATGAACCCGACCGAGATCACCCCCGTCACCCGGTCCAGCCAGCTGTTGCGATTGTCGGCGGAAAACGCGCCCAACAGGATGCCCAGGCTGGCCGACCAGAAGATCGCCCCGAAAACCAGCGCCATGGTATGCGGCAGGGCGCTGAACACGGCCTCGGCGACGGGGCGGTTGCGGTTGTAATCCATGCCCAGATCGCCGGTGAGCACGCGGCCCCAGAAATTGGCGATCTGCACCAGAACCGGATCATCCAGCCCCATGTTGGCGCGAAAGGCCGCGCGCAATTCCGGCGTGGCGCGCGGGCCCAGCAGCACCGTCGTGGGATCCCCCGGCAGGGTGATCATGATGGTGAACAGGGCTGATATGGCAACAAAGACAATGGCCAACGCCAGCAGAACACGCTGAAAGGCGTATTGCAGCATCAGGGCTCCCCCAGTGGCAACCCTGGCCCGTCCCGCATGTTCAGGACGGGCCAGGAGGCAGATCAGGCGCGGCGGAAGAACTGCACCAGCGGCAGGCCATCCGGACGGGTGGCGGGGGCGATGCTGTCAGCGAACAGGTTGGCGGTCACCCCATGGGTCAGGAAGCGGTAACCGCCTGACTCTTCCATCAGGTCCTGCATGCGCCGATACATCTCGTCGCGCAGATCGGGGTCGGTTTCGGACAGGGCCTCGTCATGCAGACGGTCGAATTCCTCACTCGAGAACTGCTCCCAGTTCCAGTCGCCGATCTGGTCGGACACGAACCAGGCGGTGGCGTAATACGGGTCCGGGGTCATCGAGAAGCGCTTGATCGTCAGCTCCAGATCCTGCCAGCGGTCGCCATCGGCGGCGACGCCCAGGCTCCAGAATGACCCCGATTCGTGCACGCTGATGTTCAGGTCGATCCCCGCCTGCGCCATCATCGCCTGCATCACCTGCGCCGCCGTGGTGTGGGTGACATTGTTGAGCACGTCGATATTGATTTCCAGCCGGTCGATCCCGGCCTCGTCCAGCAATTCGCGCGCGCGGGCGAAATCGGCCTGTGGCGGGATCAGGGTTTCGGGGCGGTGCCCGATCAGCCCCGGTGCGATGATGCCGGTGGAGGGCTCGGCCACGTCGAAGAACGCCGCCTGCATGATCGAGGGCACGTCGATGGCGTGCATGATCGCCTGGCGCACGCGCTCATCTTCGAACTTCGGATGCTGCACGTTCAGCCCGACCCAGTGATAGAACAGCGCCGGGTGCACGGTCATCCGGGACCCTGCGGGCGGATTGTCACGCAGCCGCTGGACTGAACCGGCGCCGATGGATGTGAAATCGACATCGCCCGCGTCCTTGGCGATTTCGGCTGCCGAATCGTCCACAACAACGATCAGGTCCACCCGCTCGAAATCGGCGGGCGTGCCCGAAAACTCGGGGTTGCGTTCCAGAACCCAACGCTCGCCCAGCCGGTGTTCCACCACGCGATAGGGGCCCGAGACGGCAGGCGGCACGGCGGTCGTGATCTTGCCGCCTGCGGCCTCGACCGCTTCCTTGCAGATCACGGTGCCGGCCAGATAGGGCAGGGCGATGGTCCAGAGCGGTGCAAAGGGCCGGTCCAGATGGATGATGCCGGAATAAGTCCCGGTCACTTCGACATGGGTGAAGCTGCCCAGGTCAGGCTTGATGCGGGAGTTGTTCTCCTCGACCATATGGCGGTCCATCGAGAATTTGACATCCTCGGCGGTGATCTCGCCATAGCCGTCGGACCACATCTGGCCTTCCTTCAGGCGGAATTCGATGGTGGTGGGGCTGGTCTGCTCGATGCTCTCGGCCAGATCAAGCTGCCAGTCCCATTCCTCGCCCGGGACATACTGGATCAGCTTGCGATAGATGCAGCCATACAGCAGCTCTTCCAGAAAGCCCGAGGCATCGAGCGGATCATAGTCATCGGGTTCCAGATAAGCACGGACATTCAGGCGGCTGCCATCCGCCCATGCGGCGACGGGGATCATCGCGCCGACGCTGAGCGCGGCGGCGCCGGCCATGAGCTGACGCCGAGTCACGTTGGAGAACGGGGCAGAGGGTCTGGTCTTTGTCATCAGAGGCTCCCGGTTTGGTGGACCGGCGCGGCGCTGCGCGTTCCGGCCATTATGTTATCGACGCATCGTGCAGGCCATGCTTGCGTCGGTGCAACTGCGCATTGGGGGCGATGCAGATGTTTCCGACGCGCAACTTGCGTCAGATCGCGTCAGGCGGGCAGCTCCAGTGCGGTCAGCATATGCTGCCCCTCGCCCCCCACAGCCAGCATCCGCGCGATATGCCGGGGCAGTGCGGCGCTGTCCGCCGCAAAGATGCCGGTCTGCGCCATGGCGGGGCGTAGATTGATCTGCGGGCCCAGGTATTCCAGAAACACCTGCGCGGCAAAGGGGGACCGCGCGCTGCGTCCCTGCACGCCAAGGGTCATGCCGGTCAGGAATTCCGGCACCTCGCCCGCCGCCGGGAACAGGATCGTCTGCGACAGCGACCGCAGCGCGTTGGAATTGTGGTCGGTGATGAATATCCGCCCGCCCAGCATGAGCGCGACACCGATGTAGCGGATGAAATGCGACCGCCCCAGGGGGCTTTCCTCGGGCTGGATACGTTCCGACAGGCGCGTGTAATAGACGCCCTTGTACCCGGCGATCCGCAGCACCGAGCGCCGGATCATCCCGGGGCGTGAGGGGGTGTAGTAGTAGTAGAAGTAATAGCCGCAATAGGGCCGCAGACTGTCCACCGAACTGGCGATCATCCGGTCGATATGCGTTGCCGCCGGACCCAGCGCGCGCAGCAGGTGGCGCGCCCGCGGGCGGAGAGACACCAGCTCGGCAAAGCGGCCATGGGGCATCATCAGCTCGGTCTCTTCCACGCCGAAATAGTCGCAGATACGCCGCATGTTCCGCGCCGAGGGGCGCGATGCCCCGCTGAGATACTTGGTGAATTGCTGGCGGTTGACGCCCAGCCCGCGGCAGACCTCGGCGATCGACGGGGCATAGCTGCACAAAAGCTTCAGGTTGCGCGCAATATTGTCCTGCATGGCGCAACCCTATCGGGTTGGCGCGCTCATGCAAGCGATATTGCGTCGGATCGCGTCAGTGCCTTGGCCCGATTACGGGCGGTCCCGTCACACCCGTCACACCCCGTCGCGCGGGATGGAGAAGTCCCAGTCGCGCCGGGTCAGGCATGTCTCACCCTCATATGCCTCCAGCCAGGCGGTGATGTGGAATTGCGTGGCGTCCGCGGTCATGACCGTATGGGTTTCCGTCCGCGTCTTCCAGGCGCCCCGACCGACGGTGAAGCTCCAATGCGTTTCATGGCGGGCGGACAGCGGGTCATCGGGGTGGATGTCCCAGATTTCGGTGATGACCTTGCCGACCTCCATCCCGGTGCTCTCCTGACGCGCGCAGCCGCCGTCGGTGATCAGCGTCAGGCGCTGTGTGCCATCGGGCAGCAGCTCCTCGTGCCGGTCAAAGGCTTCAGGGCGCAGCGGCGTTGCGCTGCCCTCGCGCGTCTGTTCCGGCGGGGCGAACTCTGGCGCGGGTTCCGCCAGTTCGGGGCGGATGGGCAGGTCCAGCGCGCAGCCCTGCGGGTCCAGCTCCAGTGTCAGCGGCGCGGCCGAGGGCCAGATCATCGGCCAGTAGGCGGTGGAGAGGGCCAGTCGCAGCCGGTGCCCGGCCGGCAGCCGATAGGCGATGTCATTGAACGCAACCTCAACCGTGACCGGTGCGCCGGGTGTCAGCGGGGTCACGCTGTCATGCCCGTCCCGATGCGTGAGGTTCAGCATCCCCATGGTGATGAAGGCCACGCTGCCATCCGGGCGCAGGTCGCCCAGCCGCGCCACCACAAAGCCGGTGGGCTGATCGGCGCGCAGCCGCAGGGTCAGCCTGGCGGCGCCGACGATATCCATGGGATCGCCCAGCGGCGCGCTGTCCAGCGTCAGGCACAGCGCGTCATCGGTGCGCTGGTCATCGGCCAGTTCGTCCAGGCTGCGCATTCCGGGGCAGAAGCGTTGCCCCGCCAGGCCCAGGGTCTGCGGGTTCCGGACCACCAGCGCGCCGCTGCCCGCGGTGCCGCCCAGCCCCTGCTCCGAAAGCTTCAGCACCTTGCGCCCGATGCGCGGCGAGGGCCAGGAGGGTTCGGCGATCCAGCGCCCCTTGCGCGCCAGCATGCGCCGCGCGGGTGGCTCGGAGTCCAGCATGAACATCCGATACCGCATGTCCGGGGTGGGGCCTTCGCCCTGCAGCCAGTGGTCTAACCAGGCCTTGACCTCCTGCAGGAAGCCGATGGCGGGCTCCGGCCAGGCGACATTGGGGTATTTGTGCGCCCAGGGGCCGTTGATCCCGGCCACCGGGGATGACAGCCCGGCGATGGTGCGTGGCACGGCATTGGAATAGGCATCGGCCCAGCCGCCCACGGCCAGGATCGCGGCCTTTACCGCGCCATAGTCCTCACAGACCGAGGCGCGCTGCCAATACGCATCGCGGCGCTGATGGGCCAGCCAGGTCTGGATATGCAGAGGCTGGTGCTGCAGCCGGTCCAGCCAGATGTCGCGCCATGCCGCGCCCACCACCTCAGGATCCGGCGGGCGCGAGGAATAGGCCAGCATCTGCGAGGACCAGCCCTTGTTTTCGGTCAGCAGGCAGCCGCCCATGTAATGGATGTCATCGGCATAGCGGTCATCGGTGAAGCAGATGGTGACAGCGGCCTTCAGCGCGGGTGGGGCCAGTTGCGCCAGTTGCAAACCGTTGAACCCGCCCCAGCTGATGCCGATCATCCCCACCGCGCCGCTGCACCAATCCTGCGCGGCCAGCCATGCGATGACCTGCAGACCATCCTCAAGCTCGGCCTTGGAGTATTCATCGGTCATGTACCCGCCCGAGTCGCCATTGCCGCGGATATCCACGCGCACACCGACATAGCCGCGCTGCGCCAGCCAGGCATGGGTCAGTTCATCGCGCGGCAGGGTGCCGTCCCGGCGGCGGTAGGGCAGGTATTCCAGCACCGCGGGCGCCGGAGCGGTCCGGGCCGAGTCCGGCATCCAGATGCGGGCGGCCAGGCGGGTGCCATCGGGCATGGGGATCCAGACCGGGTCCAGAACCTGATACCCCTGCCTGCTGCGTGTTGCTGCGTCACTTTCGGTCATTGCCTGCCCCTGTCCCTACAGCGCAAGCAAAGGCCGTGTCGCCCGGGGGTGCAATCGCGCGAACGGCGCGATTCTGACGCGATCAGACGCTATGGCTGACGCAGTCAGGGCGCGTGCAGGCGCCGAACCCGGGCGGAGATCAGTAGATATAGCGGATCTGATCCGTCCAGAACCGTTCCAACCGCTTGAGCGTATGGTTCAGTTCCTCCAGCCGTTGCAGGTCCATGACCTGCTGTTCGGTCAGACTTTCGGCATGGCGGGCAAAGAGATTGGCAACGATGGCCCGCACCTCGCGCCCGCGGGCGGTCAGGCGCACGCGGACCGACCGGCGATCGATCACGCAGCGCTCATGGTGCATGTAGCCGATTTCCACCAGTTTCTTCAGGTTGTACGACACGTTCGAGCCCTGATAGTAGCCGCGCGATTTCAGCTCGCCTGCTGTCACTTCATTGTCGCCGATGTTGAACAGCATCAGCGCCTGCACCGCGTTGATGTCCAGGATGTTCAGCCGCTCGAACTCATCCTTGATGACATCCAGCAGCAACCGGTGCAGCCGCTCAACCAGCCCCAGACCATCCAGATAGCCCGCCAACAGGTCCTGCTGCGCCTGTCCTTTCACACCGGCATGAAAACTCATGATGATCTCCGTTTCCTGAGCCAGGAGACCGTAGCCCTGAAATCCCAAACTTTGCGTTAAACGGGGATCGCATTTTCGGAAAAATCACGCGCATTCTGCAATGCGGATCGGGTCAGACCGACAGAACCGCCTGCACGGCGCGTTGCCAATACGCGTAGTGCGCCTCGCGCCGGTCTGCGGCCATGGTGGGGGTGAACTGGCGTTCCACGGCCCAGCCCCGGGCGAATTCCTCCATGGCCGGATAGACGTCGGCGCCCTGTCCGGCCAGCCAGGCCGCGCCCAGGGCGGTGGTTTCCAGCACTTCGGGGCGGTCCACGGGGGCGCCGATGATGTCGGACAGGAACTGCATGGCGTAATCGCTGGCCGCCATGCCACCATCCACCCTGAGCGAGGGCTGCGCCCCTTCGCGCGCCCAGTCCGCCTGCATCGCCTCCAGCAGGTCACGGGTCTGAAAGCCCACCGATTCCAGCGCCGCGCGGGCAAACTCCGCGGGCCCCGAGTTGCGCGACAGCCCGAAGACCGCGCCGCGGGCTTCAGGCGCCCAATAGGGGGCGCCAAGCCCCACGAAGGCAGGGACCAAGATCAGCGATTGCGCCGGGTCCGCCGCTTCGGCAAGGGTTTGCGATTGGGGTGCGCTGCGGATGATCTGCAGCCCGTCGCGCAGCCATTGCACCACGGCCCCGGCGATGAAGATCGACCCTTCCAGCGCATAGGTGGGCGTGCCGTCCAGCTGATAGGCGATGGTGGTCAGCAGCTTGTTGCGCGAGGTCACCGGCGTGTCGCCCGTGTTCAGCACCGCGAAACACCCCGTGCCATAGGTGGATTTCAGCATTCCGGGGCGGAAACAGGCCTGACCGATGGTCGCTGCCTGCTGATCGCCCGCCACGCCCAGAATGGGGATTTCGCGGCCGAACAGGTCGGCGCGGGTCATGCCGAAGTCGGATGCGCAGTCGCGCACCTCGGGCAGGATCTCCATGGGAATGTCGAACAGATCGCAGATGGTGCGGCTCCAGCGGCCCTTGTGGATGTCATAGAGCATGGTGCGTGCGGCGTTGGTGGCGTCGGTGACATGCGCCTGGCCCCCGGTCAGGTTCCAGATCAGCCAGCTGTCGACCGTGCCGAAGGCCAGCTCACCCCGGCGCGCCCGGTCGCGTGCGCCCTCCACCTTGTCCAGGATGTATTTCACCTTGGTGGCCGAGAAATAGGGGTCCGCCAGCAGCCCGGTGCGCGCGGTAATCACCGGTTCATGCCCATTGTCGCGCAGGGTGGCGCAGAAATCGGCGGTGCGGCGGTCCTGCCAGACAATGGCCCTGTGGATGGGCCTGCCGGTCTGACGGTCCCAGATCACCGTGGTTTCACGCTGGTTGGTGATTCCGATCGCGGCAATGTCCTGGGCGCGCAGCCCGGCCTTTTCGATCGCCGCGCGGGCCGTGGCGGCGGTGGTGGACCAGAGGTCCGAAGGGTCATGCTCCACCCAGCCCGAGGCCGGGTAATGCTGGGGGAATTCCTCTTGCGCGACGGCAACGATCCGCATGTCTGGGCCAAAGACGATCCCGCGGCTGGAGGTGGTGCCTTGGTCCAGGGCCAGAATATGGGTCATGGGTGCGTCTCCGTTGCTGCAATAGGCGACCAGACTGTGGCAATTGCGGGGGGCGTGCAAGTCGCGTGGCGTCAGGGCGCGGGGGCGGTGGTCTGCTGCGCCATCCAACCGTCCAGTGCGCGGATCTGATCCGGGGTCAGCCGCAGCCCCAGCTTGCTGCGCCGCCAGACGATATCCTCGGCGCTGCGGGCGAATTCGCGGTCCATCAGCCAGCGCACCTCGGCTTCGGTCAGGGTGGCGCCGAAATCCCGGCCCAGATCGCGGGCCTTGGTGGCATCGCCCAGAATGGCGCGGGCCTCGGTCCCGTAGGCGCGGATCAGGCGCCGGGCCCAGAAATCGGACAGGAACGGATGAGCGCGCTGCAGGTCCGCCACCAGCGCGGGCCCGCCGTCATGCGCGAAACTCCCGCCCGGCAGGGCGGCACCGGCGGTCCAGTTTTCCCGCGCCAGGGGCAGGACGGTGCCGATCTTCTGCAGCGCGGATTCAGCCAGACGGCGATAGGTGGTGATCTTGCCGCCAAAGACATTCAGCACCGGCGCCCCGGCCGAACGGTCGATCTTGAGCGTATAGTCGCGCGTGGCCGCGGTGGCGGAACTGGCCCCGTCATCATAGAGCGGACGCACGCCAGAATAGCTCCAGACGACATCGTCGGCGGTGACCGGGTTCTTGAAATACTGGCTGGCAAAATTGCAGAGGTAATCGCGTTCCGCATCGGTGCAGGCGGGCGCGCGCGACGGGTCGTCATGTTCGGCATCGGTGGTGCCGATCAGGGTGAAATCCTGCTCATAGGGGATGGCAAAGATGATCCGCCCGTCCGTGCCCTGAAAGAAATAGCATTTCTCATGGTCATAGATCTTGCGCGTGACAATGTGGCTGCCGCGGACCAGCCGCACATTCTCCTGGCTGTTGAGCCGCAGCTTGCCATGGATCACATCGCCCACCCAGGGGCCGGTGGCATTGACCAGCATCTTCGCGCGCAGGGTCCGGCGCTCATCTGCAGTCTGGACCGTCACGGTCCAGATGCCGTCCTCAACCCGGGCCGAGGTGACCTCGGCCCGGGTCAGGATGGTTGCGCCACGGGCCTGCGCGTCGCGGGCGTTGAGCACGACCAGCCGCGAATCCTCGACCCAGCAATCGGAATATTCATAAGCCTTTGCAAACCGGTCCTGCAGCGGTGCGCCCTCAGGCGTGCCGGTCAGGTCCAGCGTGGCGGTGCCGGGAAGGATCTTGCGCCCGCCCAGATGGTCATAGAGGAACAGCCCCAGCCGGATCAGCCAGGCCGGGCGGCGCCCGCGCATCCAGGGCATGAAAATCGACAGCAGCTTCGAGGTCGGCGTGTCACTCTCGAACCGCATGTCCTTGTGATAGGGCAGCACAAAGCGCATGGGCCAGGAGATATGCGGCATGGCGCGCAGCAGGGTTTCGCGTTCGACAAGCGCCTCGCGCACCAGGCGGAATTCGAAATACTCCAGATAGCGCAGCCCGCCATGGAACAGCTTGGTTGAAGCCGACGAGGTGGCCCCGGCCAGATCACCCTTTTCCGCCAGCACCACCGACAGCCCCCGGCCCGCCGCATCGCGGGCAATGCCGCAGCCGTTGATCCCGCCGCCGATGATCAGCAGGTCATGGAGGGTATCACCATCGGGCAAGGCTTGCCGTGTATCGCTGGGCATGAAGGGCCTGTTCTGTTCCGGATAAGACCAGAGGAACGTAGCTGCGGGAGTGGAAACGCGCAATTGCAATCATGGACCGATGCTTGTATTTTCGCTTTTTGGGAAAGCGAAACCTTGAAGGGCAAATGTTCATGAAAAGTTTCGGTTCGGTTGCGCGCTTCCTTGCATTGGCCGCAAAAAGCGAACTTTTCACGGATGCGGAAGGGCCGAATCATCGCCAACAGCCAGCGTGCCCGCAATGAGCCAGAACCTGCGCCTGCCAGAGATCATGGCAATCGCCCGGCGCGAAGGCCGGGTGGGTGTGGAGCGGCTGGCCGCCCATTTCGGGGTAACGGTCCAGACCATCCGGCGTGATCTGGCGGCCCTGACCCAAGAGGGCAAGCTGGAGCGCGTGCATGGCGGGGCCGTGGTGCCGTCAGCCGTGGCGAATATCGGCTATGAGGAGCGCCGCGCTCTGAACGAAGGCGCCAAGGCCGCGATCGCCGCGCGCTGCGCGCAGGATATCCCCGACGGCAGCGCTGTGTTCCTGAACATCGGCACGACAACCGAGGCCGTGGCCCGCGCCCTGCTGCAGCATCGTGACATCATGGTGCTGACCAACAACATGAACGTCGCCAATATTCTGGTGGCCAACCCGGAGTGCGAGATCATCCTGGTCGGCGGGTTGCTGCGGCGCACCGATGGGGGGTTGGTAGGCACCATAACCACGCGGGCGATCCAGGAGTTCAAGTTCGATCTGGCGGTGATCAGTTGCTCCGCACTGGATGAGGATGGCGACCTGCTGGATTTCGACATTCAGGAAGTGGGGGTCAGCCAGACCATCATCGCACAGGCGCGGCAGAGCTATCTGGTGGCCGATTGCTCCAAATTCCGGCGCCGGGCGCCGGCAAGGATTGCTTCATTGCGCCAGCTCAGCCGCTTTTACACGGACAGTGCCCCCCCGCGCATGGTGCAGGAGCGATGCGCCCTCTGGGAGACCGCGGTGATCCTTGCGGGCGCCGACCCTGGGGCGGTATCGCGCTGAAGCGCGCGGGCGGTTTGCTTGCGCGCACCTGAAGGATGCGCCGCAGAGTGACGACGAGAGAGCGCCCAGCCGCCCACCCTGCGTGCTTGCGCCCGTTGGAGGGTCTTGTCCTCCGCGTGACCCGCATGGAGTGGTGGCGTGTCCGCCTGTCCGGGCACATCACACCAGGGCCAGCCGTTCGGTCCCGGCAGGATCGGGGAAGGGGCGGTAGAGGCCGAATTCGGCGCGGTCGATCATCTGGTGCATCTGGTCATAGCGTTTTTCGCTGTCATGCCCGGCCAGCCCCAGATAATGGAAGGCGGCATCCAGCTGGGCGAGTTCCGTCACCTCGATCTCCAGCAGGAAATCGGCGCAGCCGGGGCCGGCAAGGTTGAGCTTGCGCCGGAACAGTCGCCAGCTCTCAACGCAGCCTGCCTGTGCCAGATCGACCATCCATTGTTCCAGCGCATGGGCGAAGGCCAGCGGGTTGGCGTTCGGTTTCAGGTCAATCATGCAGTGATACAGATTCATCGCAGCCCTCCGTTTCCCCGCAGTATAGCCATCGGGGGTAAACGGAGGGTTGCGCCAGGCTCACGCCTCGGGCGTGGGATCACTTTCGGGGGCGTCTTCGTCACCGGTTTCGGCGATACGCGCCACCGAAACCACATGTTCCCCGTTCGATGTGTTGAACACCCGCACCCCACCGGCCGAGCGGGAGCGGAAAGAGATGCCATCGACCGGCACGCGGATGGACTGCCCGGTCGAGGTCGCCAGCATGATCTGGTCCGACGGATCCACCGGGAAACAGGCCACCAGCGGGCCGCCGCGCATGGCGCGGTCCATGGCCGCCACGCCCTGCCCGCCGCGCCCGCGCACCGGATAGCCATGGCTGGAGCTGAGCTTGCCCATGCCGCGGGTGGTGATGGTCAGGATCAGATCCTCGGCCGCGGACATCTCGGCGTAGCGTTCGGGGCTGAGCTGGCCGCCGGCGGCTTCCTCATCCTCGTCGCCGTCATCGTCGGTCACCCCGGCCATGACGCGGCGCATCTTCAGATAGGTTGCGCGCTCGTCCGGGTCGGCCTCGAAATGACGAATCACGGCCATGGAGACCACCCGGTCGCCCTTTGCCAGGCGGATGCCGCGCACCCCGGTGGAATCGCGGCCCTTGAAGACGCGCACATCAGTGCTGCGGAAACGGATGGCCCGGCCCAGCGCGGTGACCAGCATCACGTCATCATCCGCGCCGCAGATGCGCGCATTCACCAGGCTGACATCTTCCGGCAGCTTCATCGCAATCTTGCCGTTGCGCATGACATTGGTGAAATCCGACAGGGCGTTGCGCCGCACCGAACCGTCCGAGGTGGCAAAGACGATCTGCAGGTTGTCCCATTCATCCTCGGGGCGCTCCACCGGCATGATCGCGGCGATGCTGACACCGGCGGCGATGGGCAGGATGTTGACCATGGCCTTGCCGCGCGCGTTGCGCCCGCCCAGCGGCAGGCGCCAGGTTTTCAGCTTGTAGGCCATCCCGTCGGTGGTGAAGAACAGAAGCTGGGTATGGGTGTTGGCCACGAACAGCTGCGTGACGACATCATCATCCTTGGTGGCCATCCCGGCCAGCCCCTTGCCGCCGCGGCGCTGGGCGCGGAAATCGGCCAGCGGCGTGCGCTTGATATACCCGCCCGAGGTGATGGTGACGACCATCTCCTCACGCTCGATCAGGTCCTCATCCTCCATGTCACCGGCCCAGTCGGCGATCTCGGTCCGGCGGGGGACGGCGAAGGCGTCGCGGACCTCGCGCAGCTCATCTCCGATGATCTCCATGATCCGCGCGCGCGAGCGCAGGATATCCAGGTAATCCTTGATCTTTGCGGCCAGCTCTTCCAGCTCGTCCGTGACCTCCTTGACGCCCATGGCGGTCAGGCGCTGCAGGCGCAGGTCCAGAATGGCACGGGCCTGAATCTCGGACAGGTTATAGGTGCCGTCTTCGTTCACCGTGTGGCTGGGGTCGTCGATCAGGCGGATGTAATCGGCGATGTCAGCGGCGGGCCAGCGGCGCTCCATCAGGCGGGCGCGGGCCTCGGCCGGATCGGCACTGGAGCGGATGGTGGCGACGACCTCATCGACATTCGACACGGCGACGGCCAGACCGCAGAGCACATGGCTGCGTTCGCGCGCGCGGGCCAGGTCATAGGCGGTGCGGCGGGCCACGACCTCTTCGCGGAAACCGATGAACTTGGTGAGGAAATCGCGCAAGGTCAGCTGTTCCGGCCGCCCGCCGTTCAGCGCCAGCATGTTGCAGCCGAAGCTGGTCTGCATGGGCGTGAAGCGGAACAACTGGTTGAGCACCACATCCGGCGTGGCATCGCGCTTCAGCTCCACCACCACGCGCACGCCGACCCGGTCGGATTCATCCTGCACATGGGAAATCCCCTCGATCCGCTTGTCGCGCACGGCCTCGGCAATTTTCTCAACCATGGTGGATTTGTTCACCTGATAGGGAATTTCATCCACGATGATGGCGAAGCGGTCCTTGCGCAATTCCTCGATATGCGTGCGCGCGCGGATGATGACGGACCCGCGCCCCTCCAGATACGCCTTGCGCGCGCCCGAACGGCCCAGGATCAGCGCGCCGGTGGGGAAATCCGGGGCGGGAACGTATTCCATCAGATCCGAGCTGGTCAGGTCCGGGTTGTCGATCAGGGCCAGCGTGGCGTCCACAACCTCGCCCAGGTTATGCGGCGGGATATTGGTGGCCATGCCCACGGCGATCCCGCCCGCGCCATTGACCAGCATGTTGGGAAAGCGCGCGGGCAGGACGGTGGGTTCGCGGTCCTGACCGTCATAGTTGTCCTGAAAATCCACCGTATCCTTGCCGATATCGGCCAGCAGGGCGGCGGCGGGTTTGTCCATGCGCACCTCGGTGTAGCGCATGGCGGCGGGGTTATCGCCGTCCATCGAGCCGAAATTGCCCTGTCCGTCCAGCAGCTTCAGCGACATGGAGAACGGCTGCGCCATGCGCACCAGCGCGTCATAGACCGCCGAATCGCCATGGGGATGATACTTGCCGATCACATCGCCCACCACGCGGGCGGATTTGCGATAGGGCTTGTCATTGGTAAAGCCGTTCATGTGCATCGAATAAAGGATGCGCCGATGCACAGGTTTTAAGCCGTCGCGCAGATCGGGGATCGCCCGGCTGACGATCACGCTCATGGCGTAATCCAGATACGAGGCGCGCATTTCGTCTTCGATGGTTACCGTGGGCAGCCCCGCGCCGGGCGGGGTTTGTCCATTGTCTTCAGGGGTTTCGGGACCGTCGGTCACAGGCGCCTCATGGGTTTGGTACCGCTACAAGATATCGGTGCCCGCCTTATAGCCGAACCCGCATATGGGGTGCAATGATGCCCTGAACCGGATTCCGGCAGCCACCCGTGCAGAGTGCCAACACACTGTTTTCATTGAAAACTAATTTTTCTGCGGCATGATTTGAGGATGACTGATCGTTGAGGGTTGAACATGCAGGAAAATGCAACCGAACTGATGCTCAAGGGCTATGGGCTGACCACCGCCGAGTTTTTCTATCGCATGCCGGATTATCGCAATGTTCTCAACAGCTTCATCTGGCAGGAATACGATCTGGCGCCGGATCACCCGCGCCTGTTCGGCTTCATCGAGTTCTGGCAGGAAAAGATCGAAGGCCCGCTGCATTCGGTGCGCTTCACCCATCGCACGCTGATCGGCCCGTCCGAATGGCGTAATGTGGTGGGGGAGTTCACGCTGCACTGACGCGCCTGCGGCCGGGATGGCGTCTTGCACCGGGGCAATGGCGCCGCTAAACCGTGCGCGCCGGGGGCACCCGGCCATCGCATGATCAGCCGGAGGCCCCATGTCCCGCATCGACACCGAAACCGCGCGCAAGGTGGCGAAGCTTGCCCGCATCGCCGTGCCCGAGGACCAGTTGCCCGCCCTGGCGGGAGAGCTCTCGAACATTCTGACCTTCATGGAGCAGTTGGGCGAGGTCGATGTCGATGGCGTGGAGCCGATGACCTCGGTCACGCCCATGCGGCTGAAACGGCGCGATGATACCGTGACTGCCGGAAGCATGCCGGACCGGATCCTGTCCAACGCCCCCGACGCGCGCGAGGGGTTCTTTGCCGTGCCGAAGGTGGTGGAATGACCCAGCCGAATACCCTGACCATCGCCCAGGCGCGCGATGCGCTGCGCAAGGGCGAACTGACCGCGGTGGAGCTGACCGAGGCCTGCCTGAAGGCGATCGACGCCGCCGATGCGCTCAACGCCTTCGTCCACAAGACGCCCGAGCTGGCGCTGGAGCGCGCCCGCGCCGCCGATGCCCGCCTGGCCGCGGGCGCGGCGCCTTCGATGTGCGGCATCCCCGTCGGCATCAAGGACCTGTTCTGCACCGAAGGTGTCGCCAGCCAGGCCGCCAGCCATATCCTGAACGGCTTTCGCCCCGAATACGAATCCACCGTCAGCGCGCAGCTGCGCGATGCGGGCGCGGTCATGCTGGGCAAGCTGAACATGGATGAATTCGCCATGGGCTCCAGCAACGAGACCTCGACCTATGGCGATGCGGTCAACCCGTGGAAGGTTGATGACCGGCGGCTGACGCCCGGGGGGTCCTCGGGCGGGTCGGCGGCGGCGGTGGCGGCGGATCTGTGCCTGGGCGCAACGGGCACCGACACCGGCGGCTCCATCCGCCAGCCTGCGGCCTTTACCGGCACCGTGGGGATCAAGCCGACCTATGGGCGCTGCTCGCGCTGGGGGATCGTGGCCTTTGCCTCCAGCCTGGATCAGGCCGGACCGATGACCCGCACCGTGCGCGATGCGGCGATCATGCTGGAGGCCATGTGCGGCCATGACCCGATGGATTCCACCTCGGCCGATCTGCCCGTCCCGGATTTCGAGGCCGCGCTGGGCGCGGGCGTCAAAGGTCGCAAAATTGGCATTCCGCGTGAATATCGCATGGAAGGAATGCCTTCGGAGATCGAAAAATTGTGGGCGGACGGCGCCGACATGCTGCGCGATGCGGGCGCAGAGATCGTGGATATCTCGTTGCCGCATACGAAATACGCGCTGCCCACCTATTACGTGATCGCCCCGGCCGAGGCCTCCTCGAACCTCGCCCGCTATGACGGGGTGCGCTATGGCCACCGCGCCAAGCTGGCCCAGGGCGACGGCATCACCGAGATGTATGAAAAGACCCGCGCCGAGGGTTTTGGCCCGGAGGTCCAGCGCCGCGTGATGATTGGCACCTATGTGCTTTCGGCGGGGTTCTATGACGCCTATTACAACCGCGCGCGCAAGGTCCGCACGCTGATCAAGCGCGACTTCGACACGGTGTTCGCCGACGGCGTCGATGCCATCCTGACGCCCGCCACCCCCTCGGCCGCTTTTGGCCTGGGCGAGATGGTGGATGCCGACCCGGTGCAGATGTATCTCAATGATGTGTTCACCGTGACGGTGAACCTGGCCGGGCTGCCGGGGATCGCCGTGCCCGCCGGGCTGGACCGGCAGGGGCTGCCGCTGGGGCTGCAACTGATCGGTCGGCCCTGGGATGAGGCTGGCCTGTTGAATACCGCACAGGTGCTGGAGGAGGCCGCAGGCTTTGTTTCCAAACCTGCGAAATGGTGGTAACCTTTCGGCAAAACGCGGCAGTCGCAAAGATAGTCAGGGCAAGGCAGGCCATGCGCATGATCAGAACCGTCGCGGCATCCTTGATCGCCGTTACCGCGCTTGCGGCATGTGATCCGGAGCCACCCTATTCCAATGTGCAGGCCAATCCCGGCGGTGGGGTCGGGTTCAGTGATTACCGCGCCTATATGCGTGCGCAGGAGGAACTGTCGCGCATTCGTGCCGCACAGGCCCGTCAGGGCGCCACGGCGCAGAACCCCGTGATGCAGGTCAATCCGGGCCGTCCGCAGTCCGAAGCTGGTTCCGGCAGTATCGGGGCCGAAGCGGTGGCCGCCCTGCGCCCGGGCGCCGCGGCTGCGTCATCGCCGGTTCAGCAGCCCCCTGCCGCGCAGACCGCGCAGGCCTCCCCGCCGCAGGATGTGGGTGCCCCGCTCAGCGCGCTGGCCCCGCAGGATGCCGCGCCCGCCGCTCAGGAGGCCGGGGTCAGTTCACAGACCTTCACACCGCAGCCCTTCGGCACCGCGCGGCAGAACCGCGTGGTGCAGCGCGATCACGTCCCGCAGGTCCGGGTGGACAGCGTGCCCCAGGGCGAAGGCGGTCCCAATCTCTTCGCCTATGCCCTCTCCACCACCCACAATGTCGGGCAGGAGCGTTACACCCGGTCCAATCCGCTGCGCTGGCGGCGCTGGGAACGGGCCTGCGCGCAGTTCCGCACCCAGGATGAGGCACAGGAAGCGTTTCTGGCCGCTGGCGGCCCCGAGCGTGATCCCAATCACCTGGACCCCGATGGCGATGGCTTCGCCTGCTGGTGGGACCCGGCCCCGTTCCGCGAGGCCGCGCGCGCAGCGCGCCTTGGCCGTCCCTGATCCGCGAAGCGCCATGCCCGGCGTGATCTGGCATCCGTCGCCGAACCATGGGCCACGGCGTGACGGTTTGCAGCCGGAACTGGTGGTGCTGCATTTTACCGGCATGGCGGATACCGGCGCGGCGCTGGAGCGGCTGTGCGATCCCGCCGCCGAGGTGTCTGCGCATTACCTCATCTCCGGGTCCGGGCAGGTCTGGCATCTGGTGCAGGAATCGCGCCGCGCCTGGCATGCCGGGGCAGGCGGCTGGCAGGGGCGGGGCGATGTGAATTCGCGCTCTGTCGGGATCGAACTGTGCAATCCCGGTGACAGGCCCTTTGCCGCGCCGCAGATGCACGCGCTGGAAGCGCTGTTGCGCAGCGTCATGGCGCGCTGGAACATTCGGGCGAAAGGGGTGATCGGTCATTCCGACATGGCGCCAGAGCGCAAGTTCGACCCCGGCCCGCGTTTTGACTGGTGCCGCCTGGCCCGCCAGCAACTGGCAATCTGGCCTGACCCGCAGGCCGGGCAAGCGCCCGCGCCGCCATTGGTCCAGAGCCTGGACCGCATCGGCTACCCGCCCGCGCCCGCGCCGGACAGGCTGCGCGCCTTTCGCGCACGGTTCCGCCCTGCAGCCGCCCATTCGGGAAGGGATGAGGATGCGCAGGACCGCGCCATTGCTGCCAATGTGGCCGTGCTCTGAGCGGAGCGAAGCCGCGGAACTGCGGGAGGGGTCAACCCCGCCAGAACCGGGGCAGCAGCAGGACCAGCACGGCGATCAGCTCCAGCCGGCCCAGCAACATTCCCAGAATCATCAGCCACTTGGCCGCCTGGGGGAAGCCATCCACCGCGCCGGTGGCGCCGACCTCGGGGCCGAAGGCGGGGCCGATATTGCAGATCGCCGTCCAGGCGGCGGTCAGCGCGGTGCGGGTTTCCAGCCCGGTCAGGGTCAGCAGCACGGCCAGAGTGATGTATCCGGCGATGAATACCGTGAACAGCACCATGACCGAGCGGATGACATCATCCTCGACCACGCGGCCGCCCAGCCGGATCTGGACCACCCGGTTGGGATGGCGCAACTGGAAGAGGCGCGCGCGGATGGCCTCGAACAGAACCAGATATCGGAACACCTTGAGCGAGCAGCCGGTCGAGGCCGTGCACGCCCCGATGAACCCGACCACCAGCACCACCAGCAGCGGAAAATCGCCCCAGAGCGCCACATCCGCGGTGCCATAGCCGGTGCCGGTGAACAGCGAGACGACGTTGAAGAAGCTCTCGCGCAGGATGTCCCCCGGGGCCGCGTCCGAGGTGACCAGCCGATAGGCGACGACGGCCCCCACCGCATAGACCGTCCAGCGCAGAAAGGCGCGCACCTGAATGTCGCGGTAGATCGGCGTCAGGCTGCCATTGACCAGTTGCACGTAGCGGATGAAGGGCAGCCCGGCCAGCAGCATCAGCACCCCGCCAGCGTATTCCGCCCCCGTTCCGAACTTGCCAAAGGACTGGTCCGAGGTGGAAAACCCCCCCGTGGCAATGGTGGTCATGGCGTGGTTTGCAGCATCGAACCCGTTCATTCCCAGCGCCATGTAGACCACCCCAGCCACCGCGGTCAGCAGCAGATAGGTCTGCAACAGCGCGCTTGAGATATCGAGCGCGCGGGGCATGACCTTGCCCATGGTGTCAAAGGCCTCGGCCTTGAAATACTGCATGCCGCCCACGCGCATGACCGGCAGGAAGACAAGGGCCACGATGATGATCCCCAGCCCGCCCAGCCATTGCAGGATCGACCGCCACAGCAGCAGGCCGCGCGCCATCTCGTCCAGCCCGGTATAGACGGTGGTGCCGGTGGTGGTCACACCGGACATGGCTTCGAAAAACGCATGGGTCCAGCCGCCGGGCAGCCCGGCCAGATAGAAGGGCAGGGCGCCAAAGAGCGGCAGGATCGCCCAGGTGCCCACTGTCAGCAAGAAGGCCTGCCGCGTGGTCAACCCGCGCGGGTCGCTGTCGATGGTGGCCACGGCGCTCAGCGTGCCGCACAGCAAGGTGATGGCGGCGCAGCTGGCCATGATCTTCCAGGTGTCGTTGCCCAGGCTCCAGTCCAGCGCGGCTGGCATGAGCATCAACATGCCCAGCGCGGCGGTCAGGATACCCATGACATGGGCAACGGGGCGTATATCGATCATGGCAGACGCATCCGCGCTGGACCGGGCGCTGTCAAGCCTGCGCCGCGGGCGCGTGGGCGCGCAGGGTGCAGCGCGGCAGGATCCCGGCCGAGGCCTCGCCGGTGCAAAGCTGGCTGCCATCGGTCATCACGGCAGCGGCGGCGGCGGCGGTGCCGTGGCGCAGGGCGCGCGCCAGATCGCCGCTGCGTGCCAGTTCCAGGGCGAAACCGGCGGTGAAGCTGTCGCCCGCGCCGACCTTGCTGCGGACCTCGACCGGGGGCGGGCGGCAGTCCAGCCGCATATCGCGCGCCGCCAGGACCGACCCTTCGGCGCCGCGCGCCAGCACCACCACCTGCGCCACCCCGCGGTCCACCATGTCTGCCGCCAGTTTCAGGGATGCTTCGGTATCAGCCAGCGCACCACCGGCCAGCGTTTCGGACTCGGCCTGATCCATGCGCAGCACCATGGGCATGGCCTCGGGGTTCGGGGCTGTGACCAGCCGGGTCAGCGCCGCGCCCGAGGTATCGACCATCAGCCGCCCCGGACCCAGCGCCGCTGCCAGCCGATGCGGAAAATCCGCACCCACCCTGGGGGGCTGGCTGCCGCTCAGCACGACCGGCGCATCGGGCGGCGCTTCGGCGGCGGCCGCGGTGATGGTGTCGATGGCGCGGCTCTCCATGTCGGCGGTCCAGTCAGGGCCGGGCAGGACAAAGCGGAATTGCTGCCCCTGAGCATCGGTGACAGTCAGGCTCTGGCGGGTGTCGCCGGGCTGGTCAAGGGCGATGACCTTCACGCCGGCGCTCTCCAGCAGGGCGCGATGCTGCGCGCCCGTGGCGCCGCCCCAGGCCACCAGCGCGCAGCTCTCCCCCCCCAGCGCCCGGATCGCCCGGCTGACATTTACCCCGCCGCCGCCCGGCTCGGCCACCAGACCCTCCAGCCGCAGTTTGGGGCCGGGGGCCACGCGGTCGCAGCGGGCCGAAAGATCCAGCGCCGGGTTCAGCGTTACGGTCAGGATCTGCGGTGCATGGGGCATGGCGCGTTCCGGTGACGATGCAAAATCGCGCTACACTGTCACGCCCGGGCCGTCGAAGGCAAGCGCGGGCCTTTTCTTTCGCAGGGCGCGCGCGTATAGCCTGCCGCGGCAGCAACAGGAGCCCGGGACGATGCAAGGCAGCGCAAACCTCAACCTCATGATCAAGGCCGCGCGCAAGGCCGCCCGCGGGCTGGTCAAGGATTTCCGCGAGGTCGAGAATCTTCAGGTTTCGTCCAAGGCCGCCGGGGATTTTGTCACCCGCGCCGATATCGCCGCCGAACGGGTCATCCGCGAGGAACTGATGGGCGCGCGCCCCAGTTATGGCTGGCTGGCCGAGGAATCGGGCGAAACCCCGGGCGAGGATCCGACCCGGCGCTGGATCGTCGATCCGCTGGACGGGACCACGAATTTTGTCCACGGCCTGCCGCATTGGGCGATTTCCATCGCGCTGGAGCACAAGGGCCGGATCACCGCCGCCGTGGTGTTCGACCCCGCCAAGGATGAGCTGTTCTTTGCCGAGAAGGGCCTGGGCGCCTTCATGAATGACCGCCGGATGCGGGTGTCGGACCGGCACCGCATGCAGGAGTGCCTGTTTGCCACCGGTGTGCCCTTTGGCGCGCGGCGCACATTGCCCGCCATGCTGCATGATCTGGCCACGCTGATGCCGGGCAGTGCGGGGATGCGGCGCTGGGGCGCGGCCTCGCTGGATCTGGCCTATGTGGCGGCGGGACGGTTCGATGGCTTCTGGGAGCGCGAGTTGCACCCCTGGGACATTGCCGCGGGCATGCTGCTGGTGCAGGAGGCCGGGGGCATGGTCGAACCCCTGCGCGAGGGCGAGCCGCTGTTGGAGAAGGGCGCGCTGATCGCGGCGAATTCCCAGATCTTCGGCCCGCTTTCTGGCGCCTTGCGCAACCGGTCTGAAGCCTGAGCACGCCAGCGCCGATCAGCCCAGCATGATGAACATCACGCCCAGGCAGACCACGACCGAGGCAATGAGGCGCGGGCCAAGCGGGCGTTCCCCAAACCAGATCACCCCGATCAGCGCGGCAAAGATCACCGAGGTTTCACGCATCGCCGAAACCAGCCCCAGCGGCGCCACGGTCTTTGCCCAGAGCACCATGCCATAGGCCAGGGCGGAAATGACACCGCCCGCAAGTGCGATGACAACGGCCCGCCCGCCCACCGCGCGCAGCCTCTGACGGCGGGTGGTCAGCACCCAGACGGCGACAAATATCTCGCCCAGGAACAGCCAGCCGATATAGGCAAAGGCATTGCCCGAAACCCGAACGCCGATCCCGTCGGCCATGGAGTAGGCGGCAATGGTCAGCGCCGTCCCCACCGCCGCGGCCAGCCCCACGGCGGGCATCCGTGCCAGCTTGTCGGGCCGGGCCAGCAGGAATATGCCGCAGGAAATCGCCGCGATTCCCAGCCAGGCGGCGGTGCTGAGTGCTTCGGCCAGGATCAGCCATGAGGCGATGGCTATGATCATGGGCGTCAATCCGCGCGCGATGGGATAGACCACCGACAGGTCGCCGACCCGGTATGCGAGGTTCAGCAGGTAGTAATAGAACCAGTGAATGACCGTCGAGGCGATGATGAACGGCCAGGCGGCGGGATCGGGCAGGGGCAGGGCAATCACCAGCACCAGCCCGATAAGCACATGCCCCAGCGCGATCAGCCCAACCGCCACTGTGCCGTCGCCCGCGCCTTTTAGCAGCGCGTTCCACAGCGCATGCATCAGCGCCGCCAGCAGCACCAGTGACAGGACGCCGACGGTCATGGTTGGCGCTCCGGTGCCAGGCCGGGCTGGACCGCTGCCGGTTGCAAGTGGCCGGGCATCGCAAGGCTCCGTTGATTGACAGGATGCGGCACCTTGGCCGCTGGAGGATCAGAAGTAAAATTAACAGATGCGATACATGAATAAATTCAATCTATCCAGATGCACTCCGGCAATGCATGACATGCCCCGCTATGGCGAAAATGTGCCGGTTCCGTGATTCCCGGCCGGGATGGCTTGAAACACCGCTGCGGGCCGCGTATGTCGCCTCTGCAGACAACGGATGTAGTCACAGGCGGCGTTTTTGATGGCCAGAACCAACCCCCTTCAGTTCATGCAGCAGGTCCGCGCGGAAACCAGCAAGGTTGTCTGGCCCACGCGCCGTGAAACCCTGGTGACAACGGTCATGGTCTTTGCCCTGGCCACGCTGACGGCGATTTTCTTCTTTCTGGTGGATCTGTTGATCCGCACCGGGCTTTCGGGGCTTCTGGGCCTGTTCTGACCGGCCAGCCGGACGCAGGGGTTGAAAAACCCCCTTCGGCGCGATAACGCAACGCCAAGGTAGTCAGGCACGGCGCGCACCGATTCGGTGCGCTGTTTTGTTTGGGCTGCGTCCGCGCCGAAGGTCTGGCCCGGGCAGGGCCGCCCGAAACGGGGCCGATGAGCAGGGCGCGCAGGCGTCGGATGAAGTTGCCGGGGCACGGGCTGCACCGGATCAGACGGGGACATGACAGATGGCGAAACGCTGGTATTCGGTAAGCGTGCTGTCGAATTTCGAAAAGAAGGTCGCCGAGGCCATTCGCACCGCGGTCGAAGAGGGCGGGCTGCAGGACCAGATCGAAGAGGTGCTGGTCCCGACCGAGGAAGTGATCGAGGTGCGGCGTGGCAAGAAGGTGACCTCGGAGCGCCGTTTCATGCCCGGCTATGTGCTGGTGCGCATGGAGATGTCGCCCAAGGGCTATCACCTGATCAATTCGATCAACCGCGTCACCGGCTTTCTGGGCCAGCAGGGCAAGCCGATGCCCATGCGCGACGAAGAGGTGAACGCAATCCTGAACCGCGTGGAAGAGGGCGAGGCCGCGCCGCGCTCGCTCATCCGCTTCGAGATCGGAGAGCAGGTTCAGGTGGCCGATGGCCCGTTCGAAGGGTTTTCGGGCATGGTCGAAGAGGTGGACGAGGACAACAACCGCCTCAAGGTCATGGTGTCGATCTTTGGCCGGGCCACCCCGGTCGAGCTGGAATTCACCCAGGTGTCCAAGGGCAGCTGAGTGAGCCTTGTGGGAGGGGGAGGGGGCGCGCCCCTGAGCCCGGACCACATCAACCGCAATCGGCCCGCCACGCGTGGTGCGCCGAGTTGAGAAAAGGAGAGGCCAGATGGCCAAGAAAGTGATCGGGCAGCTGAAGCTGCAAGTTCCCGCCGGAAAGGCGAACCCGTCGCCCCCCGTCGGCCCTGCGCTGGGTCAGCGCGGCATCAATATCATGCAGTTCTGCAAGGACTTCAACGCCCGCACCCAGGAGATGGAGCCGGGCGCCCCCTGTCCGACGGTGATCACCTATTATCAGGACAAGTCCTTTACCATGGACATCAAGACGCCGCCGGCGTCGCATTTCCTGAAGAAGGCCGCGAAGCTGAATTCGGGCTCCAAGACACCGGGCCGCGCCACCGCGGGCACCGTCACCGTCAAGCAGGTGCGCGAAATCGCCGAGGCCAAGATGAAGGACCTCAACGCCAACAGCATCGAAGGCGCCATGCAGATCATTCTGGGATCGGCGAAATCGATGGGTATCGAGGTGAAAGGATAAGTCATGGCCAAGCACGGAAAACGCCTGCGCGCGGCGCGTGAAGCCTTCGCCGGCAAGGAAAACATCTCGGTCGAGGATGCGGTGGCACTGATCAAGGCCAACGCGACCGCCAAGTTCGACGAAACCGTCGAGGTGGCGCTGAACCTGGGTGTTGACCCCCGCCATGCGGACCAGATGGTGCGCGGCGTGGTCACCCTGCCCAACGGCACCGGCAAGACGGTGCGCGTGGCGGTGTTCGCCCGCGGCCCCAAGGCCGATGAGGCCAAGGAAGCGGGCGCGGATATCGTCGGCGCCGAGGATCTGATGGAGACCATCCAGTCCGGCAAGATCGAGTTCGACCGCTGCATCGCCACCCCGGACATGATGCCGATCGTCGGCCGTCTGGGCAAGATCCTGGGCCCGCGCAACCTGATGCCGAACCCCAAGGTCGGCACCGTGACCATGGATGTGGCAGCGGCGGTGCAAGGCGCCAAGGGCGGCCAGGTTCAGTTCAAGGTCGAAAAGGCCGGGGTGATCCATGCCGGGATCGGCAAGGTTTCCTTCGATGCCGAGAAACTGGCCGAAAACCTGCGTGCCCTTGTGGATGCGGTCGCCAAGGCCAAGCCCACGGGTGCCAAAGGCGCCTATATGCGCAAGGTCTCGGTCAGTTCGACCATGGGTCCGGGCGTCAGTGTCGATCTGGCATCGGCCACCGGGAACTGAGACACGGGTGGCCAGCCGCAAGCTGGCACTCCGCAATCGGACATGAGGGCGCGCCGGGTGGCGCGCCCTTTTCATGCTGAACATGGCAGCCTATATGTACGGTCCGACAGGGGGCGCTTAGATCGAGCAGATCTGCGCGGGGTGCCGTTCCTCCGGCATCGACGGGTGAAACCAGCCTCTCTTGCAGGGCCGATGAAAGAGCTGTTCATCCGCAGCCAATCCGCATTCGGCACCTGACCGGTGTGCTCTGGGCGAGGCTCACGAGAAAATGGCGTTTCGGGGGGTTGCTCCCTATCCGAAAACCGACTATGGCCTCGCGGTCCGGGGATGGTGTGTGAATCGCTGTGCCCGGAAATCGTCCGAGACGGTGGGTGCCGCTGGATATGCAGCGGCTTAATTTCCTGCCTGAGACGGGAAACGAGAATCATGCCGCCGGGGTTTTCCTCGGGCGCATTTTGGCTCGGGACCCGAAGTCGGACCCGAACGCCCCGCAAGGGGCGCAATTGAGCCGGGGGGAAACCCCCAAACTTGGAGTGAACCGTGGATAGAGCCCAGAAAGAGAAAGTGGTCGAGGAACTCGGCCAGATCTTCGAAAGCTCTGGTGTGGTAGTGGTCGCCCACTACGCAGGCATGACGGTTGCCGAGATGCAGGGCCTGCGCGCAAAGATGCGTGAAGCTGGCGGGTCCGTGCGCGTTGCCAAGAACAGGCTCGCCAAGATCGCCCTGGAAGGAAAGCCCTGCGAAAGCATTGGCAGCCTTCTGACGGGTATGACCGTGCTGACCTATTCCGAGGACCCCGTTGCAGCAGCAAAGGTGGCCGAGGACTTTGCCAAGGACAACAAGAAGTTCGAAATCCTTGGCGGGGCTATGGGCAGCACGGCGCTGGATCCGGCCGGTGTGAAGGCCGTGGCCGCGATGCCCTCGCGCGAGGAGCTTATTGCTTCGATCGTGGGTTGCATCGGTGCCCCGGCATCCAACATCGCCGGCGCCATTGGCGCACCTGCTTCCAACATCGCGGGCATCCTCTCCACCCTGGAGGAGCGGGAAGCCGCTTGAGCAATGTCTGACCTGCGTGGGGCCGCAACGCCCGCGCCGGATACCCAACCTGACAGAATGGAACTGAAAAATGGCTGATCTCAAAGCACTTGCCGAGCAAATCGTGAACCTCACGCTGCTCGAAGCTCAGGAACTGAAGACGATCCTGAAAGACGAATACGGCATCGAACCCGCTGCTGGCGGCGCCGTGATGATGGCTGGCCCTGCAGGCGGTGGCGATGCCGCCCCGGCCGAGGAGCAGACCGAATTCGACGTCATCCTGGTCGATGCCGGCGACAAGAAGATCAACGTGATCAAGGAAGTCCGCGCAATCACCGGTCTGGGCCTGAAAGAAGCCAAGGACCTGGTCGAAGCCGGTGGCAAGGCCGTCAAGGAAGGCGCGCCCAAGGAAGAAGCAGAAGAGCTGAAGAAGAAGCTCGAAGAAGCTGGCGCCAAGGTCGAGCTGAAGTGATTTCACGGGGTGCGTGCACCCCGTTCGACTGACATGGCTGGGTCCGGGGTCGCTTCCCGGGCCCGGCCAAAGCTGTTTCTGGACAGGGCTTTGCCCGGAGCCCTGTCCAGGGGTAGCTTGAGGGCTCGGGCGCAGGCCGGTGGGACGGTCTGCAGGAATGGAGCCCACCCCGTTTCGCAATGGGCGGTAGCGGCCGAGGCCCGGCGGCCGGCTGACCCGCGAAAGCATGAAAGGTGACCACGCACATGGTTAAGAGCTACGTTGGCCAAAAACGTATTCGCAAGATGTTCGGCAAGATCCGCGAAGTTCAGGAGATGCCGAATCTGATTGAAGTGCAAAAGTCTTCATATGATCTGTTCCTGCGTTCCGGTGACAGTGACACGCCGCTCGATGGCGAAGGCATCATGGGCGTGTTCCAGTCGGTTTTTCCGATCAAGGATTTCAACGAGACGGCCACGCTGGAATTCGTCAAGTACGATCTGGAAAAGCCGAAATACGATATCGACGAATGCCAGCAGCGGGACATGACCTATGCCGCGCCGCTGAAGGTGACGCTGCGTCTGATCGTGTTCGATCTGGATGAAGACACCGGCGCCAAGTCGGTGAAGGACATCAAGGAGCAGGATGTCTACATGGGGGACATGCCGCTCATGACCCCGAACGGCACCTTCATTGTCAACGGGACCGAACGGGTGGTGGTCAGCCAGATGCATCGCTCTCCGGGCGTGTTCTATGACCATGACGGGGGCAAGACCCATTCTTCGGGCAAGCTTCTGTTCACCTGCCGGATCATCCCCTATCGCGGCTCCTGGCTGGATTTCGAGTTTGACGCCAAGGACCAGGTGTTTGCCCGCATCGACCGGCGCCGCAAGCTGCCGGTGTCCACGCTGCTCTATGCCTTGGGCATGGACCAGGACGCCATCATGGCGGCCTATTACGACACGGTCGATTTCCGCCTGCAGAAGAACAAGGGCTGGGTCACCCGCTTCTTCCCCGAGCGCGTGCGTGGCACCCGCCCGTCCATGGACCTGATCGATGCCGCCACGGGCGAAGTGATCGTCAAGGCGGGTGACAAGGTCACCCCGCGCATGGTCAAGAAATGGCTGGACGAAGGCAGCTTCACCGAGCTTCTGGTGCCCTTCGATCACATCGTTGGCCGGTATGTCGCGCGCGACATCATCAACGAGGAAACCGGCGAGATCTGGGTCGAGGCCGGCGATGAGCTGACCTGGGAGCTGGACAAGGACGGTGAGGTCAAGGGCGGCACGCTGAAGGTGCTGCTGGACAATGACGTGACCGATATCCCCGTGCTCGATATCGATGGCGTCAATGTCGGCCCCTATATCCGCAACACCGTGGCCGCCGACAAGAACCATGACCGCAATTCGGCGCTGATGGATATCTACCGGGTGATGCGCCCGGGTGAGCCGCCGACCGTGGACACGGCCTCGGCGCTGTTTGACACGCTGTTCTTCGACTCGGAACGCTATGACCTGTCCGCCGTGGGCCGCGTGAAGATGAACATGCGCCTGCAACTGGACGCGCCCGATACGCTGCGCACCCTGCGCCATGAAGACATCGTGGCCTGTATCCGCGGGCTGGTGGAACTGCGCGACGGCAAGGGTGAGACCGATGACATCGACCACCTGGGCAACCGCCGGGTGCGGTCGGTGGGCGAGTTGATGGAGAATCAGTATCGCGTGGGCCTGCTGCGGATGGAGCGCGCGATCAAGGAGCGGATGTCCTCGGTCGAGATCGACACGGTGATGCCGCAGGATCTGATCAACGCCAAGCCCGCAGCGGCGGCGGTGCGTGAATTCTTCGGCTCCTCGCAGCTGTCGCAATTCATGGACCAGACCAACCCGCTGTCCGAGGTGACGCACAAGCGCCGCCTCTCGGCACTTGGGCCGGGCGGTCTGACCCGGGAACGCGCGGGCTTCGAGGTGCGCGACGTGCACCCCACCCATTATGGCCGCATGTGCCCGATCGAAACGCCCGAAGGTCAGAATATCGGTCTGATCAACTCGCTGGCGACCTTTGCGCGGGTGAACAAATACGGCTTCATCGAAACGCCCTATCGCAAGGTGGTGGACGGGCAGGTCACCGATGAGGTGATCTATCTTAGCGCCACCGAGGAACAGCGCCACACCGTGGCCCAGGCCAATGCGACGCTGGATGAAGACGGCCGTTTCGTCAACGATCTGGTCAGCACCCGCAAGGCCGGGGATTTCATGCTCAACCCGCGCGAGGCGGTGGACCTGATCGACGTCAGCCCCAAGCAGCTGGTGTCGGTGGCGGCCTCGCTCATTCCGTTCCTGGAGAATGACGACGCCAACCGCGCGCTGATGGGGTCGAACATGATGCGGCAGGCGGTGCCGTTGCTGCAGAACGATGCGCCGCTGGTCGGCACCGGGATCGAGGGCGTGGTGGCCCGCGACTCGGGCGCTGCGATCATGGCGCGGCGCGCCGGCGTGGTGGACCAGGTCGATGCACAGCGGATCGTGATCCGGGCGACCGAGATGCTGGAACCCGGCGAGCCGGGTGTGGACATCTACCGTCTGCGCAAGTTCAAGCGCTCGAACCAGTCCTCCTGCATCAACCAGCGCCCGCTGGTGCGTGTGGGCGATCAGGTCACCCGGTCCGAGGTCATCGCCGATGGCCCCTCGACCGACATGGGTGAGCTGGCGGTGGGCCGCAACGTGGTCGTCGCCTTCATGCCCTGGAACGGCTACAACTACGAGGACTCGATCCTGATCTCCGAGCGTATCCTCAAGGATGACGTCTTCACCTCGATCCATATCGACGAATATGAGGTTGCGGCGCGGGACACCAAGCTGGGGCCTGAGGAGATCACCCGCGACATTCCCAATGTCGGCGAGGAAGCGCTGCGCAACCTCGACGAAGCCGGGATCGTCTATATCGGCGCCGAGGTGCAGGCGGGCGACATTCTGGTGGGCAAGATCACCCCCAAGGGCGAAAGCCCCATGACGCCCGAGGAAAAACTGCTGCGCGCCATCTTCGGCGAAAAGGCCTCGGACGTGCGCGATACGTCGCTGCGGCTGCCGCCCGGTGCCTATGGCACGATCGTCGAGGTGCGGGTCTTCAACCGCCACGGCGTAGAGAAGGATGAACGCGCCCTGCAGATCGAGCGTGAAGAGATCGAACGCCTGTCGCGCGACCGCGATGACGAGCTGGAGATCCTGGAGCGCAACATCTACGGGCGGCTGAAGCAACTCATCCACGGCAAGGTGGCGGTCAAGGGTCCGAAAGGGGTCAAGCCGAACTCGCCCATCAATGACGATCTTCTGGAGAGCCTCAGCCGTGGCCAGTGGTGGCAACTGGCACTGGGCGATGATGCCGATGCGCAAGAGGTCGAGGCGCTGAACGCGCTTTATGACCAGCAGAAGCGCGCCCTGCAGGCCCGGTTCGATGACAAGGTCGAAAAGGTCCGCCGCGGCGACGATCTGCCCCCGGGCGTGATGAAGATGGTCAAGGTGTTCGTCGCCGTGAAGCGCAAGCTTCAGGCGGGCGACAAGATGGCCGGGCGTCACGGCAACAAGGGTGTGATCTCCAAGGTTGTCCCGCAGGAGGACATGCCCTTCCTGGCCGATGGCACCACGGTGGACATGGTCCTGAACCCGCTGGGCGTGCCCTCGCGCATGAATGTCGGTCAGATCCTGGAAACCCATATGGGCTGGGCATTGCGCGGCCTGGGTGTGCAGATTGACGAGGCATTGCAGGAGTACCGCCGTTCGGGC
Organism: Rhabdonatronobacter sediminivivens; assembly: GCF_013415485.1. Lineage (GTDB taxonomy): Bacteria > Pseudomonadota > Alphaproteobacteria > Rhodobacterales > Rhodobacteraceae > Rhabdonatronobacter > Rhabdonatronobacter sediminivivens. Next base: position 10,941 of record NZ_JACBXS010000027.1, on the reverse strand, counting down.
GACATGTCGCCGGTGCGCGATGCCATGAAGCTGGCCTATGGCGATGACCTGTATTCGGAGGTCTTCGACAGCATGGACGAAACCGCCCTGGCGGAATCCGCGGCCACCGTCACCAAGGGCGTGCCCATCGGCACCCCGGTCTTTGACGGCGCCAAGGAGGCCGATGTCGATGACGCGCTGGTGCGCGCGGGCTTCGACCGTTCAGGCCAGTCGGTGGTGTTTGACGGCCGCACGGGCGAATCCTTCGCGCGCGCCGTCACCGTCGGCGTGAAATACATGCTGAAGCTGCACCATCTGGTCGATGACAAGCTGCACGCACGCTCCACCGGGCCCTACAGCCTGGTGACCCAGCAGCCGCTGGGCGGCAAGGCGCAGTTCGGCGGCCAGCGGCTGGGCGAGATGGAGGTCTGGGCCCTGGAAGCCTATGGCGCGGCCTACACGCTGCAGGAAATGCTGACCGTCAAATCCGATGACGTGGCGGGCCGCACCAAGGTCTATGAAAGCATCGTCAAGGGCGAGGACAATTTCGAGGCCGGCGTGCCCGAATCCTTCAACGTGCTGGTGAAGGAAGTCCGCGGCCTGGGCCTGAACATGGAACTCCTGGACTCGGAGGAAGAGTGACCGAAAGCCACTCGCCCCGGGCGGGCCGCCAGGCCCGCCCCGCATCCCCCGTCCGACTGCCAAGGATATGAAGATGAACCAGGAACTGACCACCAACCCGTTCAACCCTATCGCTCCGCCCAAGACCTTCGATGAGATCCGCGTTTCGCTGGCATCGCCCGAACGGATCCTGAGCTGGTCCTATGGCGAGATCAAGAAGCCCGAGACCATCAACTACCGCACCTTCAAGCCCGAGCGTGACGGGCTGTTCTGCGCGCGGATCTTTGGGCCGATCAAGGATTACGAGTGCCTCTGCGGCAAATACAAGCGCATGAAATATCGCGGCGTCGTCTGCGAGAAATGCGGCGTCGAGGTCACCCTGCAGAAGGTCCGGCGGGAGCGCATGGGCCATATCGAACTGGCCGCCCCGGTGGCGCATATCTGGTTTCTGAAGTCGCTGCCCTCGCGCATCGGCCTGATGCTGGACATGACCCTGCGCGATCTGGAGCGGGTGCTGTATTTCGAAAACTACGTTGTGATCGAACCCGGCCTGACCGACCTGACCGCCGGGCAGATGATGACCGAGGAAGAATTCCTCGACGCGCAGGATCAGTATGGCGCGGATGCGTTCACGGCCTCCATCGGGGCCGAAGCGATCCGCGAGATGCTGGCCGCGATCGACCTGCAGGCCACCGCCGACCAGCTGCGTGAAGAGCTGAAGGAAGCCACCGGCGAGCTGAAGCCGAAGAAGATCATCAAGCGGCTGAAGGTGGTCGAGAACTTCCTGGAATCGGGCAACCGCCCGGAATGGATGATCCTGACCGTGCTGCCGGTGATCCCGCCGGAACTGCGCCCGCTGGTGCCGCTCGATGGTGGCCGGTTCGCGACCTCGGACCTCAACGACCTCTATCGCCGGGTCATCAACCGCAACAACCGCCTCAAGCGTCTGATCGAGCTGCGTGCGCCCGATATCATCGTGCGCAACGAAAAGCGCATGCTGCAGGAATCGGTGGATGCGCTGTTTGACAACGGCCGCCGCGGCCGGGTCATCACCGGCAACAACAAGCGCCCGCTGAAATCGCTTTCGGACATGCTCAAGGGCAAGCAGGGGCGCTTCCGGCAGAACCTGCTGGGCAAGCGCGTGGACTTCTCGGGGCGGTCGGTGATCGTGACCGGGCCGGAACTGAAGCTGCACCAGTGCGGCCTGCCCAAGAAGATGGCGCTGGAGCTGTTCAAGCCCTTCATCTATTCGCGGCTGGAGGCCAAGGGCCTGTCCAGCACCGTGAAACAGGCCAAGAAGCTGGTTGAAAAGGAACGGCCCGAGGTCTGGGACATCCTGGAAGAGGTGATCCGCGAGCACCCGGTGCTGCTGAACCGCGCGCCCACGCTGCACCGTCTGGGCATCCAGGCGTTCGAGCCGATCCTGATCGAAGGCAAGGCGATTCAGCTTCACCCGTTGGTCTGTGCTGCCTTCAACGCCGATTTCGACGGTGACCAGATGGCCGTGCACGTGCCGCTGTCGCTTGAAGCGCAGCTGGAAGCGCGGGTGCTGATGATGAGCACGAACAACGTGCTGTCGCCCGCCAACGGTGCGCCGATCATCGTGCCGTCGCAGGACATGGTGCTGGGTCTGTATTACACCACCATGATGCGCAAGGGCATGAAGGGCGAAGGCATGGCCTTCGGCAGCATCGACGAGGTCGAACACGCCCTCGCTGCCGGTGAGGTGCATCTGCACGCCAAGATCCAGTGCCGCGTCACCCAGATCGACGAGGACGGCAACGAGGTCGCCCGCCGCTATGAAACCACGCCGGGCCGCGCCCGCCTGGGCGCGCTGCTGCCGCTGAATGCGAAAGCGCCGTTCGAACTGGTCAACCGGCTGCTGCGCAAGAAAGAGGTGCAGCAGGTCATCGACACCGTCTATCGCTACTGCGGTCAGAAGGAATCGGTGATCTTCTGTGACCAGATCATGGGCATGGGCTTCCGCGAGGCCTTCCGCGCCGGCATCAGCTTCGGCAAGGACGACATGCTGATCCCTGACCAGAAGTGGGAGATCGTCAACGGCGCCCGCGATCAGGTCAAGGAATTCGAACAGCAATACATGGATGGCCTGATCACCCAGGGCGAGAAGTACAACAAGGTGGTCGATGCCTGGTCCAAATGTTCGGATCAGGTGACGGACGCGATGATGAAGACCATCTCGGCGGACCGGGTGGACGAAGCCGGCGCCGAGCAGGAGCCGAATTCGATCTACATGATGTCCCATTCCGGGGCGCGTGGCTCGGTCAGCCAGATGAAGCAGCTGGGCGGGATGCGCGGTCTGATGGCCAAGCCGAATGGCGAGATCATCGAGACGCCGATCATCTCGAACTTCAAGGAAGGCCTGACCGTGCTGGAGTACTTCAACTCCACCCACGGCGCGCGGAAGGGTCTGGCCGACACCGCGCTCAAGACCGCCAACTCGGGCTATCTGACCCGGCGACTGGTCGATGTGGCGCAGGATTGCATCGTTCGGGATCATGACTGCGGCACCGACCGCTTCATCACCGCCGAAACCGCGGTGAATGACGGTGAAGTGGTGGCCACCCTGGCCGAACGCATTCTGGGCCGCTCGGCGGCCGAGGATGTGCTGCACCCCGAAACCGGCGAAATCCTGGTCTCGCACAACGAGCTGATCGACGAGCGCAAGGCCGATCTGGTCGAAGCCTCGGGTGTGGTGTCGATGAAGATCCGCTCGCCCCTGACCTGCGAGGCCGAGGAAGGCGTTTGCGTGAAGTGCTACGGGCGCGATCTGGCCCGCGGCACCGAGGTCAACGTGGGCGAGGCCGTGGGGATCATCGCCGCGCAATCCATCGGCGAGCCGGGCACGCAGCTGACCATGCGCACCTTCCACATGGGCGGCGTTGCCCAGGGCGGCAGCCGCTCCTTCATGGAGTCCAGCCAGCCGGGGGTGGTGGAGTTCCGCAATCCCAACACGCTGGAAAATGCCGCCGGAGAGCTGATCGCCATGGGCCGCAGCATGCAGGTTGCGGTCATGGGCGAAAACGGTGTGGAGCGTTCCAGCCACAAGGTCAGCTACGGGACCAAGCTGCTGGTCAAGGATGGCCAGAAGATCGAGCGCGGTGCCAAGCTGCTGGAATGGGACCCCTACAACCTGCCCATCATCGCCGAAAAGGCCGGTGTGATCCGCTTCGTCGATCTGATCGGCGGGCTGTCGGTGCGTGAGGAAACCGACGATGCGACCGGCATGACCCAGAAGATCGTTTCGGACTGGCGTTCGGTGCCGAAAGGCGCGGCGCTCAAGCCCGAGATCATCATCATGGACCCGGAAACCGGAGAGCCCGTGCGCAACGAGGCAGGCAACCCGGTGACCTATCCGATGTCCGTGGATGCGATCCTGTCGGTCGAGGATGGCCAGGACATTCGCCCTGGCGATGTGGTCGCGCGTATCCCGCGCGAAGGCGCCAAGACCAAGGACATCACCGGGGGTCTTCCCCGCGTGGCGGAACTGTTCGAGGCGCGCCGACCCAAGGACCACGCCATCATCGCCGAGATCGACGGTTATGTCCGCTACGGGCGCGACTACAAGAACAAGCGCCGGATCAGCATCGAACCCGCCGACGACAGCCTGGAGCCGGTGGAATACATGGTGCCCAAGGGCAAGCACATCCCCGTGCAGGAGGGCGATTTCGTCCAGCGCGGCGATTACATCATGGATGGCAACCCCGCGCCGCATGACATCCTGCGGATCATGGGGATCGAAGCGCTGGCCAAGTATCTGATCGACGAGGTGCAGGACGTCTATCGCCTGCAGGGCGTGAAGATCAACGACAAGCACATCGAGGTGATCGTCCGCCAGATGCTGCAGAAGTGGGAGATCCTCGACAGCGGGGAAACCACACTGCTTAAGGGCGAGCATGTTGACAAGGCCGAGTTCGACGAGGTGAACGAGAAAGCCATGAGCATGGGGCTGGAACCCGCCAAGGGTGAGCCGATCCTTCTGGGGATCACCAAGGCCAGCCTGCAGACGCGTTCCTTCATCTCGGCGGCATCCTTCCAGGAGACCACGCGCGTGCTGACCGAAGCGTCGGTTCAGGGCAAGCGGGACCGTCTGGTGGGGCTGAAGGAGAATGTCATCGTCGGCCGGCTGATCCCGGCAGGGACGGGTGGCATCACCTCCAAGGTGCGCCGTATTGCTGCCGAGCGCGACCAGAAGGTGCTGGACGCTCGCCAGGCCGAGGCCGAGGCCGCTGCGGCCCTTGCCGCGCCTGCCCCCGAAGAGGGTGAGGGCGTGTTCTCTGACCCCGCGCGGGATGAATAAGGCAAACCCGAAGCCGGGGTGACCCTGGTTGCCGGACATCGAGAAGGGCCCCTCGCAGCGATGCGGGGGGCCTTTTTCTTATGCGCGGGGGAGTGCGCGCGGCGATCCGCACAGCCGCAGGATCACTGCGTCGTGTCGTTCTCCGCTTCTGCGTCTTCCTTCTCGGCTTGCTGGACAGACCATTCGACAGCCGCTGTCATTGCCACGGCCGATGTTGTCGGCAGAACACCCAGGTAGCTGTCGGTTTCCGTTGCCGGAACACTGGCCCGTTGGGTCATGCGATAGAGCGCATAGAGCGCGATGGCCGCAAAGGTCACGCCAAGGACAAGCCAGAAGCCGTAGGGACCGATCACCTGCATCGCCCAGCCTGTCACCAGCGGGCCGCTGATGGCGCCCAGGCCAAAGATGAACACCAACCCCCCGGAGGCCGAGGGCATGTCCTCGGGATCAAGGGTGTCATTCGTATAGGCCAGGAACAGCGCGTAAAGCGGTGTGGTCACGCCACCGGCCAGAAAGGCCGCAAGCATGAGGAACCAGAACTCTCCGGCCATTGCCCAACCAACCCCGCAGAATGTGGCGCCAATCACCGCAGCGCCGAGGATCAGCTTGCGCCGGTCCATCCGGTCCGAAAGCCAGCCGATGGGAAACTGCAGCACAAGCGCCCCGGCAAACAGCATGGCCACAAAGAGCGCGACCTGCGCGGCCGCCATGCCGATCTGCGCGCCAAACACCGCCCCCATCCCGGATTGGGTTGCATAGATGCTGCCCAGCAGGAATATCCCCACCGTCCCCAGGGGCGAGTTGGCGAACAGCTCCCGCAAGGGCATCGCGCGCGTCACCTCTGCCGCCGGTACCGGGCTGGCTGACAGAAGCATGGGGCCAAAGGAGATCGACACCAGGATCGACGCGCCGATGAACAGCACCGGCGTGGCCGCATCGCCCAGGGTCAGCAGCCCCTGCGCGCCGATGATCCCAAGCGTCTGCGCGATCATGTAGGCCGAAAGCACCTTGCCGCGGGTGTCATTGGTGGCGGCGTTGTTGAGCCAGCTTTCGGCCGCAACATAGACCCCGGACATGCAGAACCCGATCAGCACGCGCAGGATTGTCCAGGCCCAGGGCTCGGTCAGCAGGGGAAAGGCGATCAGGCCGGCCGACATGAAGCTGCCAAGCGCCGCAAAGACGCGCACATGTCCCACCCGGCGGATCAGCACGGGCGTGTATCTGGCGCCCGAAAGGAACCCAACGAAATAAGCCGATGTTACGACGGAAAGCTCGGCCGCTGAGAAACCCTCGATCCCGCCGCGCAGACCGATGAGCGTGAAATGCATGCCGTTGCCCAGCATGATCAGCACGATCCCCAACATGATCGGCCATACGCGTCCCAATACCGTAATCATCGATCGGTCCATCCTGCGTTGCGCTGCCCCCGACCCCGGAAACAGACTGGCACAGGCCGCGCAGGGCGCAAGGCCCGGCTGCGCCGCATTGCAGCATAAACGCGACAGGCATCGGCCCGACGGGGAAACCGGGCCCTTCATGGGCGGCTCGAGCCTCCCTCCGGGCTGACCTGAACGGAGAGGAGGGGCGCAAACCCTGCCGCGTCTCTCGCCGCGTCCTGCCATGGTCCGGGACTGCGCAAGATTGCTGCTTGCAGGTGACAGAGCTTGACGGCGGTGGCGCCGCGCTCCACTGTGCCACGCTGCCACTTTTCCCCCGAGGTTCCATGAAGGACGACAACATCCGTGCTGCGCTGCTGATGATGGCGGGCACCGGTGCCTATACCGTCAACGATGTCTTTGTGAAGCTTCTGGGCGACCAGCTGCCGATGTTCCAGATCATCGTGCTGCGCGGGGTTTTCGTTACGCTGTTCTTTGGTGCCCTGGTCTGGCGCGCGCGCGCCGGTTTTGCCGGGCTGGAGCGCCGCGACCGCTGGCTGGTGCTGGCCCGCTCCACCTCCGAGGCGCTGGCGGCCTGGTTCTTCCTGACGGCGCTGCTGAACATGCCGATTGCCAATGTCACGGCCATCCTGCAGGTGCTGCCGCTGAGCGTGGCGCTGGCGGCCTTCCTGTTCCTGCGCGAGCCGCTGGGCTGGCGGCGGCTGAGCGCGATCATGGTGGGATTCGGCGGGGTCATGCTGATCGTGCGCCCGGGCGCCGAAGGGTTCAACATCTTTGCGGTCTACGCCATAATCGCGGTGGTGCTGATAACCATGCGGGATCTGACCACCCGGATGATGAGCCGATCCGTCCCGTCGGTACTAGTGGCCTTCAGCGCCTCGGTCGGGGTGACGGGGTTCGGGGTGCTGGGCAGCATGACCGAGGCCTGGGTCATGCCTTCGGGTGCGGGGCTGCTGTGGCTGGCCGGGGCGGTCCTGACGCTGATCGGTGGGTATCTGATGACCATCATGGCCATGCGTGTGGGCGAATTGACCTTTGCCGCGCCCTTCCGTTACGCGGCGCTTCTGGTGGCGCTGATCCTGGGCTGGCTGGTCTTTGCCGAATGGCCCGATTCCCTGACCCTGACGGGGGCCGCGATTGTCGTGGCCACCGGGGTCTACACGCTCTATCGCGAACGTGTGCTGCGCCAGCGCATGCGGCGCAAACTCCCCGGGCAAACGCCTTGAGTCTGTGTTGACAACCCCGGCGCAACCGCCTATACGCGCCGCTGACCCGCTTGGCCCGCCACATGGTGCGGCCGTCAAGGGTGTCCAGATATGTAGTGGTCATGATCCGGGCCTCAGCCCCGATCCTCTGGAATTCCACCGCGGCGGCTCCGGGAGAAGGAGTCGCAAGCGGTTTTGTGCGTTCCGCATCATGCTGGACGACACGCCGAAGGCGCCCTGCGCCATGAGATTTGAACGGGTTGCAACACGGGAAGAACCGGAATGCCAACGATCCAGCAGCTGATCCGCAAGCCGCGGCAGCCGAAAGTCAAGCGCTCCAAGTCGATGCACCTGGAGCAGTGCCCCCAGAAACGGGGCGTCTGCACGCGCGTCTACACCACCACGCCGAAGAAGCCGAACTCGGCCATGCGGAAGGTCGCCAAGGTGCGTCTGACCAACGGGTATGAGGTCATCAGCTACATCCCCGGCGAAAAGCACAACCTGCAGGAGCACTCGGTCGTGCTGATCCGCGGCGGCCGCGTCAAGGACCTTCCCGGTGTGCGTTACCACATTCTGCGCGGCGTGCTGGACACCCAGGGCGTCAAGGATCGCCGCCAGCGCCGTTCGAAATACGGCGCCAAGCGTCCGAAGTAAGGAGATACCACGATGTCGCGTCGTCACGCCGCCGAAAAGCGCGAAGTTCTGCCGGACGCCAAGTTCGGTGACACCGTTCTGACCAAGTTCATGAACAACCTGATGGTTGACGGCAAGAAATCCGTCGCCGAGTCGATCGTCTACAACGCCATGGACCGGGTGGAAGGCAAGCTGAAGCGCGCCCCCATCGAGGTGTTCCACGAGGCGCTGGACAACATCAAGCCCTCGGTCGAGGTGCGTTCGCGCCGCGTCGGCGGTGCCACCTATCAGGTGCCCGTGGAGGTTCGGCCCGAGCGCCGTGAGGCGCTGGCGATTCGCTGGCTGATCATCGCCGCGCGCAAGCGCAACGAGAACACCATGGAAGAGCGTCTGGCTGGCGAACTGGTCGATGCCGTGAACTCGCGCGGGGCTGCTGTCAAGAAGCGCGAAGACACCCACAAGATGGCCGATGCCAACAAGGCATTCAGCCACTATCGCTGGTAATTGAACTCAGCCTGAGGACCCAGACCAATGGCACGCGAATACCCCCTTGAGCGCTACCGGAATTTCGGGATCATGGCGCATATCGACGCCGGCAAGACCACCACGACCGAGCGTATCCTGTTCTACACCGGCAAGTCGCACAAGATTGGCGAAGTGCATGATGGCGCGGCCACCATGGACTGGATGGAGCAGGAGCAGGAGCGCGGGATCACCATCACCTCGGCTGCGACCACGACCTTCTGGCAGCGCCAGGAGGATCCGACCGCCGAGGGGACGTCCGACACCAAGTTCCGCTTCAACATCATCGACACCCCCGGCCACGTGGACTTCACCATCGAGGTGGAGCGGTCGCTGGCCGTGCTTGATGGCGCGATCTGTCTGCTGGACGCCAACGCAGGCGTGGAGCCCCAGACCGAAACCGTCTGGCGCCAGGCTGACCGCTACGAGGTGCCGCGGATTGTCTTCGTCAACAAGATGGACAAGATCGGGGCCGATTTCTTCAACTGCGTGAAGATGATCAAGGACCGCACCGGCGCCATTCCCTGCCCGGTCACGCTGCCCATCGGTGCCGAAGACAAGCTCGAAGGCATCATCGATCTGATCAAGATGGAAGAGTGGACCTGGAAGGGTGAGGATCTGGGCGCGTCCTGGACCCGCCAGCCCATCCGCGATGACCTGAAGGATCTGGCCGACGAATGGCGTGCCAACATGATCGAGGTCGCTGTCGAGATGGATGACGATGCCATGGAGGCCTATCTCGAAGGCAACGAGCCTGATGAGGCCACCCTGCGCCAGCTGATCCGCAAGGGCACCCTGTCGCTGGCCTTCGTGCCGGTGCTGGCCGGTTCGGCTTTCAAGAACAAGGGTGTGCAACCGCTGCTGAACGCGGTCATCGACTTTCTGCCCGGCCCGCTGGATGTCCCCGCCTACATGGGGTTCGATCCCAAGGACGAGACCGAGACCCGCAACATCGCGCGCTCGGCCAAGGATGACGATCCGTTTTCCGCCCTCGCCTTCAAGATCATGAACGACCCCTTCGTCGGCTCCCTGACGTTCACCCGGATCTATTCAGGTGTGATCTCTAAGGGCGATCAGATCCTGAACTCGACCAAGGGCAAGCGTGAGCGTGTCGGCCGCATGATGATGATGCATTCGAACTCGCGTGAAGAGATCGACTGGGCCGCCGCTGGCGACATCATCGCACTGGCCGGGCTGAAGGAAACCACGACCGGCGACACCCTGTGCAACCCGCAAAGCCCCGTCGTTCTGGAAACCATGACCTTCCCCGATCCGGTGATCGAGATTGCCGTGGAGCCCAAGACCAAGGCCGACCAGGAAAAGATGAGCCAGGGTCTGGCACGTCTGGCCGCCGAGGATCCGTCCTTCCGGGTCGAGACCGATTTCGAATCCGGTCAGACGATCATGAAGGGCATGGGCGAGCTTCACCTCGACATTCTGGTCGATCGCCTCAAGCGTGAGTTCAAGGTCGAGGCGAACATCGGTGCGCCGCAGGTGGCCTATCGCGAAACCGTCTCGAAATCGGCCGAGGTCGACTACACCCACAAGAAGCAGACCGGTGGGTCGGGTCAGTTCGCGCGTATCAAGCTGCTGATCGAACCGACGGAGCCGGGCGAAGGCTACAGCTTCGAGAGCAAGATCGTCGGCGGTACCGTTCCGAAGGAATATGTGCCCGGCGTGGAAAAGGGGATCAAATCGGTGATGGACTCCGGTCCGCTGGCTGGCTTCCCGGTGATCGACTTCAAGGTCGCCCTGCTGGATGGCGCATATCATGATGTGGACTCGTCGGTGCTGGCCTTTGAGATCGCCTCGCGCGCTGCGATGCGTGATGGCCTGAAGAAGGCTGGCGCAAAGCTGCTGGAACCGATGATGAAGGTCGAGGTTGTGACCCCCGAGGAATATACCGGCGGGATCATCGGCGACCTGACCAGCCGTCGCGGCCAGGTCAGCGGGCAGGAACAGCGCGGCAACGCGGTGGCCATCAATGCCTTTGTACCGCTGGCCAACATGTTCGGCTATATCAACACCTTGCGGTCCATGTCTTCGGGGCGCGCGAACTTCACCATGCAGTTCGCCCATTACGAACCCGTGCCGCAGAACATCTCGGACGAGATCCAGAAAAAATACGCCTGACCCGGTGGGCGGGCATCACGCCCGCCACCGCGCAACGTTTAAGGAGTGCCCATCATGGCAAAGCAGAAGTTTGAACGCACGAAGCCGCATGTGAACGTTGGCACGATTGGCCATGTTGACCACGGCAAGA
>NZ_JACBXS010000026.1 GCF_013415485.1 Rhabdonatronobacter sediminivivens | reverse complement strand
GCCCTTGATTCCGCGCCGGGGAGCGACCGCTCAGGGCTCCAATCCGTCACAGGGCACCTTGTGTCAGGTGGCGAACACTAGCGTTCAGGCAAGGGGCCGGCAAGCTGTTCCTTGGCGCGCGTTCCACAAGCCCTATCCCGGGCCACCAGCGCGGGACGCTTTGCGTCCAACAGGCAGCGATCTGGACGGAGACGGTTTTTTCCTTCCCGCGCGACGTCGCGCGGAATGGGGCTGCGGTGCGGTAATCCCGGGCGAAATCTAAAGCGCTTTCTGTCGGCCAAATCCGAACAGGACCAAGGCCATGCAGTTCCGGCAGCGTTATCGCCGTGCGGGAGAGGGCGGCGAGGCGCGGCGGACTGGCGCCCTGCATTTCGCACCAGGGCCGCTCCGCTTGGGGGCGCTCCGACGCCAATCTGCGGCGCGCGCGGCATCACCGCCCCCAGAGCGCCGGCGGACCCGCAGGTCCGCCGCGCCCCACACCCGGGTCACTCGTTCACGCTGTCCTTCAGCGCCTTGGCGATGGTCATCTTGACGGCCTTGTCGGCGGGCTTGGTCATGGTCTCGCCGGTGGCGGGGTTGCGGACCTGACGCTCGGGGCGGGCGCGGCAGGCGATCTTGCCGATGCCGGGCAGGGTCACGGCGCCGCCGTTGGACACCTCTTCGGTGATGATGTCGGTGATCGCGTCCAGCGCGGCCGAAGCGGTCTTCTTCTCGGTGCCCATCTTCTCGGCGATGGCGGCGACAAGCTGGGTCTTGGTCATCGGTCTGGGGTTCATTCTGTCTCTCCTGGTTGCATCACGCCTTTTTGTCCGGCGTGTTTCATTGCCGCGCGCATCTAGCGACAAGTTGCAGCGGGGCACAATCGCCCAAGCGGCGCTTTTCGGCGATTTCCACAGGAAATGATGCAAAAAAACGCCGCTACCCTACAGAAAGGCAGTCTCGTCAAAGCTGCGCAGCTTGCGGCTGTGGATGCGTTCCAGCGGCATTTCGCGCAACAGTTCCATGGCGCGAATCCCGATCTGCAGGTGCCGCGCCACCTGGGTCTTGTAGAACGCACTGGCCATGCCGGGCAGCTTCAACTCACCGTGCAGCGGCTTGTCGGACACGCACAGAAGCGTCCCATAGGGCACGCGAAAGCGGAACCCGTTGGCGGCGATGGTGGCACTTTCCATGTCCAGCGCGATGGCGCGCGACTGTGACAGCCGCTGCACCGGGCCGGACTGGTCGCGCAATTCCCAGTTGCGGTTGTCGATGGTGGCCACGGTGCCGGTGCGCATGATCTTCTTCAGCTCATAGCCTTCCAGCTGCGTGACCTGCGCCACCGCATCCTGCAGCGCGATCTGGATTTCCGCCAGCGCAGGGATCGGCACCCAGACCGGCAGGTCCGCGTCCAGCACGTTATCCTCGCGCAGATAGGCATGGGCCAGGACGAAATCGCCCAGGGATTGCGAGTTCCTGAGCCCCGCGCAATGGCCCACCATCAGCCAAGCATGGGGGCGCAGCACGGCGATATGGTCGGTCGCCGTCTTGGCGTTCGACGGCCCCACCCCGATATTGACCAGCGTGATCCCCGCATTGCGCCCACGTTTGAGGTGATAGGTCGGCATCTGCGGCAACCGCGCGACACCCGGCAGGGGCGCGTCGGCCTCGGTGATGACCTGATCGCCCGGGCCGACGAATTCGGTATAGCCGCTGTCAGGGTCGGCCAGGGCGGCGCGGGCAAAAGCCTCGAACTCATCCACATAGAACTGATAGTTGGTGAACAGGATGTGATTCTGGAAATGCTCGGCGCTGGTGGCCGTGTAATGGGCCAGCCGCGCCAGCGAATAATCCACCCGCTGCGCCGTGAACGCCGCCAGCGGGGTGGAGCCATCGGTGTTGCGCACGCCCTCGCCGTTGACGATGTCATCATTGGTGGTGGCCAGATCCGGCACGTCGAAGATATCGCGCAGGCTGAGCGTCATCTCGCCGTTTTCAGGCAGGGCCACATCGCCGCGCCCGGCCATGGCGAAATGGATGGGGATCGGCACGGTGGAGCCCTGCACCACCACGGGGACCGAGTGATTCTGCATCAGAAGCCCGATCTGCTGTTCCAGGTAATTGCGGAACAGGTCAGGCCGGGTGATCGTCGCCGCATAGGTGCCGGGCTGGGCCACATGGCCAAAGGCCAGCCGCGAATCGGCCTGGTCATAGCGCGTGGTGGTGATGCGAATTTCCGGGTAGAAGGCGCGGAACCGGGCCTGGGGCACCTCGCCGGCGACCACGGCATTGAAGCGCGCGATCAGAAAGGCCGTCGCCTCGGCATAAAGCGCGTTCAGATGCGCCACGGCGGCGGCGGCATCGGTAAAGCTGCGCGGTTCGGAGGCGGGCGGGGTGACGATGTCAAAGGCGTTGGTCTGGTCCATCTTTGCTCCGATCTTGCAGGCGCTGCACAGTGCCACCGAACCGCGCCCCAAGGCAAGCGCGGGCGGGGTCTGGTATCCCCCTGCTCCAGCGGCTATGGCAAGGGGCCGGAACGCATTGGGGGCAGGTTTGGATTTTCGCGCGATACTCATGGGGTTGGCCTTTGCGCTGATGTGGTCCTCGGCCTTTACCTCGGCGCGGATGATCGTGCTGGACGCCCCGCCCCTGACGGCGCTGGCGATCCGCTTCCTGATCTCGGGGGTGATCGGCATCGCCATTGCCCGCGCGCTGGGACAAAGCTGGGCGCTGACGCCGGCGCAATGGCGGGCAACGGCGCTGTTCGGGGTGTCGCAGAACGCCATGTATCTGGGGCTGAACTTCATGGCCATGCAGACGATCGAGGCCGGGCTGGCCGCGATCATCGCCTCTTCCATGCCGCTGATGGTGGCGGCGGCCAGTTGGGTGTTCCTGCGCGAACGCCTGCGCCCGCTGGCGATGGCGGGGCTGCTGGCGGGGTTTGCAGGGGTCAGCCTGATCATGGGAATGCGGCTGGGCGCGGGGGTGGATCTCTATGGCCTGACGCTCTGCGTGATCGGCGTACTGGCGCTGACGGTGGCAACGCTGTCGGTGCGCACGGCCTCGGCCACGGGCGGGAACCTGTTGATGGTGGTGGGGCTGCAGATGCTGATCGGCGCCGCCGCGCTGGCCGTCCCCGCCGTCCTGTTCGAAAGCTGGGAGGTCACCTGGACCCCGCGCCTGATCGCCGCCTTCACCTATACCACGCTTATCCCCGGGCTGGCCGCCACCTGGGTCTGGTTCCTGCTGGTCGCGCGCATCGGCGCCATCCGCGCGGCGACCTTCCACTTCCTCAACCCGTTCTTTGGCGTGGTCATCGCCGCGATCCTGCTGAACGAGGCTTTGGGCATCTATGACGTGATCGGCGTTCTGGTCATTATGGCGGGGATCCTGGCCGTGCAGATCGCCCGCCGCCCCCAACGCACGGGCTGAGCGCCTTGCAGCCCGCCCGCCCGGGCTTTATGACCGCCGCCAACCCCCGGCTGCCAGAGGACCCGCGCCCATGATCCCCCGCTATTCCCGCCCCGAGATGGTCGCCATCTGGTCGCCCGAGACCAAGTTCCGCATCTGGTATGAGATCGAGGCCCATGCCTGCGATGCCCAGGCTGCCCTTGGCGTGATCCCCGCCGACAGCGCCGCCGCCGTCTGGCGCGCGAAGGACGTGGAATTCGACGTGGCGCGGATCGACGCGATCGAGGCCGTGACCAAACATGACGTCATCGCCTTCCTGACCCACCTGGCCGAGATCATCGGCCATGAGGAAGCCCGCTTCGTCCATCAGGGCATGACCAGTTCCGACGTGCTGGACACCACCTTCAACATCCAGCTTGTCCGCGCCGCTGACCTGCTGCTGGCCGATCTGGACGCGCTGCTGGAGGCCCTGAAGCGCCGCGCGTTCGAGCATAAGGACACCATCCGCATCGGCCGCTCCCACGGCATCCACGCCGAACCCACCACCATGGGCCTGACCTTTGCCCGCTTTTACGCCGAAATGGCCCGCAACCGCACCCGGCTGGAGGCCGCCCGGGCCGAAGTCGCCACCGGCGCGATTTCCGGCGCCGTGGGCACCTTCGCCAATATCGACCCGTCGGTGGAGGCGCATGTCTGCGCCAAACTGGGCCTGAGCCCGGAGCCCATTTCCACCCAGGTCATCCCCCGCGACCGCCACGCCATGTTCTTTGCCACCCTCGGCGTGATCGCCTCCTCGGTCGAAAACATCGCCACCGAAATCCGCCACATGCAACGGACCGAGGTGCTGGAGGCCGAGGAGTTCTTCTCCAAGGGCCAGAAGGGCTCCAGCGCCATGCCGCACAAGCGCAACCCGGTGCTGACCGAAAACCTGACCGGGCTGGCACGGATCGTGCGCGGGATGGTGGTGCCGGCGCTGGAAAACGTGGCGCTCTGGCATGAGCGTGACATCTCGCACAGTTCCGTCGAACGCATGATCGGCCCCGACGCCACCGTGACGCTGGATTTCGCGCTGTCCCGCCTGACCGGCGTGATAGACAAGCTGGTGGTCTATCCGGACGCGATGATCGCCAACATGAACAAGTTCCGCGGGCTGATCCACTCGCAGCGGGTGCTGCTGGCGCTCACGCAAAAGGGCGTCTCGCGCGAGGATGCCTATACCCTGGTCCAGCGCAACGCCATGAAGGTCTGGGAAGAGGGCCGCGATTTCCAGGAGGAACTTCTGGCCGACCCTGACGTCCGCGCCGCCATGTCTGACGCCGAAATCGCCGCAAATTTCGACATTGCGCATCACACAAAGCATGTGGACACAATTTTCGAACGGGTTTTTGGGGGCAACGGGTAATTTTCTTCTGGACAGCCCCCGTCCTGTGCTATGTTCAACGCGGGAGCTAACGGAGGACTGACCATGAAGACCAAGGCAACCCTGGCTGCTCTGGCCCTTGCAATGACCCCCTCGCTGGCACTGGCATGGGGCGGCTGCGGCAGCATGACCCCGCAACAGACCGCCGCCGCCTGCAGCGACGGGCAGGTCTGGGACAGCGACACCAGCAGCTGCATCACCCCGCTCAGCAGCTAAGGCCGCACCACCGGATCTCAGGCCGCGCCCCACACCGGGCGCGGCCTTTTTCATGCCTGTTCTTCGCCGCACAGGTTGCCCCTGTCCGGCGCCCGCGCCGGACAGCGCCCCCGGGCCGCGCAGGGTGGGCGGGTGGGCGCGGCTCGGGGGCGCTTCCCCGGCCCCCCACACGCACCAGCCACTCAGAATATCGCGTCCAGCGCCGCCCTCCAGCGCTCCAGCCGCGCGCGGTTGACCCCCAGATCGGACCGCCCGAACCGCGCCCGCGCAAAGGCCGAAAAACTCGCCCCCTCGCCCACCGGCCCCACCTTGACCGAGGTATAATCCGGATACCCCATGATCGGCGTGCGGGTCACATAGGTCATATGCCCGCTCTCGACCGAGCCAGCCAGCAATTCCGCCCCATCGGCCCGCGCAATCCCGTCCAGGGTCTGCGCCAGAGCCTCGGGGGTGGTGTCATAGACCGGCGCGATCGCATCGCCCCCCACCAACCGGATCAGGTGGTAATTCGGCGTGCCTGGCCGCGCCACCAGGGTCGGATCCTCATGCCAGCGCGCCGGATCATGCGGCGCCAGCCGGATATAGCCCATTACCGCCACCACCACCCCCAGCGCCGCCAGAACCGCCAGCTTGATCATCCCCGCGCCTCCTTGCCCGCGCAATAAAGGCACAGCAGTTCCGTCGCCACATGCGCCCCCGCCACCGCCGTCGCCCCCGTCAGATCATAGGGCGGCGAGACCTCGACCACATCGCCCCCGGTCATCGCCAGCCCCCGCAACCCGCGCAACGTCACCGCCACCTGATTGGGCGTCAACCCGTTCCAGACCGGCGTGCCGGTGCCGGGCGCAAAGGCCGGGTCCAGCGCGTCGATGTCGAAACTGACATAGCAGGGACCCTCGCCCACGATCCTGCGCACCTTGGCCGCCACCGCCTCGGGGCCGTCGCGGTGCATCTCGAACGTGTCGATCACATTGACGCCCAGGTAATCCGGGCATTCCGTCCGGATGCCGATCTGGACCGAGCGTGCCGGGTCCACATAGCCCTGCTTCACCGCCTTGTACATCATGGTGCCATGGTCGATCCGCGCCATGTCATCATCTGCCCAGAGGTCCGAATGGGCATCGAACTGCACCACCGCCATGGGGCCGAACCGCGCCGCATGGGCGCGCAGGATCGGCAGGGTGATGTAATGATCGCCGCCCAGCACCAGCGACCCGGCGCCCGCGTCCAGAATGGTGGCGATATGGGCGCTCAGCGCATCCGGGAAGTCCTGCACGCGGGCATAATCGAAGGCCAGATCGCCATAATCCACGATCCGATGCGTGCTCAGCGGATCGAACCCCCAGCCATAGGGCGGGTCCGCCGCCTGCAGGGTCGAGGCCTCGCGGATCGCCCGCGGCCCAAAGCGCGTGCCGGTGCGATTCGTCACCGCCTGATCGAAACACACCCCCGTCACCGCCAGATCCACCCCGGCCAGATCCTTGCTGTAACTGCGGCGCAAGAAGCTGATCACCCCGCCAAAGGTGTTTTCATAGACCTGGCCACGGCGCACCGGCCCGCTCAGCGCCGCATCGACCTGGTGTTCCGCATCCTGCAATGCCATGGTGTTGCCTCCGGGGGATAATCACGCCAGAATATGATCAAATTCCTCCCCAAGGCAACCACTCCGGCCCGCAGCATGCCCAGACTCTATGAAGCCGAAGCCTATGACACCGCCCACTGGCCGGACAGCCATTGGCGTGCAACCGCGCCACCTGCGCCCGACTGCCCCGCGCTGACCAGCAGCGCCCGGGCCGATATCGCCATCATCGGCGCAGGCTACGCCGGGCTGAACGCCGCGCTGGAACTGGCCGAGGGGTTCGGGCGGGATGTCGCCGTGCTGGAGGCCGGACAGCCCGGCTGGGGCGCCTCGGGCCGCAATGGTGGGTTCGTTTGCGCGGGCAGCAGCAAGCTGTCGGACCGGGCCATCCGCGCCCGTGTCGGCGCCGCAGGCGCGCAGGCGTTCGCCGATTTCCAGGCGGCATCGGTCGCGCGCGTGGCGCATAACCTCACCCGCTACGGCATCGACGCCGACAAGGGCCCCGAGGGCGAGCTGGCCCTCGCCCATTCCCCCCGCGCCTGGACCCGGATGCAGGCCGCCCCCCTGGACCCCGGCGCGCGCCTCCTGCCCCCTGACGCGCTGCGCGAGGCCGGGCTCTACGCCCCCCGCTTCCATGGCGGCGTGCTGGAGCCGCTGGGCTTCTCCATTCATCCGCTGAAATACGCTCTGGGGCTGGCGCAGGCGGCACACTCGGCGGGTGTGCGGACATACGGCAACAGCGCCGTGCGGGACCTGACGCCCCAGGGCGACGGCTGGCTGCTGCGCACCGATCACGGCACCCTGCGGGCGGGCAAGGTGCTGATTGCCACCAATGGCTACACGGACGAACGCCTGCCGCCCTGGCTGGCGCGGCGGGTGCTGCCGGTGCTCTCGAACATCCTGGTCACACGCCCACTCAGCCCCGCCGAGCAATCCGCCCAGGGCTGGACCTCCCGCGTGATGGCCTATGACACCCGGCGGCTGCTGCATTACTTCCGCCTGCTGCCCTGCGGGCGATTCCTGTTCGGAGCGCGCGGGGGCTTTTCGGCCCGCCCGTCTGCGCTCAAGGAGTTTGAAGCGACTGCCCGGGCCGAGTTCGAAATCCTGTTCCCCGGTTTCGCCGCCGCCCGGACCGAACGCAGCTGGTCCGGGCTGGTGTGCCTCACCGGATCGCTGGCCCCCTATGCCGGGTCGGTGCCGGGGGCGGACGGGCTGCACGCGGCGCTGGGCTGGCATGGCAATGGCGTAGCCGCCGCATCCGAGGCCGGGCGCCGGATGGCCGCACTCATGGCCGAGGGCCGCCAGACCCTGCCCGCCCTGCTGCGCCAGGCCCCGCCGCGCATCCCGCTGCCCCGGCGCGCCATGCTGCGCGCGGGCATGGCGGTTTTGCGCGGGCTGGACGGCCCCGTCGCGCGGATCAAACAGGCCTGATTTCGGCGCAAGCCCTGCTGCACGCAACAGCCTGCGCAGGCTGCGGCGTTGTTCATTGCACCCACCGAAAGCCATTCGGAGCGCCCTGCCGCGCCGCCCATGAACTTTATTAATAGACATAATTTCAATATCTTAAATGACACACTTAACCCATCACATCACCGCATGGATTTCCTGCACACCCCCTCTTGCCCCGTCATTCAAACTGTGTATATCTCATACCAACGACCGTTGGGGTGTCCCGTCACGGGACTGAGAGGCCGCGCGCCAACCCATCGAACCTGATCCGGATGATACCGGCGTAGGGAACGGTGCGACCATGGGGAAAACCCCGCCGCAATCCGCCTCTCTGCGTCCGACAAGACGTCCAAGGAGGCGCCCATGACCCCCAAAGCCGCAACGCCCATCGCCCTGACCATAGCTGGGTCGGACTCCGGCGGCGGCGCTGGGATTCAGGCGGATCTCAAGGCGTTCTCCGCGCTCGGGGTCTATGGCGCCAGCGTCATCACCGCCCTGACCGCGCAGAACACCCGCGCCGTGACCCTGGTGGAACCCGCCAGCCCCGCCATGATCGCCGCCCAGATTGCCGCCGTTTTTGACGATCTGGACATCCGCGCCGCAAAGCTGGGCATGCTGGGCGGGGCCGAGGCGATCGAAACCGTCGCCAACGCGCTGCAAGGCCACGATCTGCCGCTGGTGCTGGACCCGGTGATGGTGGCGAAATCCGGCGACCGCCTGCTGCCGGCCGAGGCGCTGGACGCCCTTCGCACCCACCTGCTGCCTCGCGCCACCCTGCTCACCCCCAACCTCCCCGAGGCTGCCGACCTCCTTGGCACCTCCCCCGCCACGTCCGAGGATACCATGGCCGAGCAGGGCCGCGCGCTCTGCGACCTGGGCGCCGGGGCGGTGCTGATGAAGGGCGGGCACGCGCAGGGCGACACCTGCGTGGACCTGCTGATCACCGCCAACGAGATGCTGCGCCTGACCGCCCCGCGCCAGCGCACCCGCAACACCCATGGCACCGGCTGCACCCTCTCGGCTGCCATCGCCGCCGGGCTGGCCAAGGGCGCCCCCCTGCCAAAGGCCGTCACCACGGCCCATGACTACCTCCAGCGCGCCATCGCCGCCGCCGATACGCTGGGCGTCGGCACAGGCCACGGGCCGGTCCACCACTTCCACCAGGTCTGGCGCCATGGCTGATGTCACCGTCATCGGCGCCGGGGTGGCCGGGCTCTGGGCGGCCTGGGCCTGCGCGCAGGCGGGGCTCACCCCGCGCCTGCTCGACCGTACCGGCCCGCCCGGCCCGCATGGGTGTTCGTGGTGGGCGGGAGGCATGCTGGCCCCGTTCTGCGAGGGAGCGGTGGCCGAGCCCGCCATCGTCACCCACGGCCAGACCGCCGCCACCGCCTGGGCCGAAGTGACCGAGGTCACGCATCGCGGCTCTCTCGTGGTGGCGCTGGAGCGCGACCGGGGCGAGCTTGACCGCTTCGCCCGCCGCACCGAAGGGCATGAGACACTCACCAACACCGTGCAGGACCTGGAACCCGACCTACCCGGCCCGCGCAGCGCGCTCCACTTCCCCGCCGAATCCCACCTGGACCCGCGCCGCGCCCTGGCTGACCTTGTGGCCGCACTGGCCGAACGCGGCGTTGCCATCGAACGCACCAGCGCCACGCCCCAGGACATCGCGGGCCCGGTGATCGATGCGCGCGGCCTTGCCGCCGCCCTGCCCGGCCTGCGCGCCGTGCGCGGCGAGATGCTGGTCCTGCGCGCCCCTGATATCCACCTGACGCGCCCCATCCGCCTGCTGCACCCGCGCCACCCGCTGTATATCGTGCCACGCGCGGACAGCGTCTACATGCTGGGCGCCACCCAGATCGAAAGCGCCGACCGGCGCGGGGTCTCGGCCCGGGCGATTCTGGAACTGCTCAGCGCCGCCTATGCGCTGGACCCCCGCTTTGCCGAGGCCGAGGTGCTGGAAACCGGCGCCGACCTGCGCCCGGCCTTTGCCGACAATGTGCCGCGCGTGATCCGGCGCGGGCGGGTGCTGCACCTGAACGGATTGTTCCGCCACGGCTATCTGATGGCGCCCGCGCTGGCGCAGCAGGCCGTGGCCTGTCTGACCACCGGCCAGAAAGGGGACCTGGTCCATGAAGATTGACGTGAATGGAACGGCGCATGACGTCACCGCCACCACGGTGGCCGAGGCCCTCGCCGAACTGGGCTGGGCCGAGGCCCGCGTAGCCACCGCGCTGAACGGCGACTTCCTGCCAAAGGGCGCCCGCGCCACCACCCCGCTGGCCGAGGGCGACCGGCTGGAAATCCTCGCCCCCATGCAGGGGGGCTGAGCCATGCGCAGCTTCTACGGCGTCACGCTGTCCAGCCCGCTGATGCTGGGCACGGCGCAATACCCCTCGCCCGCCGTGCTTCAGGAGGCGTTCCGCGCCTCCGGCGCCTCGGTGGCCACGGTCTCCCTGCGGCGTGAGGGCGGACAGGGGCAGGCCTTCTGGGACATCATCCGCGCCCTGGGCGTGCATATCCTGCCCAACACCGCCGGGTGTCACAGCGCGCGCGAGGCGATCACCACCGCGCAGATGGCGCGCGAGTTGTTCGAAACCAACTGGATCAAGCTGGAGGTCATCGGCCATGCCGACACGCTCCAGCCCGATCCCTTCGGCCTGCTGGAGGCGACCGAGGCGCTGGCCGCCGACGGGTTCGAGGTCTTTCCCTACACCACCGAGGATCAGGTCCTCGCTGCCCGCCTGCTGGAGGCGGGCGCGCAGGTGCTCATGCCCTGGGGCGCGCCCATCGGGTCCGGGCTGGGGCTGAACAACCGCTACGGGCTGCGCACCCTGCGCGCCGCCTTCCCGGATGTGCCCATGGTGATCGATGCGGGCCTCGGCCTGCCCAGTCACGCGGCCGAGGCGCTGGAACTGGGCTTCGACGCCGTGCTGCTGAACACCGCCGTCGCACAAGCTGGGGACCCGGCGGCCATGGCCCGCGCCTTTGGCCTGGCCGCGCAGGCGGGCGCATTGGCGCGCGCAGCCGACCCCATGGCCCCGCGCGACATGGCCCAGCCCTCCACCCCCGTTATCGGAAAGGCCTGGCTATGACCCTGCCGCGCTTCTACCCCATCTTTGATTCCGTGGACTGGCTGGCCCGCGCCCTGCCGCTGGGCGTCCGTTTCGTGCAACTGCGCATCAAGGAGCGTGACCCGGACGCCCTGCGGCTGGACATCCGCACCGGGCTGGCCATGGCGCGCGACCATGGCGCGGCGCTGGTCATCAACGACCACTGGCACCTGGCGCTGGACGAGGGCGCCGAATGGCTGCATCTGGGCCAGGAGGATCTGGACAGCGCCGACCTGCCCGCCATCCGTCGCGCGGGGCTGCGGCTGGGGGTGTCCACCCATGACCATGCCGAACTGGACCGCGCGCTGGCGCTGGACCCGGATTACGTGGCGCTGGGGCCGGTCTATCCCACCATCCTGAAAAAGATGAAATGGCATGAACAGGGGCTGGACCGGGTGTCCGAATGGAAGCACCTGATCGGGGACATTCCCCTCTGCGCCATCGGCGGCATGAGTGTCGAACGCGCCCCCGGCGCATTTGACGCCGGGGCAGACCTGATCGCCGCCGTCACCGACATCACCCTGCACCCGGACCCGGACTCCCGGATGCGGGACTGGCTGAAGGTCTGCGCATGACCCGCTACGCGCGCCAGACGATCCTGCCGCAGGTGGGCGATGCAGGCCAGGCGAAGCTGACGCGCGCCCACGCGCTGGTGGTCGGCGCCGGGGGGCTGGGCGTGCCGGTGTTGCAATATCTGGCAGGCGCGGGCCTGGGCCGGATCACGCTGGTCGATGGCGATCGGGTGGCCGAGAGCAACCTCCATCGTCAGCCGCTCTATCGTATGGACCAGATCGGCACGCCCAAGGCGAAGGCGGCCGCGGCGGCGCTGGCCGCGCTGAACCCGGGCGTGACGGTGGACCCGCGCGCCCACTGGCTGGACCCGGCCAACGCCCCCGCCCTGGTGGCCGATGCCGATGTGGTGCTGGATTGCGCCGACACCTTTGCCGCCAGCCTGACGCTGTCGGATGCCTGCCACGCGGCGGGCAGGCCGCTGATCACGGCCTCGGCCCTGGCGCTTTCGGGCTATGTGGCGGGGTGCTGCGGCACGGCGCCGTCCCTGCGCGCGATCTTCCCCGACCTGCCCGAACGCGGCGCCACCTGCGCCACCGCCGGGGTGATGGGGCCGGTGGTGGGCACCATCGGCGCGCTGCAGGCGCAGATGGCGCTGTCGGTGGTCCTGGGGCTGGCGCCCTCGGCCCTGGGGCAACTCCTGACCTTTGATGCCGCAACCTGGCGCATGGGCGGCTTCCGCTTTGACCGCGCGCCCGAGCCCGAACACCCCCTGCCCTTCGTCGCCCGCAGCCAGCTTCACGCCGATGACCTGCTCATCGATCTGCGGACCGAAGCGCCCCCCTTCAGCCCCGCCGCCCGCCACATCCCCCCCGATGCCATCCACACCCTGACCCCCCCGCCCGATACCCGCGTGGTGCTGGCCTGCGCCACGGGTCTGCGCGCGCATAACGCGGGGCAGGTTCTGCAATCCCTCTGGCCGGGGCGGATCGCCCTGCTGGCCGTCACCGACTGAAAGGAGCCATCCATGAAACGCCTGCTCTGCATTTCGGCGCTTGCCATCACCCTTGCCCTGCCCGCCCAGGCGCAGGACAGGCTCAGCATCATGCTGGACTGGTTCGTGAACCCCAACCATGCGCCGATCATCCTGGCGCAGGAACTGGGCCTGTTCGCCGACGCCGGGCTGGAGGTTGAAACCATCACCCCCGCCGACCCCAATGACCCGCCGCGCATGGCCGCCGCAGGGCGCGTGGATCTGGCCATCAGCTACCAGCCGCAACTGCACCTGAGCCGCCACAACGACCTGCCCCTGCGCCGGGTGGGTACGCTGATTTCCACCCCGCTGACCTGCCTGGTGGTCATGGCCGATGGCCCGGTGCAGGAGTTCGCGGACCTGCGCGGCGGTCAGGTGGGCTTTGCCGTGGCGGGCGTGCAAGAGGTCATGCTGGACGCCATGCTGGCCCATCACGGCATGGAGCCGGACGATGTAGAGCAGATCAACATCGGCTGGTCGATCTCGCCCGCGGTGATGTCCGGGCAGGTGGATGGCGTGATCGGCGCCTTTCGCAACTTTGAACTGAACCAGTTGCAGATCGAAGGCACCGAAGGGCGCTGCTTCTACCCCGAGGCCGAGGGCGTGCCCGCCTATGACGAGCTGATCTATGTGGCCAACCCCGACCGCATGGACCCCGACCTGATCGCCCGCTTCCTGGAGGCCACGGCCCAGGCCACCAATCACATCCTCAACCACCCCGAGGCATCGTGGGAGATCTTCTCGGCCACCGCGTCCGAATTGCAGACCGAGCTGAACATCCGCGCATGGGCGGACACCTGGCCCCGCTTCGCCACCCGCCCCGCCGCGCTGGACGCCGGCCGCTATGCGCGGTTCGAGGCATTCCTGGCCGAGCGCGGCGCCACCCAAGGCGGGCTGGCGGTGGATGCGCTGGCACTGGACGTCACCGCGGTGGCACCATGACCGCGCCGGACTATGGCCAGGCCTTCGCACTGTGGCGCAAGGCCACCCCGGCGTGGCGGGGTTACACCCACCACGCCTTTGTCGAAGGGCTGCGCGACGGGTCGCTCCCGCGCGCGACCTTCCTGCATTACCTGCGGCAGGATTACGTGTTCCTGATCCATTTCGCGCGCGCCTGGGCGCTGGCCGCAGCCAAGGCCGATACGCTGGCCGAAATGCAGGCCGCCGCCGCCACGGTCCATGCGCTGGTGCATACCGAAATGCCCCTGCATGTGGAAATCTGCGCGCGCGAGGGTATCGATGCGGCGGCGCTGGAAGCGACCGAGGAAGCACCCGGCAACCTCGCCTATACCCGCTATGTGCTAGAGGCTGGCTATTCCGGCGATTTCCTGGACCTGATGGCGGCGCTGGCGCCCTGCGTCCTGGGCTATGGCGAGATCGGCGCCCGGCTGCAGGGCAGCGGCGGCCCCTATGGCGAATGGATCGCAACCTATGGCGGGGATGACTACCAGGGGCTTTGCCGCGATGTGGGCGCGCTGATCGACGGCGCGCTGGCGCATCGGCTGGGGGCGGGCTGGGCGCAATCACCCCGGTTTGCGCGCCTGTCCGAGCGCTTCGCCACCGCCACCCGGCTGGAGGTCGGTTTCTGGGACATGGGGCTGGCCGGGCCATGACCGACCAGGCGCCGGGGCTGCATCTGCGGGGCGATCTGCTGCTGGACGGCGATGTGCTGCTGCCAGGGCTGGCGCTGGAGGTGCCGCCCGGGGCATGGGGCTGCCTGCTGGGGCCTTCGGGGGTGGGGAAATCCACCATCGGGCGGCTGGTTGCGGGGTTGCCCGGGCCGCAGGGGCTGCGCGGCAGGTTCGGCACCAGCGATGGGCACGGGACGGCCGGGCGCGTGGCGCTGATGGCGCAGGAGGGGCAGCTTCTGCCCTGGGCCTCGGTGCTGGAAAACGTTGTAATCGGCGCGCGGCTGCGCGGGCAGCGCCCCGAGCGTGATCGCGCGCGCGCATTGCTGGCCGATCTGGGGCTGGGCGGGATGGAGCGGCGCCGGCCTGGGGCGCTTTCGGGCGGGCAGCGGCAGCGCGTGGCGCTGGCGCGCACGCTGATGGAGGACGCGCCGATCGTCATTCTGGACGAGCCATTTTCCGCGTTGGATGCCGCGACCCGGCTGGCCATGCAGGATCTGGCCGCGCGGGCGCTGGCCGGGCGCACGGTGCTGCTGATCACCCACGACCCGCTGGAGGCAGTGCGTCTGGCGCATCACTGTTGGCTGCTGGGCCAGGGCGGCGCCATTGCGCTGGACCTGCCCCCGGCGGCGCCCCTGCGCGCGCATGACGACCCGCAGACGCTTGCCGCGCAGGCGGCGCTGCTGACCCGCCTGCAAGGGGCGGCTGCGGCATGAGCGCGGCGCGGAGCCTGTTGCGCGGGGTTCTGGCGCTGGGGGTCGCATTGGCGCTGTGGCAGGGCGTGGTCTGGGCCAGCGGGGTGCCGCCCTTCATCCTGCCCGGGCCGGGGCGCGTGGGCGCGACGCTTTGGGACAATGCCGCGATGCTGGGCGAGCACGCGCGCTTCACGGCCGTGAACCTGCTGAGTGGGTTGGCGGCGGGGGTTGCGCTGGGGGTGGTCACGGCGCTGAACCTGGCGATGTCCCCCGGGGCGCGGCTGTTGCTGCGGCCCATGCTGATCTTTGCCCAGGCGATCCCGGTCTTTGCGCTGGCGCCGATCATCACCCTGTGGCTGGGCTATGGCGCGGCGTCCAAGGTGGTGATGGTGATGCTGGTGGTGTATTTCCCGGTGACATCGGCGTTTTTTGACGGGTTGATGCGCCTGCCCCCGGCGATGGAGGACATGGCGCGGCTGATGCGGGCGCGGCCCTTGCGTCGGCTGGTCCTGTTGCAACTGCCCACCGCGCTGCCGGCGCTGGCCTCGGGGTTGCGGCTGGCGATCATCTATGCGCCCTTTGCGGTGGTCATCGGCGAATGGGTCGGATCATCGCGGGGGTTGGGATATCTGATGCTGATGGCCAATGGGCGCGGGCAGACGGATCTGATGTTCGCGGCCCTGATTGTGCTGGCGGGGCTGAGCCTGTCACTGTTTCTGGCGTTCGAGACAACTTTGCGACGCAAGTAAAGCGGAGCGCGCAGAGCGCGCAAGCTTATGTGCCTGCCCCAAGGGGCAGGCGCGTTGGGGGCGCTGCCCCCGCCCAGCCCCGCATGGGGCTGGGCTCCCCCGGAGTATTTGGCGCAAGAAAATGACGATCAGTGCAGCACCGTGTCCGGACGGTTGTCGGCGTCGCGCTGAGAGGCCGACAGGCGCGCGCCGATCATCAGCCCGTCCGGCCCGGCGGTGACCGGGACGGTGGCGCCATCCGTGACCTCGCCCGCCAGCAGCATTTCGGCCAGCGGGTCCTGGACCGCGCGCTGGATCACGCGCTTCAGGGGGCGGGCGCCGAAGACCGGGTCATAGCCTTCATCGGCCAGCCAGGTGCGGGCGCTGTCGTCCAGCTCCAGCGTGATCTTGCGCGCCATGAGGCGTTTGAGGAGGCGGCCCATCTGGATGTCCACGATGGCGTCCATATCCTCGCGCCGCAGCCGGTCAAAGATCACGGTTTCATCGAGCCGGTTCAGGAACTCGGGGCGGAAATGGTTGCGCACGGCCTCCATCACCTCGGCCCGCGCCTGGGCGCTGTCGGTCCCTTCGGGCAGGCGTGAGAGCGCCTGCGAACCGAGGTTCGAGGTCAGCACGATCATCGTCTGCTTGAAATCCACCGTGCGGCCATGGCCATCGGTCAGCACCCCGTCATCGAGCACCTGCAGGAGCACGTTGAAGACTTCGGGGTGGGCCTTTTCGACCTCATCGAACAGGATCACCTGATAGGGGCGGCGGCGGACGGCTTCGGTCAGCACCCCGCCTTCTTCGTAACCGACATAGCCCGGAGGCGCGCCGATCAGCCGGGCCACGGCGTGTTTCTCCATGAATTCGGACATGTCGATGCGGACCATGGCCTGGTCATCATCGAAGAGATAGGCCGCCACGGCCTTGGTGAGTTCGGTCTTGCCCACCCCGGTGGGGCCGAGGAACAGGAAGCTGCCGAGGGGGCGGTTTTCATCATTCAGCCCGGCGCGGGCGCGGCGCACGGCGTTGGCCACCGCGCGCACCGCCGTGTGCTGGCCGACCACGCGCTTGTGCAGTTCTTCTTCCATGCGCAGGAGTTTCTCACGCTCGCCTTCGAGCATCTTGGAGGTCGGAATGCCGGTCCAGCGTTCGACCACCTGGGCGATCTGTTCGGGCCGCACCGCTTCGGCGACCATCTCGGCGCCCTCGCGGTCCTCGGCCTCGGCCAGTTGCTTTTCCAGCCCCGGGATGATGCCGTAGGACAGCTCGCCTGCGCGGGCCAGGTTGCCGTCGCGCTTGGCGGCGTCCAGTTCGGCGCGGGCGCGGTCCAGCTGTTCCTTCAGGTCGCGGGCCGAGGCCAGCTTGTCGCGTTCAGCCTGCCATGTGGCCGTCATCTCGGCGCTGCGCTGTTGGAGGTCGGACAGTTCCTTTTCCAGCCGTTCCAGCCGGTCGCGGGACGCAGCGTCGTCCTCCTTCTTCAACGCCTCGGCCTCGATCTGCTTTTGCAGGATCTCGCGGTCCAGCGCGTCCAGTTCCTCGGGCTTGCTGTCCACCTCCATGCGTAGGCGGGAGGCGGCCTCGTCCATCAGGTCGATGGCCTTGTCCGGCAGGAAGCGGTCGGTGATGTAGCGGTGGCTGAGCGTGGCGGCCGAGACCAGCGCGCTGTCGGTGATGCGCACGCCGTGGTGGAGTTCATACTTCTCCTTGATGCCGCGCAGAATGGAGATCGTGTCTTCGACGGTCGGTTCTTCGACCAGCACAGGCTGGAAGCGGCGGGCAAGGGCTGCGTCCTTCTCCACATGCTTGCGGTATTCATCCAGCGTGGTGGCGCCGACGCAGTGAAGCTCGCCGCGCGCCAGGGCGGGCTTGATCAGGTTCGCGGCATCCATGGCGCCTTCGGATTTGCCGGCGCCGACCAGCGTGTGCATCTCGTCGATGAAGAGGATGATTTCCCCGGCGGCGGCGGTGATTTCGGACAGGATGGATTTCAGCCGCTCCTCAAACTCGCCACGGTATTTCGCGCCCGCGATCAGCGCGCCCATGTCCAGCGCCATCAACCGCTTGTTGCGCAGGGATTCCGGCACGTCACCATCGATGATGCGCAGTGCGAGGCCCTCGGCGATGGCGGTCTTGCCCACGCCGGGTTCACCAATCAGAACTGGGTTGTTCTTGGTCCGGCGCGAGAGCACCTGCATCGAGCGGCGGATCTCCTCATCCCGGCCGATGATGGGATCGATCTTGCCTTCGCGGGCGGCTTCGGTCAGGTCGCGGGCGTATTTCTTGAGTGCTTCATAGCCTTCTTCGGCCGACGCACTGTCGGCGGTGCGGCCCTTGCGCAGGTCCTCGATCGCGGCGTTGAGGCTTTGCGCGTTCACCGCGCCCGCATCCAGTGCATCCTTGGCCTCGGACTTGACCAGCGCCAGCGCGGTCAGCAGCCGTTCGACAGCGACAAAGCTGTCGCCGGCCTTCTGCGCCAGTTTCTCGGCCTGATCCAGCACCTTGGCGGTCTGGGCGTCCATATAGACCTGCCCTTGCCCGCCCTGCACCTGCGGCAGCTTGGCCAGCGCGATGTCATTGGCCTGGGCCACACGGTCCGGCGCACCACCGGCGCGTTTGATCAGGTTGGCGGCCATGCCTTCGGGGTCATCCAGCAGCGCCTTGAGCAGATGCCCCGGCACCAGCCGCTGGTGATCCTCGCGCAGGGCGATGGTTTGTGCGGCCTGCAGAAACCCGCGGGCGCGTTCGGTAAATTTCTCGATATTCATGGCCTGTCACTCCTTTGCAAGCGCCCGGGCAATCGGGCGCCCGCTTTGTGCGGCACGCCCCTGATCCGGGCCTCATCCCTTACTTGGGGAGTGGGCAGGACTGTTGCAAGATGGCACCGCCGCTGAAAGGGGCGCTTCAGGGACATCCTGCAAAATCATCATTATTCAGTATTTTAAAAGGCGCTTCTAGTGCAGTGCATGAACTGCAGGCGCCCGCTGCATCACCGATACAGCAGAGATCTCCCGTTGTGGAACAGATGCACCTTCGCCGGATCCGCCACCAGCTTGACAGTCTGGCCGCGCATTTCGGCATGGGTTCCGGGCAGTTTCGCCAGAAACGGTTTTTCCCGCCCGTCAGGCTTGAAATACAGCACGGTCAATTCGCCCAGAGCCTCGACGATCTCGACCTCGCCGCGATAGAGGAAGTCTTCGCCATCGGTGGCGGTGACATCCTCGGGGCGCACACCCAGATTGACCTTCATCCCCTTGTCTGCGCCGGTGGTGGGAATGTCGGCGCGCGCGGTGCCGCCGCCTTCAAGCCTGATCACGGTTTGCGCGCCGGTCTCCACCACCTCACCCGGCACCATGTTCATGGCCGGAGAGCCGATGAACTGGGCCACGAATTCGTTTTCAGGGCGGTTGTACAGCTCCAGCGGGCTGCCCACCTGGCTGATGCCGCCGCCTGCCAGCACCACGATGCGGGTCGCCAGGGTCATGGCTTCGACCTGGTCATGGGTCACATAGATCATCGTCGAATCGGGCATGGACTCCTTCAACTGCGCAATTTCGATCCGCGTGGCGACCCGCAGCGCAGCGTCCAGGTTCGAGAGCGGCTCGTCGAACAGATAGACCTTGGGGTCGCGCACGATCGACCGCCCGATCGCCACCCGCTGGCGCTGGCCACCGGAAAGCGCGCGCGGAAGGCGGTCAAGGTATTGGTCCAGTTGCAGGATCTTTGCCGCGCGGTTCACCGCCGCGTCAATCTCCTGCTTCGACTTCTTGGCGATCTTCAGCGCGAAAGCCATGTTCTCGCGCACGGTCATGTGCGGATAAAGCGCGTAGGACTGGAACACCATCGCAATGCCGCGCTGCGCGGGCGGGATGTCGTTGACCACCATGCCGTCGATCTGCAACTCTCCGCCGGTGATCCGCTCCAGCCCCGCGATCATCCGCAGCAGGGTGGACTTGCCGCAGCCCGAGGGGCCGACAAAGACGATCAACTCACCCTTCTTGATGTCCAGGTTGATGTTGCTGAGCACCTTGACATCGCCATAGGCCTTTTCGACATCCGTCAGCTTCAGGTCAGCCATTGGCCCCTCCCTCCCCCGTGTTACCGTTTCTGCACCAGGCAGGGCTGCCAGGGCCCCAGATGCACCAGACCGTCCTCCCCCGGGCCCGAACTGTTGAGTTCCTGCCCCACGGTGACCCAATGCCCTTCGGGCAGATGCAGGGTCACCGGCTCATGGCCCAGGTTGAAGGCGCAAAACAGGGTTTCGCCCTCGGTCTTGCGGAGGAAGGACAAGGTGTCGCCCGCCACATGCAGATCGCGCAGGCTGCCCCGCACCAGCGCCTTGTGCGCGCGGCGAAAGGCGATGGCGCGGCGGTAATGGTGCAGCAGCGCATCCGGCGCGCGCTCCTGGTCATCCACCGCCATATGGACATGTTCCCGCGCCACCGGCAGCCAGGGAATCCCGCGCGAAAACCCGCCGTTGAGTTCCTTGGCGGACCAGACAATGGGCGTGCGGCAGCCGTCCCTCCCCTTGAACTCCGGCCAGAAGCGGATGCCGTAAGGGTCCTGCAGGTCCTCGAACCGCAACTCGGCCTCAGGCAGGCCCAGTTCCTCGCCCTGATAGAGGCAGACAGAGCCGCGCAGGCACAACAGCAGTGTGGCATAGGCACGGGTGGCCGCAGGTGTCAGATCCCAGCGCGAGACATGGCGCACCACGTCATGGTTGGAAAACGCCCAACAGGCCCAGCCCTCGGGCGCGGAATAGTCCAGATGGCGCAGCACGGCGGCAATGCGTGGCGCCGAGGGCGCATCTGGGGACAGGAACTCGAACGCGTAGCACATCTGCACCTTGTCCCCGCCCGAGGTATACTCGCCCAGAATCTCCAGCCCCCGCTGGGCGTCGCCGACCTCACCCACCGCAGCGGCGCCATAGAGGTCCAGCAGGGCACGGAAGCGGCGCAGAAATTCCAGGTTCTCGGGCTGGTTCTTGTCGAACAGATGCTCCTGATAATTATAGGGGTTCACCGCCGGTGCGATGGAGGCATTGCGCTGTTCGGGTGGCAGGGGCGGGTTGTCGCGCAATTCCCGGTCGTGGACGTAGAAATTGATCGTATCCAGCCGGAAGCCATTCACGCCGCGGTCCAGCCAGAACCTGGCCACGCCCAGAAGCTCCTCCTGCACGGCCGGTTCGTGGAAGTTCAGATCCGGCTGCGTGTCCAGGAAGTTGTGCAGGAAATACTGGCAGCGCGTGGTGTCCCAGGCCCAGGCCGAGCCGCCAAAGATCGACAGCCAGTTGTTGGGCGGCGTGCCATCGGGCTTGGCATCGGCCCAGACATACCAGTTGGCGCGCGGGTTGTCCTTGCTGGACCGGCTTTCGACAAACCATGGATGCTGGTCCGAGGAATGCGACAGGACCAGATCGATCAGCACCTTCAGCCCCAGCTTGTGCGCGGTGGCCACCAGCATGTCGAAATCCGCGAGTGAGCCGAACATCGGGTCCACATCGCAGTAATCCGACACGTCATAGCCGAAATCCTTCATCGGTGAGGTGAAGAAAGGCGACACCCAGATCGCATCCACGCCCAGGCTGGCGATATAGGGCAGGCGTTCGACAATCCCCAGCAGATCGCCGATCCCGTCGCCATTGCTGTCCTGATAGCTGCGCGGATAGATCTGATAGATCACCGCCCCGCGCCACCATTGGGGATCATTCTGAACGGCGGTATCCGCGCGAAGTATCGATTGTGCGGGCATGTCTTTCATCTTTGTTATTTCACCGAGCCGGCCAGCAGGCCGCGCACCAGGAAGCGTTGCATTGTAAAGAACACCACCAGCGGCACAGCCAGCGACACAAACGCCGCCCCCGCCAGGATGCCCCAATCCCCGCCGCGTGACCCCAGAAGGTCATCGGCGATCTTGACCGTCATCACCTGGCTGGCCGCGCCCGAGGGCAGGAACACCTTGGCCACCAGCAGGTCATTCCAGGTCCACAAGAACTGGAAGATTGCAAAGCTGGCCAGCGCCGGGAAGCTCAGCGGCAGGATTATGCGCACGAATATCTGGAAATCAGTCGCCCCGTCCACCTTGGCGCTTTCGATGATGTCACGCGGCAGGCCGACCATGTAGTTGCGCAAGAGATATATGGCCAGGGGCAAGCCGAAGCCCGTATGCGCCAGCCAGATGCCAAGGAAACTCTGCCCGATGCCGATGCTTGTGTGCAGCGACAGAAGCGGCACCAGCGCCAGTTGCAGCGGCACCACCAGCAGCCCCACCACCGCGGCGATCAGCAACCCCCGGCCCGGGAAATCCATCCAGGCCAGCGCATAGGCGGCAAAGGCCGCGATCAGGATGGGGATCACCGTGGCCGGGATCGTCACCGTCAGCGTGTTGATGAAGGCGCGGTCCATGCCATCGGCGCGCAGGACGGTGTTGTAATTCGCCAGCGTGAATTGCGGCGGGGTGCGGGCCTCGAAATAGATCAGGGGACCGCGCGCGCCGAAACTTTCGTCCGCCTCCAGTCGGAAACTGCCGTCCTCCATCACGGTCAACAGCGCCCCGCTGCGCAATTCGGCTGTGGTGCCGACGGTGAATTCGCCTGGCGCCACCGCGCGGCCCCCGAAGGCGGCTACCCGCCCCGTGGCATCAGGAAAGCGGCTGGCCAGCGCGGGATCGGCAAAGACATTGCCCTCGATGACGAAGCTGCCGTTCACCTCGCGCTCATCATCGGTGTCGGCGCGGGTGCGGAAGTTCAGGTCGACCGCCATGGGCGCCTGCCACCAGCCGGAGTTCGAAATCTGGTCCCGGTCCCGGAACGAGGACACGAACAGCCCGATGGTCGGCAGCAGCCACAGCAGAACCAGCACCACCACGGTGATGTTGACGACGATGGAAAGGCCCGATTTCTGTCCGGCGATATTGTCCATGATCCCTGCCCCCCCTCAGCGCATTTCTTTGTTGGCTTGCCGGATGTTCCAGATCATCACCGGCAGCACCAGGATCATGATGACAAAGGCCACCGCCGTCGCCCGCCCGTCATCGCGGAACATATAGGTCATCATGTAACTGGGCAGGATGTGGGTGCCGAAATTGCCGCCGGTCATGGTGTAGACGATGTCAAACACCTTGAGCACCAGAATGGTGATGGTGGTCCAGACCACCACGATTGTGCCCATGATCTGCGGCACCTTGATGGAGAAAAACACCTGGAACGGATTGGCCCCGTCGATGATGGCGGCCTCGATGGTTTCCTCGGGGATGCCGCGCAGCGCCGCCGAGAGGATCACCATGGCAAAGCCGGTCTGGATCCAGACCAGGATGAACATCAGGAAGAAGTTGTTCCAGAACGGGATCTGCACCGGGTCCACGGGTGCCATGCCGAAGAAATCGCGCGTGGCGTTGATGATGCCGATATCCGGGTTGGCGGAATAGACGAATTTCCAGATCAAGGAGGCGCCGACAAAGCTGATCGCCATGGGCATGAAGATCAGCGATTTGGCGATATTGCCCCATTTCAGCCGGTCCGTCAGCTGCGCCACCAGCAGCCCGAAGAAGGTCGCCATGGCCGGGACCACCAGCACCCACATCAGGTTGTTGAACACCGCCGTGCGGAATGAGGACCCGGCGAACAGGTCCATGTAATTTCCGAACCCGATGAAATTGGCACCCGAGCGGTCAAAGAGCGAGCGCCAGAACGAGCCCACCACCGGGTAGGCCAGATAGAGCCCCAGCGCAAACATGGCCGGGAACAGAAACAGCCACGGGCGCACCTTGTTCGCGCGGTTGATGTTGTCGCCGGGCGACACGGTGTCCACCGGGAACGCCCACAGGGCGAACTTGAGCAGGTAATAGGCCAGCATCGCCGTCACCGCCACGGCGAACACCGCCGATATCATCGACGCCTCGCCGGCCAGGGCCTGAAGCACCAGCGGCCCCGCATAGCCGAGGACAAGCGCAAGGGTCGGCAGGCCGAACACAACGGGCAACCCGATTGTCCTGTTGGGCCGGGTTTCGCGTGCCGGGAAGATCACCTTGTCCAGGATCATGTTGGAAAAATAGAAATATCCGACACACCCACCGACACCGATCACGATGGTAAGCACACCCTGAATCACCGGATGCATGGCCGTCTCCTCCCGTCCGAGGCAAGGGATCGGCAGCCCGGCACGGGGCACGCCGAAAGGGGTCTTTGAGCGCCCGCGCGCGGCTCCTCCACTGCGCGCGGGCTCCGCCGGTCACAGTTCAACGCATGGCGTCCCAGCGGTCCTGGACGGCATCCGCCACATCCGCGGCGCTGGTGCCGGTGACGAAGTCCACCATCCCGGTCCAGAACGCGCCCGCGCCGATTTCCCCCGGCATGACGTCCGAGGCATCGAAGCGGAAAGTCGTGGCATCCAGCAGGATCTGGTTCATGGCCCGCAGCGAGTCATCACCGAAGGTGTCCAGGTTCACGCCCTCATGCGGGGTCAGGAAGCCCGATTGCGCCATCCAGACCTCATGCGCGATCGGGGTCTTGAAGAATTCGATCAGCCCCCGCGCGGCCTCGCTGTCCTGAGTGATTGCGAACTGGGTGCCCGCCCCCATCACCGGGTCACCAAGATCCTTGTCGGCGAAGGACGGGAAGTAGAAGAAATCGAAATCCACGCCGAACTCGGACCCTTCGGGAAAGAAGGACGGGATGAAGGAGGCCTGCTTGTGCATGAAGCAATCGGGCGGGATCTGGAACAGGCCCGCCGGGCTGTCGCGGAAATCGGTGGTGGCCACCGCCTGCGGGCCGCCCTGCGCCCAGCCATCGCTGTGCACGAAGGTGCCAAAGGTTTCGATGGCCTCGATCACCTCGGGGGAGTTGAAGGCCAGCTCATTGGTGATCCACTGGTCGTAAAGCTCGGGCTCATGCAGGCGCAGCATGATGTCTTCGACCCAGTCAGTCGCGGGCCAGCCGGTGGCCGCGCCAGACCCCAGACCGATGCACCAGGGCGTGCCGCCGTCATCAACCATCATCTGCGACAGTTCCAGCAGCTCTTCCATGGTCTCGGGGATGTCGTAGCCCATTTCATCGAAGGCGTCAGGGCTGTACCAGACCAGCGATTTCACATCGACCTTGTAGAAGAAGCCGAACATCTCTTCGTCGCCATCGGGGTTGGGGAAGGTACCCAGATCAACCCAGGACTGCCCGGCGGCATAGTTGTCCAACATCCACTCGGCGGTGTCGGACCCCAGCGGCGCCAGCGCGCCCCGCGCGGCCATGTCGGCGGCCAGGCCCGGCTGCGGGAACACGGCGATATTGGGCGCCGAATTCGCCTGAATCGCAATCACGATATCCTGCTCGAAGCTGTCCGAGCCGCTGTATTCCACGGTCGCGCCCGTCGCGGCCTCGAAATAGGCCATGACATTGCGCACCATCTCGGCGTCCACGCTCAGCCAGGGACCGGTGATGGTCAGGGTCTGGCCGCTGAAGTCATGGGCGTCGCTGAAGTCCTCGAAACTGTCCCAGTTGAAACGGTCATCGCTGCCCGGTTCGATAATCAGATTCTGGGCCGATGCCCCGCCCGCCACAAGGGCAAGCGCCGCCGCACCGGCATAAAGTCTGGCTTTCATGGTCTACCTCCCAATGTTCATTGCGTTCCACGTCCGTGGGGCAACGCGCAGGTCACCCAATACAGGGCCGGGAATCGCTTTTCCCAAACCGTTTTGGATACTCGGACCGTTACCGATATCATGGAACCTGTCAATCGCAGAAGCCTGCAATACCCGGTTTTTCCTTGGCCTTTTCGCAGCTGCAGAAAACCTGTCTGTCGAAAGCCCCTTTTCATCGGCTTTGTTTCGCGCATAGTATCAAGGCACGGTTGAATGCGGTTTGGGCGCGAAATGGGCATAACTCTCAGGGAACTGGCGCAAGATCTGGGGCTGTCGCCGACCACCGTCAGCCGGGCGCTGAACGGCTACCCCGAGGTGGCCGAGGACACCCGCTGGCGGGTCATGGAAGCCGCGCGCAGGTTGAACTACCGCCCCAACACCCGCGCCAAGAGCCTGGCCACAGGCCGCGCCCAGGCCATTGGCCATGTCATCCCGGTCAGCGCCAAACATCAGATCGTGAACCCCGTCTTTGCCGATTTCATCGCCGGTGCCGGGGAAAGCTATGCCCGCGCGGGTTATGACATGGTGCTGACCGTGGTCGCCGATGATGACGAAGCGCAGGCCTATCGCGATCTGGTGGGCCGCGGCACGGTGGACGGGATGATCGTTCACGGCCCGCGCCAGCATGACCCGCGCATTCCGCTGCTACGGGAGCTGGACATTCCCTTTCTGGTCCATGGCCGGTCCAGCGGGATCACCGCGCCCTATTCCTGGCTGGACATCAACAACCGGCGCGGTTTCACGCGGGCCACCGATGCGCTGCTGGATATGGGCCACCGCCGGATCGCCCTGATCAACGGGCTGGAAGACATGGATTTCGCCATCCGTCGGCGCGAAGGGTATCTGGATGCCCTGCAGGCGCGCGCCGTGCGCGCGGACCCCGCGCTGATGGTCGCCGCCGAGATGACCGAAACCAACGGCTACCGCGCCGCCTGCCGGATGCTGGAGATGGACAATCCGCCCAGCGCGTTCCTGGTGTCCTCGATTCTGCTGGCCATCGGCGTGCGCCATGCGCTGTGGGATGCCGGGATGCATCTGGGGCGCGATGTGTCGGTGATCACCCATGATGATGACCTGTCCTATCTGAAAAACGGGGATGCGGTGCCGCTGTTTACCGCCACCCGGTCTTCGGTGCGCGAGGCTGGGCGGCTGGCCGCCGACATGCTGCTGGATCTGGTGGCCGATCCCGCCAGCGGCCCTGTCACCCGGCTGCTGGAGGTTGACCTGATCGTCGGGCGCTCCACCGGCCCCTGCCCCGCGAGCACAAGGAAATCCGCATGACCACCGATCTGCCCTTCACCCGCGCCGATTTCCCGCCCGGGTTTCTGTTCGGCGCCGCCACCTCGGCCTATCAGATCGAGGGCCACGCCCAGGGCGGCGCGGGCTCTACCCACTGGGACACATTCGCCGCCACCCCGGGCAATGTGGTCCGCGCCGAAGATGGTGCGCGGGCCTGCGATCACCTCAACCGGATGGAGGGCGATCTGGATCTGGTCGCCGGGGCCAATCTGGATGTCTACCGCTTTTCGGCCAGTTGGGCGCGGGTGCTGCCCGAAGGGCGCGGGACGGTGAACGCCGAAGGCCTGGATTTCTACGACCGGCTGGTGGACGGGCTGCTGGCGCGCGGGCTGAAACCTGCGCTGACGCTCTATCACTGGGAGCTGCCCTCGGCGCTGGCCGATCTGGGCGGCTGGCGCAACCGCGATATCGCGGACTGGTTCGCTGACTACACGCAGGTTCTGTGCAGCCGCATCGGCGACCGCCTCTGGTCCGCCGCGCCCATCAACGAACCCTGGTGCGTGGCCTGGATGAGCCATTTCATGGGCCACCACGCCCCGGGGATGCGTGACATCCGCGCCGCCGCGCGTGCCATGCACCATGTGGGTCTGGCCCATGGCCGCGCCATTGCCGCCATGCGCGCGCTGGGCATGACCAACCTGGGCGCGGTGTGCAATTTCGAATATGCTGAACCCGCCGAAGACACGCCCGAAGCCCGCGCGAGCGCCCGCCGCTATGACGGGATCTACAATCGCTGGTTCCTGGGCGGCATGTTCCACGGCGTCTGGCCTGCCGATGTTCTGGAAGGGCTGGAGCCGCACATGCCCGAACGCTGGCAAGATGACATGGAAACCATCAAGGCCCCCGTGGACTGGCTGGGCATCAACTACTACACCCGCAAGCGGATCGCCCCCGCCCCCGGCCCCTGGCCTGCCCTGACCGATATTGATGGCCCCCTGCCAAAGACCCAGATGGGGTGGGAGATCTACCCCGAGGGCCTTTATCACTTCCTGCGCTTCGCCCATGACCATTACACCCGGGGCATTCCCATCCATGTCACCGAAAACGGCATGGCCAACCCCGATGTGCCGGGCCAACCGGACCTGCCGCGCATCGCCTATATCGGCGCGCATCTGGAACAGGTCCGCCGCGCCATCGCCGACGGGGTGCCGGTCGGGGGTTATTACGTCTGGTCGCTCCTGGACAATTACGAATGGTCCTTCGGCTACGAAAAGCGCTTCGGGCTGGTGCATGTGGATTTCGACAGCTTGCAGCGGCGGCCAAAGGCATCCTATGACGCGCTGACCCGCGCCCTTGCGCGCGACTGACCCCACAGGGATAGTGCCATGACCGCCCCCCTGCCGCCTGTCCTGGTCGCCGATGTCGGTGGCACCAATACCCGCGTGGCGCTGGCCCATGGCGGGTCGGTGGACCGTACCAGCATCCGCCGCCTCCGCAATGCCGAATTCCCGCGGCTGGAGGATGCGCTGCGCCGCTATCTGGACGTGGCCGCACCGCCGGGCGGCATCGGCGGCGCTTGCGTGGCGCTGGCCGGGCCGGTGCGCAACGGCGCGGCGCGGATGACCAATCTGGGCTGGGCGCTGACGCTGGATGATCTGGCCCGCGCCACCGGGGCGCCGACGGGCCGGGTGGCGCTGCTCAATGACCTGCAGGCGCAGGGGCAGGCGCTGGACCAGATCGCGCGCGACAACCTGATCCCCCTGCGGCGCGGCCAGCCGGACTGCGGCGGCGCGCGGCTGGTGATCGGCTTTGGCACCGGGGTCAATGCCGCCCCCGTGCAGCCCCTGCCCGGCGGCGGCTGGCTGGTCCCGGCGGCCGAGGCCGGGCATATCCACCTGCCCATCGCCGATGACGAGGATGCCGCCCTTGCCCACTGGCTGCGGGGCGAACAGGGCTTCGCCTCGGCCGAGGATGTGCTGGCGGGCAGCGGGCTGGAGCGGCTCTATCGCTTCCACGCCCGGCGCGCAGGGGTCGAAGACCGCCTGCCAGCCGCGCAGATCATGGAACAGATCGCCGAAGGCGCCCCGCTGGCGCAGGCCACAGGGCGCCATTACATCCGCCTGATGGCCCGCTATGCCGCCGCGCTGGCGCTGGTGCATCTGCCCTTTGGCGGGATCGCCTTCATCGGCGGGGTGGCCCGGGCCATGGCCCCCTATGCCGAGGCCTTCGGCTTCGATGCCGCCTTCTGCCAGATGGGCCGGTTTTCCGAATTTGTGGCGGATTTCGCGGTGGATGTGGTCACAGATGACTACGCCGCCCTGACCGGCTGCGCGCAATACCTCAGCACCCCTGTCCGGGCTTAATTCCGCCCGGATTCCGCGCTACGATGTCCGCCAACGGGCAAGAGGCACCCCATGACAGAGGCGCGCGCAGAAACGGTCAGGCAACGGCGGATGTTCTACATCCCCGGCTATGACCCGTTCCCCCCCCGCCGCTACCGCGAGCTGTACCGCAGCGAGGGCGCCGCCCAGGCCGCGATTTCCGGCTACAGCCTGCGGCAGAAACCGCTCAAGGACGATGGCCCCTATGGCTGGCGGGTAGAGGCCGAGATCGACGGCCAGACCACCCACACCCAGATCCGCGTGCTGGAATGGTCCGATATCGTGCGCGATTCGATGCAGGCCGGGGTGGCGGCGACCTACCTGCTGCTGGCGCGCACGGCCTGGACCTATATCTCCACCGGGGCGATCTTTCGGCT
The DNA here is from genome assembly GCF_013415485.1 of Rhabdonatronobacter sediminivivens. Taxonomy (GTDB): domain Bacteria; phylum Pseudomonadota; class Alphaproteobacteria; order Rhodobacterales; family Rhodobacteraceae; genus Rhabdonatronobacter; species Rhabdonatronobacter sediminivivens. Next base: position 23,900 of record NZ_JACBXS010000026.1, on the reverse strand, counting down.
GTTCCGGCTGCGCGCGGCACCGGGGATCGCGGCCATGTATCCGGTGGTGATGTTGCTGGGGCAACTGGCGCTGGCGCTGGCGGTGGCGGCGGGGCTTGGCTGGGGGCTGACCTTCGTGCTGCCGGGCTGGGCGGCCTATCTGCTGGGCCTGGGCGTGGTGCCGCCGATCCTGAGCGCCTTTCGCCGGCTGGACGGGCGGTTCTTCGTCTATTACCTGCTGCTGGATTTCAGCTTCACCGCCCGCCACCGGGGCCGCAACCCGCCCGCGCTGGAGGCGCGGCTGGCCGAGTTCACCCGCCATATCGCCGCCGCCCTGGCCGACCCGGAGGTGGACGAGGTGCTGGTGGTCGGCCATTCCTCGGGCGTGCATCTGGGGGTGTCGGTGCTGGCCGATGTGATCCGCCAGGGTGCTGCGGGACGCGCGGCGCTGTCCTTCCTGTCGCTGGGCCATGCGGTGCCCATGCAATCCTACCTGCCCGAGGCCACGCGCCTGCGCGCCGACCTCCATTACCTGTCCCAACGCCCCGAGATCTTCTGGCTGGATGTGACCGCGCCGGGCGATGGCTGCACCTATGCCCTGTGCGATCCGGTCAGTTGCAGCGGCGCGGCGCCCGAAAGCGGCAAGCTCTGGCCGCTGGTGATCTCGGCCGCATTTCGCCAGACGCTGTCCCCCCAGACCTTCGCAAAATACCGCCGCCGCTATTTCCGGCTGCATTTCCAATACCTTTGCGCCTTTGACCGGCCCAAGGATTACGACTATTTCCGCATCACCGCCGGGCCGCAGACGCTGGCGGCGCGGTTTGCCGGGCGCAAGCCCTCGGCCAGTGCAACGCAGGACAGCTTCAACCGCTTCACCACCCGTGACCCCGAACCCCGGCAGGCCGTATGACCCGCCCCCCAATGCCGGATCACCGCCCCGACCGGGTGCCGCTGTGGCGCCATCTGGCCATGTTCCGGCGTGACATCCTGTCCACGCAACCGGCGAAGCTTTACCGCGCGCGGATGGCCGAATTTCGCCTGCCCTTCCTGCGGTCGTTCATGGTGAACGAACCTGATCTGGTGCGGCTGGTCCTGCAGGAGCGCCCGCAGGATTTCCCAAAATCCGCCCGCGTGGCCGAAGGGCTGCGCCTGCTGCTGGGCAACTCCGTGTTCCTGACCAATGGCGCCACCTGGGCCCGCCAGCGCCGGATGATCGACCCGGCCTTCGAGGGCGGGCGCCTGCGCCAGACCTTCCCCGCCATGTGGGACGCCGCCCTGTCCACGGCCGCGCGCCTCTCCCCCGGCCCGCTGGACGCCGAGGCCGCCATGAGCCACGCCGCCGCCGATGTGATCTTTCGCACCCTGTTTTCCGTGCCGATCGAGGATGCCACCGCCGCCCGGGTCTACCATGGCTTTCGCGCCCATCAGGCGGCGCAACCCCTGATGAACCTGGGCGCGCTGCTGCCCCTGCCCCGCTGGATGCCGCGCTTTCACACCCGCCGCGCCCGCGCCACCGCCCGCCACATCCGCGCGCTGATAACCGAGATGACCGCCGCCCGCGCGCAGGCGATTGCCGAAGGCACCGCGCCCGATGATCTGGCCACCAAGATCATGACCACCACCGACCCCGAAACCGGCGCGCGGTTCGATACCGCCGAGATGGTCGATCAGGTGGCGATCTTCTTTCTGGCCGGGCATGAGACGAGCGCCTCGGCCCTGGCCTGGGCGCTCTATCTGCTGGCCACCCATCCGCAGGTGCAGGAGGATCTGGCCGCCGAGGCCGCCGCCCTGGACCCCTGGCTGCAAGGCGGCACCGCCGCCCCCGGTTTCAGCATCCTGTCGAAGCTGCCCCGCACCCGCGATGCCTTCCGCGAGACGCTGCGCCTTTACCCCCCCGTGCCCATGCTGGTGCGCGAGGCTTCCCGCCCGGAGGCGTTTCGCGGCCGCCCCGTCCCCCCCGGCGCGCAGGTCATCGTCAGCCCCTGGCACATGGGCCGGAACGAACGCATCTGGCCGGACCCGCATGACTTCCGCCCCACCCGCTGGGCCGACCCGGCCACCCGCGCCCAGGCCCGCGATGGCTATCTGCCGTTTTCCGCCGGGCCACGCGTCTGCACCGGCGCGGGCTTCGCCATGGCCGAGGGCGTGCTGATCCTGGCCGTCCTGCTGCGCCGCTTCCGCTTCGCCCCCCATGGCCCGGCGCCGGTGCCGGTGGCGCATCTGACCGTGCGGTCCGGCACCGGGATCACGCTGGAGGTCACGCCGCGCGGCTCAGGCCAGTAGCTGCGCCCCGTCATGGCCACGGATGGTGGCGGGGATGATCGCGCCCTCGGGCTGGTCGGTGTCGAACCTGACTTCGGTGAATTGCGCGGTCCGGCCCATGCGCGGGTTCTCCATCAGCACAAGGTGGTGCTGACCCACCTGGCCCTGCAGATGCGCCGCCACCCGCGCCGCACCCGCCGCGCGCAGCCGGGCCGCACGTTCGCGCACCGCAGCGCCGTTCACCTGCGGCATCCGGGCGGCGGGCGTGCCCTTGCGCGGGCTGAAGGGAAAGACATGCAGCCAGGTCAACCCGCAGTCTTCAACCAGCCGCAGCGAGTTCTGGAACATGGCTTCACTCTCGGTCGGAAACCCGGCAATGATATCGGCGCCAAAGACCATGTCCGGGCGCAGGCGGCGGGCTTCTTCGCAGAACGCGATGGCATCGTCGCGCAAGTGGCGGCGCTTCATGCGCTTCAGGGTCAGGTCATCGCCCGCCTGCAAGGACAGATGCAGATGCGGCATCAGGCGCGGCTCGGTGGCGATGGCCTCCATAAGCGCGGGGTCGGCCTCGATCGAATCGATGGAGCTGATGCGCAGGCGCGGCAGGTCCGGCACCAGCTTCAGGATGCGCCGCACCAGATCGCCCAGCCGCGGCTGCGCAGGCAGATCGGCGCCCCACGAGGTCAGATCCACCCCGGTCAGCACCACCTCGTTGAACCCGCGCCCCACAAGGCGCTTGATCTGCTCCACCACCACGCCCGCCGGAACCGACCGTGAATTGCCCCGGCCATAGGGGATGATGCAGAAGGTGCAGCGATGATCGCAACCGTTCTGCACCTGCACATAGGCGCGGCTTCGCGTGCCGAACCCGTCGATCAGGTGACTGGCGGTTTCACGCACGGACATGATGTCATCCACCTGCACCCGCTCGGTCTGGCCGATCAGGTCGGGGACCATGGCGGCCCATGTCTCGGGCGCCATCTTATCAGCATTGCCGATGACGCGGGTGACCTCGGGCATGGCGGCGAAGGTCTGGGGTTCGGTCTGGGCGGCGCAGCCGGTGACGATGATGGGGGCGTCGGGGTTGTCACGGCGCAGGCGGCGGATTTCCTGGCGGGCCTTGCGCACGGCCTCGGCGGTGACGGCGCAGGTGTTGACCACCAGCGCATCCTGCACCCCGGCCTCGGCGGCCAGGCGCTTCATGGCCTCGGTCTCATAGGCATTGAGCCGGCAGCCCAGCGTGGTGAAGCGCGGGGCGGTCATGCCAGCGCCATCACTTCGGGCGAAAGCACCGCGTCAAATACATGCGCCACCGGGCCGGTCAACCAGACGCCATCCGCGCGCCAGTCCACCGCCAGATCGCCCCCGTCGGCGCGGATGGTGACCTGCCGCCCCGTCAGCCCCCGCAGATGCGCCGCCACCGCCGTGGCACACGCGCCCGAGCCACAGGCCAGCGTGATCCCCGTGCCGCGTTCCCATACCCGCAGGCGCAGATGGTCGGGGGCAATCACGCTGGCAAATTCCACATTCGTGGCCTGCGGGAACAGCGGATCATTCTCGACCGCTGCACCACGGCGGGCCACATCCTCGGCCTCGGCATCCGTGACGAAAAACACGCAATGCGGGTTGCCCATGCCCACCGCCACAGGGTCACCCGGCAGCGGCAGGTGGCGCGGGTCAACCCCCGGCGCCAGCGGAATATCCACCGGATCAAGGAGCGGAGCGCCCATGTTGACCCAGATGACACCTTCGCGCCGCTCAGCCCAGAGGTCCCCGCGCGCAGTGACGATATGCAGCCGGTCCACCCCCCGTTCGGTCATCAACAGATGGGCGACGCAGCGTGTCGCATTGCCGCAGGCACCGGCGCGGCTGCCATCGGCATTCCAGAAGCGGATCTCGATATCCGCCTGACCATGGTCATGCAGTTCCGCCAACTGGTCGAAGCCCACGCCCCGGTGCCGGTCGCCCACCGCGCGCACCAGCGCAGGCGTCAGTGCCGCCGCCCCGCTGCGGGCGTCGATGATGACAAAGTCATTGCCCGCCCCGTGCATCTTGCAAAAGGGCAGACCGGATGAACGGCGCGATTCCATGCGCGCGATATAGGCCTTTCACGCCTTGCCCGCCAGTGCGCTGAACAGTGCCAATTTCGAATGATTTCGCACTTGACCCCCGGACGGCTTCTATCTAGTTAGCGGCCTCGAGCGGGCCCGTAGCTCAGTGGTAGAGCAGTTGACTTTTAATCAATTGGTCGAAGGTTCGAATCCTTCCGGGCTCACCAGTTCCCTTCCAGTCAGATGAAACTGCAGGCAGATGAAACCGGATGATGGCGGTTTCTTTCCGCGCGCTTTCGCTTTAGATCAACCCTGAGCAAGCGAAGGACGGGGCAGGCCATGCTGGCGGGGCGGCGCATCACTCTGATCATCGGCGGCGGGATCGCGGCCTATAAATGCCTGGAGCTGATCCGGCTTCTGCGCGGGGCCGGGGCTTCGGTCACGCCGGTGCTGACAGCCGGGGGCGCGCAATTCGTCACGCCGCTTTCGCTGGCCGCACTGGCCGGGGAGCAGGTGTTTCAGAACCTGTTCGACCTGAAGGACGAGGCCGAGATGGGCCATATCCAGCTTTCGCGTGCCTCCGATCTGGTGGTGGTGGCTCCGTGCACCGCTGATCTGATGGCAAGGATGGCGGGCGGCCATGCCGATGATCTGGCCACCACGCTGCTGATGGCCACGGACAAGCGCGTGCTGATTGCGCCTGCCATGAACGTGCGCATGTGGGAGCACCCGGCCACGCAGCGCAACCTGGCCGTGCTGCAGGGCGATGGGGTGCTGCGCATCGGCCCTGACGAAGGTGACATGGCCTGCGGCGAATTTGGCCCCGGGCGCATGGCCGAACCGGCGGAAATCCTGGCCGCCATCACCGCCACGCTGGGGGATGGGCCGCTGAAGGGGCGTCATGTGCTGGTGACCTCGGGGCCGACGCATGAACCGATCGACCCTGTGCGCTATATCGCCAACCGGTCCTCGGGGGCGCAGGGGGCGGCGCTGGCTGCGGCCCTGCGCGATCTGGGCGCGCGGGTCAGCTTTGTGACCGGCCCGGCCAGCGTGCCCCCCCCGCCGGGGGTGGAGGTGCACCGGGTAGAGACCGCGCAGCAGATGCTTGACGCCGCCCTGGCCGCCCTGCCCGCCGATGCCGCCATCTGTGCCGCCGCCGTGGCTGACTGGCGCGTGGCCAATGCCGGGGCGCAGAAAATGAAGAAAGGCGCCAGCGGCCTGCCGGTGCTGGAGTTTGCCGAGAACCCCGATATCCTTGCCACGCTCTCCGCCCACGCCCGGCGCCCCGCCCTGGTCGTGGGCTTCGCCGCCGAGACCGAGACCGTCGAAGCCCATGCCACGGCCAAGCGCGCGCGCAAGGGCTGCGACTGGATCGTGGCCAATGATGTCTCGGCCCATACCGGCATCATGGGCGGGGCTGAAAACGCCGTGACCCTGATCACCGAAGAAGGCGCAGACCCCTGGCCCCGCCTGCCCAAGACCGAGGTCGCCCGCCGTCTGGCCCTGCGCATTGCCGAGGCCTTCGCATGACAACCATCCGCTTCCAGCGCGAGGATTGGGCTGACCCGGCCATCGCCCTGCCCGCCTATGCCAGCCCGGGCGCGGCTGGGATGGACCTGCGCGCCAACCTGCCCCCGGCCGAACGCGCAGCCGGCATCACCCTGGCGCCCGGTGCGCGGGCGCTGGTGCCGACGGGGTTGCGCATGGCCCTGCCCGAAGGGACCGAGCTGCAGATCCGGCCCCGCTCCGGCATGGCGCTGCATCGTGGGGTGACGGTGCTGAACGCCCCGGGCACGGTGGATGCCGATTACCGCGGCCCCGTGGGCGTGGTGCTGGTGAACCTGGGCGACGCGCCCTTTGCGGTTGCCCATGGCGACCGGATTGCCCAGGCGGTGCTGGCCCCGGTGCTTCAGGCCACGATCGCCCTATCTGACCGGCTGGAGGACACGGCGCGCGGCGCGGGCGGTTTCGGCTCGACCGGGCAGGGATGAAGGAACGCGGCTGATGGGGTTCGTGCTGTTTCTGATGCTGGCGCTCTGGGTGCTGGGGCACTGGATGAAGGCTCCGGTGCGGGCGCGGCTGGTCATGATCGGGCTGCTCTATGTGGCGGTGCTGTCGGCGCAACTGGTCCTGCCACCCGAGGCCGAACTGCGCCGCGCCACCGGCGGCGCCCCCGAACCCTGGCTGGCGCTGGGCGGTGTGGCGCTGGTTGCAGGGGGCTATGCGCTGGGTCTGCGCCGCCTGCGCCAGCGCGCCACCCCAGCACCGGACCCCGCCCCCGCCCGGGATGCCCCCTTCCGCGAGGCAGAGCTTAACCGCTACGCCCGCCATATTGTCCTGCGCGAAATCGGCGGCGCAGGCCAGCGCAAGCTGAAATCCGCCCGCGTGCTGGTGGTGGGCGCGGGGGGGCTGGGCTCACCGGTGATGCTGTATCTGGCCGCCGCCGGGGTGGGCACCATCGGTGTGATCGATGACGATGACGTGGACGGGTCCAACCTGCAGCGTCAGGTCATCCATGCCGATGCGCGGATCGGCATGCCCAAGGTGTTTTCGGCCCAGGCAGCGATGGAGGCACTCAACCCCTTCATCACCGTGCGCCCCTATCACCGGCGGCTGGATGCGGACACCGCCGCGGCACTTTTTGCCGATTATGACCTGATCCTGGACGGCACCGACAATTTCGACACCCGCTATCTGGTCAACCGCGCCGCCGTGGCGGCGGGCAAACCGCTGATTTCGGCGGCCATCACCCAGTGGGAGGGCCAGATCAGCCTTTATGATCCCGCCCGCGGCGCGCCCTGTTTCGAATGCGTCTTTCCCGAACGCCCGGCCCCGGGACTAGCCCCCGCCTGCGCCGAGGCTGGTGTGATCGCCCCCCTTCCCGGCGTGCTGGGCAGCATGATGGCGGTCGAAGCGATGAAGGAGATCACCGATGCCGGAACGGGGTTGCGTGGGCGACTGGTGATACATGATGCGCTGCACGCCGAAACCCGCAGCATCCGCGTGGCCCGGCGCGCGGGCTGTGCCTGTTGCGGGGCGCAGGGCGGGGCGAGTGACGGCTCAGCCCCAAACACAACCACCCTCGGCACCCGGTCGGGGGGTGACAGTGCGCACCATGCCACCGGCGAGGACGGTGTGAGCTGAAACTAGTTGTGAAGACCGGCGGGCATGGCCCTCGCCAGGGGCTGTCACTGGCGCGCAGCCAAGGCGCTGGCGATCTGCAGGCCGGAGCCGCGCAGCATTGGGCGCTGTCGGCTTTCATCCCGCCGCCAGAAATCGGCAGACCCCCAAGCGACCCGGGTCATGGGAACCCACCGGCGTCAGTGCGAAATCGGCCCGTTTCTGCGTGAATGATCCTTGGGACCCCTTGCGCCCATGCGCATGACATTGCCGCGCCCGGTGTGCCGGGCGCGGCAAGGGGCGGCGCGCTACCAGCGCCAGCGCGACAGGCTGGGCTTGGAGGCGGGCTGTTGCTCCGGGTCAGCAGCGCTGTCAGAGGCAGGGTCCAGACTGCCCTTCTCGGTGCTGGCCGCGTCTTCCTCGGGGCTGTGCGTGGTGCTACCCTCGGAGGCAGACTGATCCTTTTCGGTGTCCGTGCTGGTGGTTTCCGCATGCTCGGTCACGGCAGCGGAGGCCGCGGCGGCAGGGGCCGTCAGGGGGGGTGGCAGGGCATCCTCGGACGGGTGCGGATCAGACGGATCGGCTTCTGCGGGGTCAGCAACAGGGGAGGCATCGACAGCAGGGTCAGCGGCAGAAACGTCATCCGCATCTGCGGGGGTGCTCTCCGCACCGCCCGTATCCACCCGCCCCGCAATGGCATCGCCCGCCTGCGCGGCGTCACGTGCCTCCGGGCTGTCGGCCACGGCCCCATCCCCGCCCGCCGCGGGGGGCGCAGGGTCGCCTGTGGCAGTCATCTGGTCCGGGGGTGTCGCCTCGGGCGTGGGGTCGGTGCCGGGCGGGTCCTTGTCCGCGGTGGCGGGGGATGAGGCAGGCTCTTCTTCCGCCTCGGCCTCGGCCTTTTCGGGGGCGGGCTCGGGGGTGGTGTCCGGCGCGGAACCGGCGGCCTCGGCCCCGTCATCATCGTAAAGCGCCAGCAGGCGCTTGGCTTCCTCGATCCGGCGCCAGGTCAGCGATGCGCGCAATTCGGCTTCCAGATCCGCGATTTCGGACCGAAGATAATGGGCAAAATTCTTCATGTCTGATGCTCCTTCAGGCTGGCAGGGGCGCCGGAAGCATGGCCGTGCCATCCCCGTTACGCAACCTTAACCGTGAAGCATGAATGCGGCATAAACATGCGAGCGGTGCGGCGCAATTCCGGCCCCGGGGCCTGTCACCCTGCTGTATCGGCGATACCGCCCAGTTCGCAGATCACCTGCCATTCGGCCCGGGTCACCGGCTGGACCGACAGGCGCGAATTGTTGACCAGCACCATATCGGCCAGGCGCGGGTCGGCCTTGCACATTTCCAGCGTCACCGGCTGCGCAAAGGGCCGGAGCGCGCGGACATCCACACAGTCCCAGCGCGGATCATCGCTGGTGCTGTCGGGATGGGCCTCGGCGATCACCTCGCAGATGCCGACCACGGCCTTTTCGCTGCGCGAGTGGTAGAAAAAGGCCTGTTCGCCCGGCTTCATGGCGCGCATGTTGTTGCGGGCCTGGTAGTTGCGCACGCCGTCCCATTCCTCACCCGCGTCGCCCCTGGCGACCAGATCCTCCCAGGAGAACACATCGGGTTCGGATTTCATCAGCCAGAAAGCCATCAGCCGATCACCTTCTTCCAGCGTTCGACGCTGACACTTTCGAACAGCCCGGCCTGGAAATAGGGGTCATTGCCGCCCCAGGCGCGGGCGGCCTCGATGTCCGGGACGTCCAGTATCAGCAACGAGCCGCACATCTGTTCATCATCGTCCAGCAGGGGTCCGGCCTGTTCGACCACGCCGGTTTCGGCGATATAGGCCAGATGCGCATCGCGGGTTTGCTGGCGCAGCGCCAGATGGCCGGGCTTGTCGCGGCAGATCATCATGAAACGGGGCATGTCATTCCTCCTTCAGCGGGCGGGCCAGAAGTGCATCGCGCGCCTGGTCCACGGTCAGTTTGCCGTCGATCACGGCGGAAATCATGGTGGTGATGGGCATGTCCACGCCTTCGGCGGCAGCGCTGCGGGCCAGCGCGCGGGCGGTGGCGACCCCTTCGACAGTGGTGCCCGCATCGAATTCCTGCTGCGCGCCCAGGGCCAGACCAAAGCGGAAGTTGCGCGATTTCTCGGATGTGCAGGTCAGCACCAGATCCCCAAGCCCCGAAAGCCCCGCCAAGGTTTCCGCCATTGCCCCGCGCGCGGCCGCAAACCGCAGCATCTCCGCATAGCCGCGCGACATGATGGCGGCGCGGGCGCTGTCGCCCAGCCCCGCACCGATGCAGACCCCGGCGGCAATGGCGATCACGTTCTTCAGCGCCCCGCCCAGTTCCGCCCCGGCCACATCATGGGTGCGGTAAAGCCGCAGCGCAGGGGCGGACAGGGCGTGCTGAAGCGCCGCGCCCGCCTCGGTGTCGGCGCAGGCCAGCGTCAGCGCCGTGGGCAGCCCACGCCCGATATCGGCGGCAAAGCTGGGCCCGGTCAGCACGGCGACCGTGGCCTGAGGCAGCGCATCGGCAATCACCCGCGCCGGGCCGCGCCCGGTGGCCAGGTCCACGCCCTTGGAGCAGACCACCAATGCGCGGCCCTGCAGCATTTCCTGGTGGTCGGTGACAAACCCGGCCAGTTTCTGCATGGGCATGGCCAGCAACAGCACAGGGGCCATGGCATCACCCAGTTCGGATGTCACCATCACCGTATCGCGCAGGGTGACCCCTGGCAGGCGGCGGGCGTTCTCGCGCGTGGTGCGCATGGCCTCGGCTGCGGCAGGGTCGCGCGCCCAAAGCGTCACCACCCGGTCCGACAGCGCACAGGCCAGCGCCGTGCCGAAAGCCCCTGCACCCAGGATGGAAACCTCGCTCATGCCTTTGCCCCCTTGCGGCCCGCACCGATCAGCGCGGGGCTTTGTGTGTCCAGCGGCCAGCGCGGCCGCGCGACCAGATCCGCATCGCGCGGAACCCCGGCGCGGAAACGTTCGATCCCCGCCCAGGCGATCATCGCCGCGTTGTCGGTGCACAGCGCCAGCGGCGGCGCCACGAATCGCGCGCCCGCCTGCGCTGCCACCCCTTCCAGCGCCGCGCGCAGGGTCTGGTTCGCAGCCACGCCCCCGGCCACGGCAAAAGCCGGCTGTGCGGGCGCCAGGGCCATATAGGTCGCCAGCGCCCGGCGGGCCTTTTCCGCCAGCACATCGGTCACCGCGGCCTGAAAGCTGGCACAGAGGTCGGCACGGTCGGCACGGGGCAGCCCGGCATGGGCAGCCACCAGCGCATCGCGGGCGCGCAGCACTGCGGTTTTCAACCCCGAAAACGACAGATCACAGCCGGGCCGGTCCAGCAACGGGCGCGGCAGGGAGAAGCGCGCGGGGTCGCCGGTGGCGGCCGTCGCCTCGACCGAGGGGCCGCCGGGTTGCGGCAGGGCCAGCAGGCGGGCGACCTTGTCGAAGGCCTCGCCGGGCGCGTCATCGATGGTGCCGCCCAGGCGGACGTAGTCATCCACCCCGCGCACCACCAGAAACTGGCAATGCCCCCCCGAAACCAGCAGCATCAGATAGGGAAAGGCCAGCCCGTCGGTCAGGCGCGGCGTCAGCGCGTGCCCAGCCAGATGGTTCACGCCCATCAGCGGCAGCCCCGTGGCCGCCGCCAGCCCCCGGGCCAGCATCACCCCGGCCAGCACACCGCCGATCAGACCGGGCCCGGAGGTCACCGCAATCCCGTCCAGCGCGCGCAGCTCCAGCCCGGCCTCGGCCAGGGCGGCCTCAACCACCAGATCCAGCTTTTCGGCATGGGCACGGGCGGCGATCTCCGGCACTACACCGCCATAGGCGGCATGCAAGGCGCCCTGCCCCATCACCACATTCGACAGGATCTGCGGCGTCTGCCCTTCGACATCACGCACAATTGCGGCGGCGGTGTCATCGCAGCTGCTTTCGATACCAAGAACGGTCAGGGGCATGGCGGGTCCGGTTGCCAAGGGGGCGCTCTTCCAGCTACCACCGTGGGCGCGGCCAGACAATGCCGCCCGGACCCGGACCCCGTCAATGCCGCCACCTGCCCGCTCTGTGCCGCATCTGCTGCTGACCCGCCCACGCGCGCAGGCAGAGCGCCTTGCCACGCAGATCCGCGCGCGCTGGCCCGGCCTGGGCGTGACCATTTCCCCGCTGCTGGAGATCGCCCTGCATCCCCCCCGCCCGGATGTCGCCGACGAGGCCGCCGGGCTGATCTTCACCTCGGAAAACGGGGTGGCGGGATTCGCGGCCGGGTGTCCGGAGCGCGCCCTGCCCGCATGGTGCGTGGGGCCGCGCACGGCGCAGGCGGCCCGTGACGCGGGGTTCACCACGCTGCATGTGGCCGGGGGCGATGCCCAGTCCCTGCTGGCGCTTTTGCAGCGCATGGCCTCGCCCGGGCCGCTTCTGCATCTGCGCGGCCAGCATGCCGCCCGCGCCATTGCCAGCGACCTGCGCGCGGCAGGGATCGCCGCGCGGGAACAGGTCGTCTATGATCAGGAGGCCCGGCCCCTGGACCCTGCAGCCCAGGCGCTGCTGGAACGCCCCGGCGATGTGATTGCGCCGCTGTTTTCCCCCAGAACTGCGCGGCTTTTCGCCGCTGCGCTGCACAGGATTGCCGTGCAGGCGCGTCTGCATCCGGTCGCCATCAGCGCCGCCGCCGCACAACCGCTGGAAGAAACGCACCCCGAAACGCTTAAAATTGCGGCAAAACCGGATGCACAGGCCGTGATCGCACGGATTGCAGAGGTCATACACGCGCTTGAGACTGATCCGAACCCACGATAAGCTGCCTCTGGCAAATTGTCGGATTAATCTCCGCACCCAGAATCGGCAGGAGCGTCTCAGTGGCCCGAAAGACCAGACCGACACGGCAGTCGAGCAGGAACAATCAGACGGCAAAAGGCGACACGGCCCCGCCCGAAGACGCCGCCAAGGATACCAAGGACCCGACCGCCCCGGCTCTGGAACAGGACACGCCACACCCCGGGAGCGACGCCCCGCCCCCTGCGCCCGAAAGCAGCGCGACCGACGAGGCGCCCAAGCCTGAGGACACGACACCCGCGGACACCGCACCCGAGGGCACGACACCCGGAGACACGGCACCCGGGGAGGCTACGCCAGAGGGCGCGGCACCCGAGGAGGCTGCACCCGAGCACGCGGCGCCGGAAGACAGCGGGAACAGCACCGCAGACACGGCCACGGAGACGCCCTCCCCCCCGGATGAGATCGCCGCGCCGATGGCGGCAAGTGCCGATGAAACGCTGTCTGCCGAGGTCGCTGGCACCACACCCGAGGGTGACGCGCCCGAAGCGAAGGGCACCGCAGCCGAGACCGCCGAGGCCCTGCCGGAACCCGAAGATACCGCCATAACCGACGATGCCGCTGCAGGCGACGCAACCCACAGCGACGACGCCGACACGGAAACCCGGAGCGATGCACTTATGGCAGCCGCCGTCCCCGCCGCTGCCGGGATGGCGGCTGCGGGCGCGGCGACCGCCACCGCCTCGCCCCAGTCCACGGGGACATCCGCCAGCGACGCCCCCCCGCCGCGCGACAGCGCCCCCACCGCGCCGCCGCCCCGGCGCAGCGCCTTTCCGATGTTCCTCGGCGGCATTGTCGCTGCAGGTCTGGGCGCCGGCGCCACCTGGTATGCCGCCGATCAGGGCTGGATCGACATGGGCCCCGAGGTTGACCTGAGCGCGCAGGACGCCCGTCTTGACTCCCTGCGTGCCGATCTGGCCACGCTGCAAGAACAACTCGCCGCCGAGGCCGACCGGGAGAGTGTTGCCCCGGAAGAATTCTCCACCGCCATCGACAGCCTGCAGACCCAGATCGCCGAGACCGCTGACGGTTTCGAGGATCTGCGCGCCTCGGTCAGCGACAATCTGGCCGAACTGGACGCCGCGCGCGGCGAAGCGCGCGAGATCGGGCAGGCCATGGGAAGCCTGTTGCAACGGCTGGAACGGGCCGAGGAGTCGATTGCCGGGCTGGACACGGCGACCGACAGTCTGGCCGCACAGGGTGAAACGATGGACCAGTCATTGTCCGCGCTTTCGGTCCGGGTGGCCGCAATTCAGGCCGCCCAGGAAGCCCTGCAGGCCGATATCGACGATGTCCGCGCCCTTGCCGACGCCCGGATCGAGGATGTTCAGGCCGCCGCTGCAGCCGCTGCAGCCGAGGCGGACCAGCGCGCCGCACGCGCCGAGGCGATTGCCGCCCTCGATACGATCGAAGCCGCCCTGCAATCAGGCAGCAGCTACGCGGCAGCGCTGGCGCGGGTCGAAGCGGTCGCCGATGACATCCCCGCGGCATTGCATGCGGGTGCCGCAGACGGCATTGCCACCCTGACCGAGCTGCAGGAGGATTTCGGCAGCGCATCACGCGCCGGGCTGCGCGCCGCGTTGCAGGGCATGGATTACGAAGGGACAACCGACCGGATCGGCAGCTTCCTGCGCAGCCAGATCGGCGCCCGCTCCCTGGCCCCGCGCGCGGGCGATGACCCGGATGCCGTGATGTCCCGCGCCACGCATGCGGTCGAAACAGGCGATCTGAACGCGGCCCTCCAGGAACTGGAGGCCCTGCCCGAAGCAGGCCGGGCGGCCATGTCGGACTGGATCTCCGCGGCGCGCACGCGCTTGGACGCGATTGCCGGGCTCGACGCGCTGAAGCAAACCATGACCGCCGGATAAGGGATAAACAATGTTCTGGACGCTTTTGAAAATCCTGGTTTTTGTCCTGCTGGTGGTCGCTATCGCCTTTGGCGCGGGCGAGCTCATGGACTCGGGTCAGACCGTGGGTCTGCGGCTAGCAGCGATGGAGTTCGAGCTGGGGCCGGTTCAGGCGGCGATTGCGCTGCTGGTCTTCATTTTCGCGCTGTGGCTGTTCATCAAGGTGATGGCCTTCCTGATGGCGACACTTCGGTTTCTGAATGGCGATGAAACGGCGATAAGCCGGTTCTTCATGATCAACCGCGAAAAGCGCGGGATCGAAGCCACCATCGACGGGCTGCTGGCCCTGGCCGAAGGCGACGGCAAACGCGCGGTGGCCAAGGCGCAGAAAGCGGAAAAGCTGCTCAACAAGCCGGTGCTGACCAACCTTCTGATCGCCCAGGCCTCGGAGTTGAAGGGCAACCGCGACCAGGCCAAGGAGTACTACAAGCGCCTGGTGACCGATGAGCGCGGCCGTTTTGCCGGGGTGCGCGGCCTGCTGCGCCAGAAGATCGAGGAAGGCGACACCGACACCGCGCTGAAACTGGCGCAAAAGGCCTTTGCCCTGCGACCGACCCATGCGGATACCCAGGATACCCTTCTGAAACTGCAGAACCAGACCGGCGACTGGCGTGGGGCGCGCAAGACGCTTCAGGAAAAGACCCGTGCCGGAACCCTCCCGCGTGATGTCTACAAGCGCCGCGATGCCGTGCTGGCCCTGCAGGAGGCCCGCGCCCATGCCGCCAGCGGCAATGAAATCCGCATGCGCGAGGCTGCCATCGAGGCCAACCGCCTGTCGCCGGACCTGATCCCCGCCGCCGCCATGGCCGCCCGGGCCAAGATCGCCGAAAACAGCGCCCGCGCCGCCGCCAAGGTGATTAAGAAGGCCTGGGCCGTGCAGCCGCATCCCGAACTGGCCGCCGCCTATGCCGAGATCGAACCGAAGGAAACTCCGGCGCAGCGCGTGAAGCGTTTCGAGGCGCTGTTCTCGGCCAACTCGGACCATGACGAAACCCGCCTGACCAAGGCAGAGCTGCTGATCGCCGCCGAGGATTTCCCCGGCGCCCGCCGCGCTCTGGGGGATCTGGCCGAGGCCCGCCCCACCGCGCGCGCCATGACCATCATGGCCGCCATCGAGCGCGGCGAAGGGTCGGATGACGCCGTGGTTCGCGGCTGGCTGACCCGGGCGCTCACGGTTTCGCGCGGGCCGCAATGGGTCTGCTCGAACTGTCAGCATATCCACGGCACCTGGGTGGCCATCTGCGACAATTGCGACGGGTTTGACACCGTGGCATGGGACACGCCGCCAGACAGCTCTGGCAGTTCCCCGACCCGAACGGAAATGCTGCCCCTGATCGTCGGCACCCCGTCGAAACCCGCCGAGGACCAGGCGCCTGACAGCACCACGGATGCCGAGGTGATCGATATCACCGAAGACGGCAAGGAAGACGAGAAAGCCGAGAAATGACCCTGCCCCTCCCCCTGCCCGGGGGAGGGCATTCGCCCCGGGCGCCGCATTGTTGTTGGCCTGACTGTCAAGATCAGCCGGAAAACACGCGGGCCATCATCTGCATCGACGGCCCCTGGCTTCGGGACAAAGCCGAATGAACTCCATGCATTGGATAGGGGCTTGTGCAACTCGAAGCGCCATAGTAGAGCCTCGCTCGGAAGAAGGATTGCCGCTGTAGCTCAGCTGGTAGAGCACGTCATTCGTAATGATGGGGTCGGGGGTTCGAGTCCCTTCAGCGGCACCAGTCTTCTTCAACCCCCTCCCTAGAGTACCCTTCCCGCATAGCTCGCTGCCGCTCTGAGGCGTCGGACATGTGCATTCGGACAGAGGCCTGCGCGTCCTGCAGCGGGGAGCGCCAAAGGCACAGGTGTCGTTCGATTCGGTACCAGCCCAGTTGGATGCCGGCCTGAACGATGACCCGCCTGCGGCCATGACAGTGCCTGAGGTAGCAGGATGTCCAATCCCGCCCGGCCGACATGCGCGGTCGACCACAGGCAGGCACGCCGATCCAAGCATGGGGGGCCGAGCGGACTCAATGCCTTTCAACCGGATCTGATCACAACCAAAGTCCCCCGAGACAAACGCACTGGTTGCCTCGGGGGACCTCTGCTGCCGGATGGTTTCGTCAGAGCGACATCCGCCGGACATTGCCCGGCGACCTGTCCCTGGCTTCACCTACACCCACTCGTTGACCCGCAGGTGTTGCACTTCATGCAGGTGCCGTTGCGTACCAGCGTGTAGTTGCCGCATTCGCCGCCGCCACAGGTCAGGGCAGCTTTTGCAACGCAATATTCAAAGGCATGGGGTTAACGCCAAAATGCCGACAAAGGGATCTTTCATCGCGCCCGTACAAACCAATCGCACCGTCCAATGCTCCCTCTCCAAAAACGATGGCTTCAACGACCAAATTTGCTTCTCGTTCTTCTCGGCGCTCTTCTTCATCGTAGAAATGCACGAAGCCCGCTCGATACTTTGGGCCAGCAAGCAGGTTATCACTCTGATGTAGGTAAGCGTGGGCGATCTCATGCAATACAGTCCATCGGCGCGTACATACGTCGTCGCTCTGATTGACCTCAATCAAATAACCATTGCGGGAGAAAGGATCGCGGACAAGTCTCCCCCGATCCTTTTGGCGCATTTGAACTTCTGCGATGTCGAAACCGAGGGAAAGTGCCAGCTCTCGAACCGAAGGCGGCGCCTCGCGACCACACATCCCAAAATTAAAGTTTCGAAACTGCTTTCGATGAGATTCGGGGAGTCGGGCACGCTCAAAGAACCGATTAAGCGATAATATCGTCATGGCTTGGTTCCCTCCAAACGCACCCGACTTTCTCCTCAGCTACACCCGCTCGTTGACCCGCAGGTGTTGCACTTCATGCAGGTGCCGTTGCGCACCAGCGTGTAGTTGCCGCATTCGCCGCAGGGGTCGCCTTCATAGCCTTGCATCCGGGCCTTGGCGCGGGGGTCCAGGGTTGCGACACTGAGGGTCTCGCTCACCTCGGTCGCGGCGGCGACCTTGTAGGTGGCGGCGCCCTCGCTGAAGAAACCGGCGGCCTGGCCGCCCTGCAGCACCATCAGCTCCTGCGGCATCCGCTTGCGCAGATAGCCCGAGGAGCTGATCTGGCGCAGCACTTCCAGCCCGCGGTTGGCAGCCTCGTCGCTGACATCGGCCACGTTGCGCTGGCCCTCCTTCTCGCCCGCGCCCAGGTCGTCGAAGCTGGTGCCGGTGGGTTTGACATGGGCCAGATCGGTGCGGTCCAGATAGCTCACCGCCAGTTCGCGGAAGATGTAATCCAGGATCGAGGTGGCGTTCTTGATGCTGTCATTCCCCTGCACCATCCCCGCCGGTTCGAACCGGGTGAAGGTGAAGGCGTCCACGAATTCCTCCAGCGGCACGCCATATTGCAGGCCCATGGACACGGCGATGGCGAAATTGTTCATCATCGCGCGGAAGCCCGCACCTTCCTTGTGCATGTCGATGAAGATCTCGCCCAGCTTGCCGTCGCCATATTCGCCGGTGCGCAGATAGACCTTGTGGCCGCCGACGATGGCTTTCTGGGTGTAGCCCTTGCGCCGTTCGGGCAGCTTGTCACGGTGGCGGCGGACGACCTCCTTGACGATGACCTTCTCCACGATCTTCTCGGCCAGCACCTGCGCCTTTTCCTGTGGCGTGCCGGTCTCGAAGATCTCTTCGGCCTCCTCGTCATCCTCGATCAGGGCGGCGGCCAGCGGCTGCGACAGTTTGGACCCGTCGCGGTAAAGCGCGTTGGCCTTGATCCCCAGCGAGTGGCTGAGTTCGTACGCGGCCAGCGTTTCTTCGATCGAAGCCGAATTCGGCATGTTGATCGTCTTGGAGATCGCCCCCGAGATGAAGCTCTGCGCCGCGGCCATCATGTGGATGTGGCTGTCCACCGACAGAAAGCGCGTGCCCTTCTTGCCGCAGGGGTTGGCGCAGTCGAAGACGCTGTAATGTTCGGGCTTCAGGTGTGGTGCGCCTTCCAGGGTCATGGTGCCGCAGACATGGTCGTTGGCGGCCTCGACCTGGGCGCGGGTGAAGCCCAGATGGCGCAGCAGGTCAAAGCCCGGATCATCCAGCTGCGCCGCCGGGATGCCCAGCGTGTCGCGGCAGAAATCCTCACCCAGGGTCCACTGGTTGAAGACGAAGCGGATGTCGAAGGCGGCGGGCAGGGCAGCCTCGACCTTCTTCAGCTCCTCGGGGCCGAAGCCGTGGCCCACCAGCGATGTGTGGTTGATCCCCGGCGCCTGGCCCAGGCTGCCATGGCCCACGGCATGAGCGATGATCTCGGCGATCTCGGCTTCGGGGTAGCCCATCTTGCGCAGGGCGGCGGGGACCGACTGGTTGATGATCTTGAAATAGCCGCCGCCGGCCAGTTTCTTGAACTTCACCAGCGCGAAGTCAGGTTCGATCCCGGTGGTGTCGCAATCCATGACCAGCCCGATGGTGCCGGTGGGCGCGATCACCGTGGCCTGCGCGTTGCGGTAGCCATGCGCCTCGCCCAGCGAGAGCGCCTCATCCCAGGCGGCGCGGGCCATGTTCACCAGAAGCGCGTCGGGGCAGTGGGCGGCATCCAGCGCCACGGGGGGGACGTTGACGCCCTCATAGTCGGTGGCGCCGTGGGCGGCGCGGCGATGGTTGCGGATCACGCGCAGCATGTGATCGGCGTTCCTGGCATAGCCCGGGAAGGCGCCCAGTTCGCCCGCCATCTCGGCCGAGGTGGCATAGCTCACCCCGGTCATCAGCGCGGTCAGCGCCCCGCAGAGCGCGCGGCCCTCGGGCGAATCGTAGCCCAGCCCCATGTTCATCAGCAGTCCGCCGATATTGGCATAGCCAAGCCCAAGGGTGCGGAACTCGTAAGAGCGCCGCGCGATCTCCTTCGATGGGAACTGCGCCATCATCACGCTGATTTCCAGCGTCACGGTCCAGAGCCGGGTGGCGTGGGTATAGGCTTCGCCGTCAAACGCCTTGCCATCATAGAATTTCAACAGGTTCATCGAGGCCAGGTTGCAGGCCGTGTCATCCAGGAACATGTATTCGCTGCAGGGGTTGGAGCCGCGGATGGCGCCATCCGCCGGGCAGGTGTGCCAGGCGTTCACCGTATCATGGAACTGGATGCCGGGGTCAGCGCAGGCCCAGGCGGCGTGGCCGACCTGATCCCACAGCTCGCGCGCCTTGACGGTCTTGGCGACCTTGCCATCGGTGCGGCGCAGCAGCTCCCAATCCGCATCCTCCTTGACCGCCTGCAGGAAGGCATCCGTCACCCGGACCGAGTTGTTGGAGTTCTGCCCCGAAACGGTCACATAGGCCTCGGAGTCCCAATCGGTGTCATAGGTGGGAAATTCAATGCTGTCATAGCCTTGCCGGGCGTATTGCAGCACGCGGCCGACATAGGTTTCGGGGATCATGGCCTTCTTGGCGGCCTTGATCGCGGCTTTCAGCGCGGGGTTCTTCGTCGGATCAACGGCATCCTCCGTGCTGCCATCCCATGCCCGGATCGCGCCGAATATCTCGTTCAGGCGCGCTTCGTGCAGTTTGGAGCCGGCAACAAGAGAGGCGACCTTTTGTTCTTCGATCACCTTCCAGTTGATGAATTCCTCGATATCGGGATGGTCCATGTCACAAATGACCATCTTGGCCGCGCGGCGCGTGGTCCCGCCCGACTTGATCGCGCCAGCAGCCCGATCACCGATCTTCAGGAAACCCATCAACCCGGAGGATTTACCGCCGCCCGACAGTTTCTCACCTTCACCACGCAGTGAGCTGAAATTGGTCCCGGTGCCGGAACCATACTTGAACAGGCGCGCCTCGCGCACCCAGAGGTCCATGATGCCGCCGTCATTGACCAGATCATCGCTGACGCTCTGGATGAAACAGGCATGCGGCTGGGGGTGCTCATAGGCGGATTTCGAGGCCACAAGCTTGTGGGTGAACGGGTCCACGTAGAAATGCCCCTGCCCCGGCCCGTCGATGCCATAGGCCCAGTGCAGCCCGGTGTTGAACCACTGCGGGCTGTTGGGGGCCGCCATCTGCGCGGCCAGCATGTAGCGCATCTCGTCGAAATAGGCGCGGGCATCGGATTCGTCGGTGAAATACCCACCCTTCCAGCCCCAATAGGCCCAGGCACCGGCCAGCCGGTCGAACACTTGCCGGGCCGAGCTTTCGCCCGTGCTGCGCGCGTCCTCAGGCAGTTCGGCCAGCGCAGCCTCATCCGCGACCGAGCGCCACAGGAACTCTGGCACGCCCTTCTCGCGCACCTTTTTCAGCCGCGCGGGCACACCGGCCTTGCGAAAATACTTCTGCGCAATCACGTCCGAAGCCACTTGGCTCCAGCCCTTGGGCACTTCCACGGCATCGTTGCGGAAAACCACTGTGCCGTCCGGGTTGCGGATTTCCGATACGGTGGTGGTGAATTCCAGCGCCGCATATGCGTCCTGGCCTGCGGTGGTGAATCTGCGCTCGATCTTCACGTTCCTGTCCCCTTCTGCCTGTGCCGGGCCTGTCCGGCGTTCTTGACGTCCCGCGCAACGCAGGCCGGTCACAGGGTCAGCAGAAACGGACGCGCCACAGTTGCCTGTGGCGCATGGGCAGCGCGCTGCGAAAGCGCCCTGTCATCTTGTGGGTTGCTGTCTCCCTGCCCCGGCGGGTCACGAACTACATCTAGTGTGACCCCCTGCGGCGCCATACTAATTGGGGGATTTTGCACGCGGTCGTCAATCTCTTTTTTACGAGTCTGCCCCTGATATTGGGCTTGACCTCCGGGCAGTCATCCCGGCACCACACCGCGCCGGAACACCCTGCGCGCGCCCGGCCCCGCGCCGCGAAACCGAATTTTCCCCATGCGAAAGAGAGATGCCCCCGCATCCTGACAAAGTGGTTAAAGGGGCATAAACAGGCCCCGGCGCACGGAGTTGAGCCGTGCGCCGTTACCTTCATGTCACAGTCAAGGCGCCAGGCAGGGGTCCCGGGAATCAGGCACTGTCCCCGGACAGGGAGTCCATGGCCCCGGCGACATCTTCGGGGCTGGCGATGGCGCGGGTCTCGGCCCCCTTGGCCACGCGCTTGATCATGCCCGAAAGCGCCTTGCCCGCGCCGACCTCCCAGAACTGCGTCACGCCCTGCCCGGTCATCCAGACCATCGATTCGCGCCAGCGCACCGATCCTGTCACCTGCTCCACCAGCAGGCGGCGAATCGTATCCGGGTCGCTCACGGCCTCGGCCCGGACATTGGCCACCAGCGGCACGGCGGGGGCCTTTACGGCAACATCGGCGAGCGCCGCGGCCATGGCATCGGCGGCGGGTTGCATCAGGGCGCAATGGAAGGGGGCGGACACCGGCAGCAGCACCGCTCGCCGCGCGCCCCGGGCCTTGGCCAGTTCCACCGCACGTTCGACCGCCGCCTTGTCACCCGAGACCACCACCTGGGCGGGATCGTTGTCATTGGCCGCCTGGCAGATCTGACCCTGCGCCGCTTCGGCGGCGATTTCGCTGGCAGAGCCGAAATCCAGCCCCAGCAGCGCCGCCATGGCGCCCTGCCCCACGGGCACAGCCTCCTGCATGGCGCGGCCACGGATGCGCAACAGACGCGCCGTGTCGCCAAGGCTCAGCGCACCGGCCGCGGCCAGGGCCGAGTATTCGCCCAGCGAATGCCCGGCCACGAATGCCGCCTGCCGGATGTCGAAACCCTCGGCCTCCAGCGCGCGCAGGGTCGCCATGCTGGTCGCCATCAACGCAGGCTGGGCATTGGCGGTCAGGGTCAGTTCGGCGATATCACCCTTCCAGATAAGGGCCGAGAGCGCCTCACCCAGGGCATCATCGACCTCCTGAAACACCGCCCGCGCGGCGGGGCTGCTATCGGCCAGCGCCCGCCCCATGCCGATGGTCTGTGCCCCCTGCCCCGGAAATACCAATGCCAGGCTCATTCTGTCCCCTCCTTGCGGCGATGATCCCCGCCCAGGCGCGGGCGGCGGTTGCAGCTATAGCGCCCCGAAGGCGGCGCGGAAACCCGCTTTGCCAGTCCTGCGATCCCCCGCGGCGGTGCCGCTAAAGCTCGCGCATCTGCAGCGCACGCCCGACGGCGCTCCCCAACGCCTCGGACAATTCGGCAAAGGTCACTTCATAGGCGCGGAACATGGCTGTGTTGAAGGCATCCCCCTCGGCCGAACGCGCATGCGCCATCAACGCCGCACGCGCCTCGTCGCTGAGCGTGGAATAGGCGCGCAGAAGGTAGCCTTCAAGCCAGTCAACGGTTTCCGCGCGAATCTCTTCTTCCTGCCCCCAGACCTCGGCGGCGATCTGACCCTCCGAAAGCCCCATGCCCGGCGGCGCTGCCGCCATGAACCCGCTGAAATAGGCCAGCGACCCGTTCAACCCCAGCGAGACATTCTGCTCTATCAGGTTGTTCACCCGGATCCGCTCACGCACGAAGGCCAGATCGGCGCTTTCGTTGCGGCGTGCCTGCTCAAGGGCCGCCTGCATCGCTTGTTCCGCGCCTTCGGCACGAAGCTCGACACGGACGCGGAGTTCGGTGGTAATGACTGCGGCACCCTCGGGCCGAAGCGCGAACTCCATGGCTGCAAGATGCACCTCGGCGCGGTCTTCTAGGTCCGCGTGAAGCACGCCCAGGAAGCGCTCCAGCATGCGGTCGGGATCATAGAGATCATCGATCGCCCGCCTCCACGAGGCCCCACCCTGCCCCTGCAAAACCTCCTCGGAAATGGCGTCGGCCGCATCGCGCCCCTCCAGCGCGATCGCCTCGAAAAGTGCAGGCAGGCGATAGGCCGAGGACAGGGCTTCGATGTCCAGCCGCTCATCGCTCCGCGCCATCGAGGCTGCCATGAGCAGCAGCACGAAGCCAAGAGCCAAGGTCAGCGCAGTTGCCCGGCTACCTCCCCTGATGCATCCCATGGCGTGCGCCTCCAGTCTCGCCAAACCCAGGGCCTCAGAGTAGGACCTGCGTTGCGCCGAAGGAACCTGCAAAATTCCCCTTGCACCCGGACCGGTTCCCATTTATCGACGCGCCGGATCGGAGAGGTGCCGGAGTGGTCGAACGGGGCGGTCTCGAAAACCGTTGACCCTTTACGGGGTCCCAGGGTTCGAATCCCTGTCTCTCCGCCATTTCGGTGTCCTAACCACTTGCTTTCATTGCAAAAGCTGAAAATCTTGCCCCCAACATATCCCCCACCTCGACAAGGCTTGTCTCGGAATCAGGCGGACGTGGACGGAAGCTAGAGCGTGTTGCGCTCAATCGGTTTCATAACCCGCCGCCTTGAAGAAGTTGTAGCATTCCTCTTCGGTGAAGAGATCGCAGACATGCCCGCGGCGCGCCATAGATCGTCGTGCGATAGGCGAGAAGATCAATATCCGGAACATTGCCTGCCAAAGTGTTCGCGACAATGCCGCACCGCCCAAGCTCTGCCACGACAAGGCTCTCGCCGATCTGCCCTGCAAGCTGAGTCTTGAAGTTGCGCGCCATCACCCCTCGCGCCGGTCACGGGCTTCACCGATCAATCTCTTGAACAGATCCGTGTGCGTCTTGAGGTCCTTATCGGTCACGCGGATACGGTAGCGCGCCCAGCGCGTGCTGTATTCGAGTGTTTCAATGCCCGCATCCTCCAGCAAGGCGTCGGTTTCGTCGGTGCGTGGCAGCCTGATTTCGAACAGGGAATGTCCCGGTCGATGTTGAACTTTTTGGGATGAAGGGTGGCGTTGCTCTCCCTGAGCCGTAGGCTCGGGGTGT
>NZ_JACBXS010000025.1 GCF_013415485.1 Rhabdonatronobacter sediminivivens | reverse complement strand
AGGGTCGGGCGCGTCCCGGGCTGGTCGCCCGGGACAGGGCTTGTGGAAAGCATGCCGAGGAACAGTTTCCCGGTCCCTTGCCTGAACATCAGGAGGCGGGCGACTTCTTCAGCAGCCTGTTAAGCGGTTTGTGCAGCATCAGCCGATCAGTGCCATGGCCGGAAAGGTCTCCAGCAACCACCAGGAAAAGGCCGAGAACGCCCCGGTGACCAGCGCAATGCCCACCAGCAACAGCAACCCGCCCATGACCTTTTCGATCAGCGCCATATGGCGCTTGAGCTTCTGCATCATTGACATGGACCGCTGCACGAAGATCGCCGCCAGAAGGAACGGAACCCCCAGCCCCAAGGCATAGACCCCCAGCAACACGGTCCCGCGCGCCACTGTGGACTCGGCCGCGGCCATGGTCAGGATCATGCCCAGAACCGGCCCGATGCAGGGTGTCCAGCCAAAGGCAAAGGCCAGCCCCAGCACATAGGCCCCCAGCGCCGATCCGCCCTGATCGCCCGCATCCACCCGCGCCTCACGCATCAGCAGCGGGATGCGGAACACGCCCAGGAAATGCAGCCCGAAGACGATCACCACCACCCCCGCAATCTGCCCGAACAGCTCTGCATTGCGCAGAAACAGGTTGCCCATGGTCGAGGCCGTGAAGCCCAGCAGCATGAACACCGTGGACAGCCCCATCACAAAGAACAGCGCCGGCAGGATGGCGCGGCGCTGCGTGCGGCCCGTGGTGGTGAATTCCTGCATGCTGATCCCGCCCATATAGGCCAGGTAAGGCGGCACGATCGGCAGGACACAGGGCGACAGGAACGACAGGACCCCGGCGCCCAGAGCCACCAGAAGCGCAGGTATCAACGCCGCGTCGATGATGTCGATGCCCAGCATCAGAAGCCTCCGTCATGGCCCGCGCAGCGCATGAGGCGCGTCACAGGGTCTTGCCCCGGTCTTAGCCAGAGCAGCGCCGAAGGTCACGGCGCAGATTGTCACGGTTGCGTAAACAGGTCGGCCTGCGGCCTGCCCGCAAGGACAGGACCGCAGGCCGCGGGATCAAGGGCGATCAGTTGCCGATGCTCCACCAGCCCCGGCGGCGGGGACGCGCTGACTCAGGCTCGGCAGCGGCCGGTTCCTCGTCCTGCGCGGGGTCCGCTTCGTTTGCAGGGTCGGAGGCGGGATCAGGCTGGGCCGGGGGCGCACCGTTGACCGTTTCCGGGGCCGCGGTTTCCTGGGGCGGCTGTTCAGGCGCCGGGCTTTCTGCTTCAGGCTCCGGCACGGAGTCAGGCACAGAGCCGGGCACAGCATCGGACGCCGAGTGGGGCACAGCGTCGGACGCAACCTCGGGCGCGGGCGCCGCTGAAGCGTCCGGACCCTCGGCAACCGGGGCTGCGGTCTCCGGCGCTTCGGCGGGCGCAGGCGCGGCGGCTTCGGCCGCCACGGGGGTGGCCTGTTCCGGCGCGCTTTCGGATGCCGCAGGCTCATGGGCCGGTGCACCCTCTTCGGTGGTTGCCTCAGTTGCCTCGGCGGGCGTGGGTGCCTCCGGCACGGGGTCAGATGCCGACACAGACACAGACGCGGGCGCGGCTGGTTCCGCAGAGCTTTCGCTTACGGCACTGGAGCCGGATGCGGCCTCGGATTCGGCCTGCGCAGCCTCAGGCTGCGCAGCCTCAGGCTGCGTGGCCTCATCTTGCGTGACTGCAGGCTGCGTGACCTCACCTTGCGCAACCTCAGGCTGCGTGACCTCATCTTGTGTGGCTTCAGGCTGCGTGGCCTCAGCTTGCGCAGTCTCGGCCTTCTTGGCCGGGCTGCGCCGACCACCGCGACGGCGCGCGGGTTTAGCCGGGGTTGCGGCTTCGGCCTCGGGCGCCTCGGCGCTGGCAGCTTCGGCGGGCGCGGCGTCCTGCGGGGCCTCGGTCGTCTTGGCATCGGTATCCGCCTGGGCGTCGCTCTGGCCCTCGGCCTGCATGTCGCCCTGCGCGTCATCCCCCCCGTTGCCGCCCCGGCGCCGCCGCCGACGCCGCCGACGCCGCTTGCCGCCGCCGTCCTCGGACCCGTTTTCGGGCGCATTCTCGGCCTGGCTTGCGGGCTCTGCGGGCGCGGCCTCCGCGGGCGCGGGCTCTTCCTCGGGCTCGGGGGTGTCGGCCATATGCGAGCTGTCAACCGAAACCACCGGCGCCGCCACCTGATCGACCACGCGGGTCGCAGTGCGGAATTTCTCCAGCGTGAAGTCGGGGTTGACCATGGAGGGGTCCCCCTCCAGCCGTACGGCCATGCCGTAGCGGGCCTCGATCTGGGCGATATGTTCGCGCTTGTGGTTGATCAGGAAGTTCACGATATCCACCGGCGCGCGCACCAGCACCTCACGCGTGCGGCGGCGCGTGCCCTCTTCCTCGATCTGGCGCAAGACGGTCAGGGCGATGCTGTTGTCCGAGCGGATCAGCCCGGTGCCGTGGCAATGCGGGCAGGGCTGGGTGGTCGATTCCAGCATGCCGGGACGCAGCCGCTGGCGGCTCATCTCCAGCAGCCCGAAGCCTGAGATACGCCCCACCTGAATCCGCGCACGGTCGGTTTTCAGCTTGTCCTTCAGCATCTTCTCGACAGCGGCATTGTTGCGCCGCTCTTCCATGTCGATGAAGTCGATCACGATCAGCCCGGCCAGGTCGCGCAGGCGCAGCTGGCGGGCGATCTCCTCGGCGGCTTCAAGGTTGGTCTTGAGCGCGGTCTCCTCGATCGAGCCTTCCTTGGTGGCCTTGCCCGAGTTGATGTCGATGGCCACCAGCGCCTCGGTCACGCCGATGACGATATAGCCGCCGGATTTCAGCTGCACCGTGGGGTTGAACATCCCCGAGAGGTAGCTCTCCACCTGATAGCGGGCGAAGAGCGGCATCTGCTCCTGATACTGCTTCACGTTGCGGGCATGGGACGGCATGATCATCTTCATGAAGTCCTTGGCCACCCGGTAGCCATCGCCCCCTTCGACCAGAACCTCGTCGATCTCACGACTGTACAGATCGCGGATTGACCGCTTGATCAGGTCGCCCTCTTCATAGATCGGCGCGGGGGCGATGGATTTCAGGGTCAGTTCGCGGATCTGCTCCCACAGGCGGAACAGGTATTCATAGTCGCGCTTGATTTCGGCCTTGGTGCGTTTGGCCCCGGCGGTGCGGATGATCAGCCCTGCCCCTTTCGGCACCTCGATCGATCCGGCGATATCCTTGAGCTTCTTGCGGTCGGCGGCGTTGGTGATCTTGCGGCTGATGCCGCCGCCGCGGGCGGTGTTGGGCATCAGCACACAGTAGCGCCCGGCCAGGCTCAGATAGGTGGTCAGCGCAGCGCCCTTGTTGCCGCGCTCTTCCTTGACCACCTGCACCAGCATGATCTGGCGGACCTTTATGACTTCCTGGATCTTGTAGCGGCGCATCCGGGGGCGGCGACGGGGGCGGACCTCGTCGCTGACATCATCATCCGCAACCGATTCGATCTGATCATCGGTTTCAGCCGCATGGTCGGCCGCGACATAGGGTTCGCGCTCCGAAGGGGTGTCATCGTTGCTGTCGTCATCGGCGGCCGTGTCGGACGTGGCGGTTTCGGCAGGTTCCGGGGCCGCATCATCCGCCGAGGGCTCTGGCGTCTTCGCCTCGGCCGCGGGGGTTGCATTGGCGTCCTCGGCAGGGCGGGCGTCGCCGTCGCCTTCGGGTTCGACAATGTCCATGCCCGCAATCTCGCGGGTTTCCACGGCATCGGGGGATTTGCTGCGTTCGGCCGATGCGCGTCCGCGCCGGTTCGAGGCGCGGCGCACCTTGGGTTTGGGCGCCTCTTCCTCGGCATCCTCGGACAGGGCCTGTTCCTCGGCCAGCAGGGCCTCACGGTCGGCGGCGGGGATCTGGTAATAATCCGGGTGGATTTCGCTGAAGGCCAGGAAGCCGTGCCGATTGCCGCCATAATCCACGAAAGCGGCCTGCAACGAAGGTTCGACCCGTGTTACCTTGGCAAGATAGATGTTTCCGGCAAGTTGACGACGGTTTGCGGTTTCGAAATCGAATTCCTCAACCTTGGTTCCGTCAACCACCACAACCCGGGTCTCTTCGGGATGGGTGGCATCGATAAGCATTTTGTGAGCCATTGTGTTCCAATGCGCCTCATGCGGGATGCCTGCCTTCGCCCGGAACCGGGCGGGGCATGGCAACGCAGGGGGCGGCTTGTCTGGGCGTGGACCGGGGTAGCGCGGGAACTGCATCCGATGCGGCGCGACAGGACCCGGTCCTGTTTCGCTATGTCAATCGGCATTCCTGCGGCACCTGCCATCGCGTTCTTTCCAAGGCGCCACGGCGTGGCGCCGGTTCTGACATGCCCGGGAATGTGATCCATGGGCAAAGCGGCCATCCGGCCAATCCATCTGTTGACACCGCAACCCCGGCCTTGCGGGCCAGTCACAGGCGAAAACAGCGAAATCTTCCGGTTCCGGCGCAATCGCTGCGCGGACCATCATGCGTGCAGCATGGGGTGGAATGGGGGAAAAGACAATCACCTTTTTCGCAGGCGCGGGGAATCCGGCCCGCTGGTGCGCAGGTCGCCTGCATTACGGGCAGCGAAGGGCCGGCTGACAAAGCGTGACCCCGCCAGCCCGAAACGCCAGGGCAGATCGGTGGCGCGCGAAATGCCGATCCGCGGGCCTTCAAGCACGCCCGCGGGTGGGGGGCCGGGAAAGATGCCGAAATCCGGCAGGTCGAAGCGCGCGCCGTCATCCGCCGCAGTCACTCCCAGCGCCTGCGCCAGCCGCCCGGGCCCCGAGCACAGATCCCGCACCCCCCAGCGCGCACCGCGCCGGGCCTGCATCCGCTCCAATCCGAACCGTGGCTCAATCGCGCGCAGCAAAACCGCATGGCCCCGGGCGCAGACCAGATTGAGGCACCAATGCACCCCGTAGGAGCGATAGACATAGGCATGCCCCGGCGGGCCGAACATCGATGCGTTGCGCCGGGTTGGCCCGCAATGGCTGTGCGAGGCCTGATCCCCGGGGGTGTAGGCTTCGGTTTCGACGATCACACCCCCTGCGCCGCGCAGCCGCAGGGTCGCACCGATCAACGCCCGGGCGACCTCGACCGCCGAGGCATCAAACACAACCCTGGGTAGATGGTCGCCCTTTGAAGCGGCGACAGATGGATCGGCGGCCCCGGACCCTGCCGCGTTTTGCCCCGAAGAAAACTCGGACATCTTCCCCCCCTGAAAGATTGGATTTGAAGCGTTAAACTGTCCCCATCAAGGCGTTTTGCGGCTATATTTCCCCCATGACTCAGAACACGCCCAATGCCAAGTTCGTGTTTGACGCTGCGCAACCTGTAGGCGTGGCCCGGCCCGCCGTTGCCGAAAATCCGGCGGGCGCCGGGACCCCGCCCGATGCCGATGCCGGTCGCCATCCATCCCGCCGCGCCTCCTCTGGCGCCGACATGGGCGCCGATCCGCAGGCAATGCCTGATGACCTGCGGATACGGAGCACCATCGCCGATCTGGTCCGGCAGGACAGCCCATCCGGGCCCGATACCCCCGATGCGCAGCCGGTCGCGCGCGCGCCTGCCTCTGCACCACATGACACCGCGCCCTCACCTCAGCCAGAAGCCCCGCCACCCGGCGGTGCCGAAGCGGAACGGGCTCCGGCCCTGCAGGCCCTCTACACCCGCGGCCGGGCGCCTGATCCGCAAGCGCTCTTTCCGCAGTTGCTGAACACGCTTTGCGTCAGCGGCCATGCGATAACCATGGCTGAACTGCGTGGCAACGCCATTCTTCTTGCCCTCGATGGACATCGCATCGCCATCGCGCTTGACGACAGCCCCGCGCCGGAGGCGCCCCCCCTGTTCCGCCCGGAAACCCCTTTCGCCGAGCTTCCCGCTGCGCGGCTGGCGCTGGCGTTGCGCAAGTGCCACTGGCGCCTGCTGATCACCGTCGCACCCGGAATACCTGACCACACCATGCAAGCGGCCACCGATGCCCTGTTTGCCCACCTCCCCCCGCAGATCGTGGTCTGGTTGCCCGGCCAACTGGCCCTCTGCGCCCGGGAATACGCCAGATGTGCGCTGTCGGATCTGAACGCCATGCAACGCGGCGCACCCCTGCCGCATCTGCGCCACCGCTATGAACGCCCGGTCCTGGCAGCGGAATCGCAACGCTGCAGCGTCTTTTCCGGGGCCAAACCGGCACAGCAGTCAGCGCAAGACCGCAGACTGACACAGCGCCGCACCCGGCCCGAAGATGCCAGGTTCCCGCCGGTTCCAGTCGGCAGCCCCGTCATGCGCGGCGCGTCCCGCAGACCGGAAGAGGAGGCGCGGATCGGCCCAGTTTTGCGCTGCCCGGAAGAAGCGCCACCGCCAGCCAGGGCATCCGGGCCACCTGATGAGCTTTCACCCCCCAAACGCTTGAAGCGACTGGCCCTGACGGATGCGCTGTGCGATGCCATCACCATCGACACCGGAACCAGCCAGCCGCAGATGGTCACAACCCTGCTGCTCACCGCTTCCCTGGGCCTGAAGATCAGCAGCTTGATGATTTCGGCCATGGGGGCCGCAGCGGTCACATTTTGAACCGGGTCACAACGGGTGGTCAACCAGCGCCCGGACCTGCGCGGGGGTCAGGGCCTCTTCGGCCACGACCCAGGTATGAATGGCGAACACCACCGCCCCCGTGCGCGGCATTCGGCGCAAGACCTGCCGTTCAGACCGAATCCAGCGGGCGTTTGCGTCTTCGGCACGCCGCGGCGCGGCCTCCGGTCGCGGCTGAAACAGCGCCGGATCGCTGTAGTGCAGCGCATTGTAGCGCATCAGCGGCTGCTCCGGTCGCAGCGCATCGAACAGCCGCTGCACCCTGGCCGCCAGACCTGCGTCATATTCCTCGACCGGCGCATGAACACCGGTCAGCGGGCGCCCGATCTTCTCGGCCAGTGTCCAGCTGGCCGGAAAGCACAGCACGGCCGCGCTCAATACATGTTCGGCGCTGCCCTCGGGGCGGGTGTGGATGCACAGATCTTCCTGCACCAGATGCCCCAGGGTCCAGAGCGGGCGCTCCGCATCCACCGGAACCTCCACCCCATCCGGCCGCCGCCAGCCACCGTCCAGCGCCAGATAACCCCGAAGCGGCAACTCTGCCTGCACCAAGTTCAGCAGTTCCAGCGCCTCAGGTGTCGGCCCATCGCCCACCAGAACCGCCGCAGGGGTTTCGGAGAGCAGCCGCGCGCGCTCGGCCATCTGCGCGCCAAATGCGTCATCGATCACCAGCCACTCGGCCGTATCCACGGGAACCATCCCAGGCAAGCGGCGCAAACGCGCATCCGCCCATCGCGCGACCGGCAGTTCCGCCTGCGCAATTTCTTCCGCCATCTTCGCCGCCTCCTTCATGGATTTGCGCTTGCCTGAATCCCGCCGGCATTGCAATCCTTGCCCATGCACATGGACCACCCCAGCTATTCCGTCGGCATCGAGGAAGAATACCTCCTCATTGACCGCGAAACCCTGGACCTCGCCCCGGCCCCGGACGCGCTGATGGAGGCCTGCCGGACGGAGCTGGAGGATCAGGTCTCGCCCGAGTTCCTGCAATGCCAGATCGAAGTCGGCACCCGTGTCTGCAGCACAATCGCCGAGGCCCGCGCCGACCTTGCCCATCTGCGCCGCACCATCGCCCGGCTGACGGCCGAGTTCGGTCTGGCCCCGCTTGCGGTCTCCTGCCACCCGGTGGCCGACTGGCACCGCCAGCACCACACCGAAAAGACCCGATACATCGAACTTGAACGCGACCTGGCCGGGGTGGCGCGGCGCCTGTTGATCTGCGGCATGCATGTGCATGTCGGCATTGATGATGACGACCTGCGGATCGATATCATGGCACAGCTCAGCTACTTCCTGCCCCATATCCTGGCGCTCTCCACCTCCTCGCCCTTCTGGCAGGGGCAGGATACCGGGCTCAACTGCTACCGGCTGACGGTCTTCGACAACCTGCCCCGCACCGGGCTCCCGCCGGTCTTCGACTCCCACGCCGAATACCTGCGCTCGGTCGATGTGATCCGCCGCGCCGGCGTGATCGAGGACACCTCGAAACTCTGGTGGGACATACGCCCCTCGTCGCGCTACCCCACGCTGGAAACCCGCATCTGCGATGTCATGCCCCGGCTGAACCATACCGCCAGCGTCGCCGCCATCATCCAATGCCTGACCCGCATGCTGGTCCGCCTCAAACGCAGCAACCAGCGCTGGCGCATCTACGACCGTTTCCTGATCGGCGAAAACCGCTGGCGCGCGCAACGCCACGGTGTGCGCGAAGGGCTGATCGACTTTGGCCGCGGCGCGGTCATCCCCTTCCCCGACCTGCTCGAGGAACTCTTCGACCTCATCGCCCCCGATGCCGAAGCCCTCGGCTGCACCGCCGAACTGCACGGCGCCCGCGATATCCTGGCCCAGGGCACCAGCGCCGACCGCCAGCGCCGCGCCTTTGCCCAGGCGATCGAATCCGGCGCCACCCGCCCCGAGGCCCTCAACGCCGTCCTGCGCCATCTGATGGAGGAATACCTCGAAGGCGTCTGACACCCCGGTTCACCTTGCCGCAAGTACTCTCCGGGGGTGAATGCGCGCGCCCCGCGCGCAGAGGGGGCAGAATGCCCCCTCAAACCGCACGCAGTGCCAGAAAACCTGCGCGCGGCACGCGCGCTCCGCTGGATCACCAGACCAGCCGGACGCGCTGACGCTCAGACCAGAAACATCTCCACCAGGACCCAGATCACCAGCAGATAGAGCACCGATTTCACGCCAAAGATCACGCGGCGGGTCATGGGGACCGGCCCCGCGCCTGCATCGCGCGCATGCCCCAGATCAATCAGGAACCGCCCCCAGCGGCCAAAGGGCTGGTCCGGGTAGCGGCTGGCAGGCTGGAAAAGCGGCACATCGCGGTATCGCAGTGCCAGCAACAAGCCCAGTCCGGCCGCAAATCCCCCCAGATGCGCCCAGAAGGCCACCAGCATCTCGGGGTCTTCCGCAGGCAACAGCACTGCCAACAGGTCAAAGCCCACATGCAGCCCCACGAACAGGCTGGCCGGAATCACGATCGGCAGGCGAAAGGCCAGCAGCACCAGCACCCGCGCCCGTGGATGCAACAGCAGATACGCCCCCATCACCCCTGCAATCGCCCCGCTGGCGCCAACCACGGGGATATCGGGCGTCGCTCCAAGGGCCGCCTCGGCCACCCCCCCGGCAATGCCCGCCAGCACGAAGAACAGCGCATAGCGCCAGTGGCCCATGGCATCTTCGATGTTGTCGCCAAAGACCCAAAGCACCAGCATGTTTCCCCCCAGATGCAGCAGGCTGGCGTGCAGGAACATGTAGCTGACCAGCGTCGGCGCCACCTGCAGCGCCGCCCCCTGCCCCGGCTCCAGCACCGCCAGATGCAGCTCCGCAGGTGTCAGCCCGTAGTCCTGATACGAGGGGTTGACGAAGAACAGCACCACGCAGCCGACAATCAGCCCCCAATTCACCCAGGGGCGCCGGATATGATGCGTGGGATTGCTGTCCCCCAGAACGAGGATCATCCCGCGCGCCCTTCTAACGCATCACTCCGGCGCATCGTCGCCCTCGGGGCGGGGGATGGCAAAGACCTGGCCGGGATAGATCAGATCGGGGTTGCGGATCTGGTCACGGTTGGCCTCGAACACGCGCAGATAGAGGATCCCCTCCCCGTAATGCGCGGCGGAAATGCCCCAGAGCGTATTGCCCGGCTGCACGGTCACCGCCCGGACCGCGCCCGGCGCTGCCGCCAGCTCGGGTGCCTCGCGCTGAAATGGCGTTTCGAACCGGGAGCGCACGCTGTCATCGGCGGCCAGTTCATCCACGCGCAGGGTATAGATGCCCTCGTCCACATCCGGCAAGGTGGCGCGCCAGTTGCCATCGGGGGCAGAGCGGGCGCGGGCAACGGCGCGGTTGTCGATATAGATGACCACCTCGGCATCGGCCTCGGGCGCGCGTCCGGCAATCTGCACCTCGCCCGCCGCACCGTAGCTGATGACATCGACCAGCACGTTCTTGGCAAGCTCGGGCGGGGTGGCGGCGCCGTCGCGCTGCAGAACCTCGACCGCGCCCCCGGCACTGATGCGCATCACCGGGGGCGCCACAAGCGCGGGCGCGGCTTGCGCCAGATGCGGGGCCGGAACCTGATCCTCGCCCTCGGGCGGACCTTCCGGGCCACCCGCAGATGCCGCAACGCCCGGCGCGGGGGCTACGGCCTGATCCGGCGGCGCCTCGGCTTCGGCAGACGGAGGCGGAGCGCGCGGCGCCGCACCCCCGGGCGCGCCCGGATCTGCGGGAGCTTCCAGACGCTGCGCGGGCGGCGCATCCGGCGATGGCACGGGCCGAGCCCGGGGCGCTGCATCCTGCACTGCGGGCGCGGCACTGGCGGTTTCAGTCGAAGGATCGGGCGCCACGGTTTCGGATACGTCAGTCTCGGGGGCCACAGTCTCGGGGGCTTCAGTCTCGGCCTCCGCTGTCTCAATTAGCACAGTCTCGGGTGGCGCAGTTTCGGGGGCTCCAGTTTCGGTTGCCAAAGTCTCGGTTGCCGCAACCTCTGGTTCCGTGGCTTCAGAGGGTGGCGCT
Source organism: Rhabdonatronobacter sediminivivens (assembly GCF_013415485.1). Lineage (GTDB taxonomy): Bacteria > Pseudomonadota > Alphaproteobacteria > Rhodobacterales > Rhodobacteraceae > Rhabdonatronobacter > Rhabdonatronobacter sediminivivens. The sequence goes on along the minus strand of NZ_JACBXS010000025.1, from coordinate 42,966 downwards.
TCGGGCGTCCGGACCTCTGGGGTCAGCGTCTCGGGGGCCTGCATTCCAGCGCCCGGGTCTGCAGCGACAGGCGCTGCCGCCTCGGACAGGGTCGCAGGCGCATCGACCGGGAGCGACTCCGGCGCGGGGGTGGCCTCGGGGTCTTGCGGCAGGGCGGCCAGTTCCGTCGGAGCAGGCGAAGGCGCCGTCGTGGGCGCCAGCATCACCGTATCGCCGGACCGGACCCGCTGGCCATCGGCAAGCGTCATCTCCAGCGCCAGCAGGCGCGGTTCCGGCGATGGCTCCAGCACGAAAATGGCGGCAAAGGCACCCCCGGCATCAGCGGCAGTGCGCATGGCAGGTGCGTCATCCACCAGCACGGCCACCGCCGCCCCCGGCATTGCCCGCCCCGAAAGGACCACACCCCCCGCAGGATCGCTGCGAACCTGATCGAAGCGCGGCAGATCCGAGGCCGCAGCAGAGGGCGCGGCCTCTGGCGCGGGTGGGTCCTGTGCAAGCCTGGGCGCGGCGGGCGTGGGGGTATCCGGCGTGGGGGCATCCTGAGCGGGTGCGTCCTGAGATGGAGCATCCTGAACAGGTGCGGGCGGCGCGGGCGCACTGCGCCACAGCGCGGCGCCAAACAGCGCCGCACCGGCAAGCACGATACCCGCCAGCGCACCGGCCAGGACAGGCCGCGCCATCATCTCAAGACCGAACCGGGCAGCAGCACCGCATCCCGACCCTTCCGCTTGTTTCCCCCAGTCTGCCCCGCTATCACTGCGCAGAATCCCGCCCTGCACAAGTGTAAACGCAAAGGAACCGCCCCATGCAGCCCCTGACCCGTTCGGTTTGTGTCTTTTGCGGTGCGCGCCCCGGGAATAATCCGGCCCATCTGCGCACGGCGCGCGATGTGGGGGCGATGCTGGCAAGGCGCGGTTGGCGGCTGGTTTATGGAGCGGGGGACCTGGGCCTGATGGGGGAAACAGCCCGCGCGGCCATGCAGAACGGCGGCGCCACATTCGGGGTCATCCCCCGCCACCTGATGGGTGCCGAGGATGCCCGCACCGATCTGTCCACGCTGGTGATCACCGAAACCATGCATGAGCGCAAGAAGGTGATGTTCGCCAATTCCGACGCCATGGTGGTTCTGCCCGGCGGCGCGGGATCGCTGGACGAGTTCTTCGAGGTCCTGACCTGGCGCCAGTTGGGCCTGCATGCCAAGCCGATCATCCTGCTGGACAGCGCCGGCTACTGGGCGCCCCTGACCGGGCTGATCCGCCATGTCATCGACCAGGGATTCGCCGATCCGTCGCTGGCGGGGTTCTTTCACACCGTCGAGGGCGTGGCGGCGCTGGAAGAGCGGCTTTGCGGCGCCCTGAACCAGGCAGCCTAACCCGCCCCCTGCCCCAGCCCCTTGTTCTGCCAATAAAAAACGCCCGGCGCGAAACGCCGGGCGCAGTTGCGGAACGAGGGACAGTAACACATGAGACGCAGATGTTCCGTATCCACGCCTCTATCGCACATAGGCGCCACGCATGACGTTTGAAGAGTATCTCGCACTTATGTGAACAGAGGATGAACCGCGACGCCTGGAACGGAAAACTGCCCAGGGCACGCCGTCCTCGGCGGCAAAGGCCCTATCCGGTTGCGTGCCGCGCCGCGTATAGCGCCACTGCCGCCGCGTTCGAGACATTGAGCGACCCGAAAGCCCCCTGCGCCGGGATTCGCACCAGCGCGTCACATGTGGCGCGGGTGCGCTCGCGCAGGCCCGGCCCTTCGGCCCCCAGCACCAGACCCACGGGCGCATCGGCGAACCCGTCCAGCGTGGGCCCCAGATCGGCGGTTGCCGCGCCATCCAGCCCGACCATCAGATAGCCCATCTTCTGCAGTTTCAGCATGGTGTCGCTCAGGTTGCGCACCCGCAGATAGGGCTGACGCTCCAGCGCCCCGCTGGCGGTCTTGGCCAGGGCGCCGGTTTCCGGGGCGGCGTGACGCTCCGGGGCGATCACCGCCTGGGCGCCGAATACCTCGGCCGAGCGCAGGATGGCGCCGACATTATGCGGATCGCTGACCCGGTCCAGCAGCACCACCAGCCCGCGGCCCACGGCGGGGGGCGCACAGACGGCATCCAGCGCGCCCCAATCCAGCGGGCGCACCTCCAGCGCGGCGCCCTGATGCACCGAACCGGGGTCCAGCGGCACCGGAAAGCGGCGCGCATCGGCCAGTTCCGGCGTCATGCCGCTTTCGGCGATCGCCGCGGCCAGACGGTCGGCGGCATTGCGCGTCACCACCAGACGCCCCCGCCCGCGCGCCGGGTTCAGCAGCGCATCGCGCACCGCATGAAGCCCGAAAAGCCACAGCGTTTCAGACCGTTCGGCACGGCGCGCCTTTTCCTTGTCAATCACCCAGGCGGGTTTCTTCATTGCGGCCTCCGCTGCGCATGCGGCGGCAGAATGCGCCGCCAGCGCGCGGTGTTCAAGCGCGAAGGCTCACTGCACCCTTGGTGAGAATCAGCTTTCTGGTGTATCCTCTGCCCTTGAAATGGCGGGAAGGGCTTCGTGATGACACGCATGAAAACGCGCCCCCAGGACAATCTGCACTGTTTTCACGGCATCGGCCAGTTCTACTGGCTGACGCGCGCCCGCGGGATGGACCCGGAGGTCAGGAACGGCAGGGATGGCTATCACATCCGCTTTCGCACCGAGGCCGAGGCGCTGGACCGCAAGAAGGTGCCGAACCCCGACAGCTTTGCCGTCCAGAACGGTGGGATCATATCACCACAAAAGACCAGGATGCCGCTGGGCTTCTATTATCGGTTCATCGGCAGCAACCGGGGCAATCCAACCGGCAACTGGTGGCTGGAACCCGAGCACTACTTTCTGATCCGCTCCCGCGCCCGGGACCTGGGCATTCCGCTGGCGGTCGCAGCCAGCCGGTGTCTGGTGATCCCGAAAGAATGGGGCGATTGCGGGCGCGTTGTCAGGGCGCAACTGCACACGCGGCTGAACGCTTATGTCGGCAAGGGGAAACCGGCCACCGGATCGGTCAGCCCCGATAACGCGACGCGCGACAAGCGCACCCAACCCGTGCACATGGCCCCCACGCATATCGAGATTAAACAATGGTACGTCCCGGGAGAGCCCGAACTCCTGGCCCGGATGTTCAAGGTCGACAAGACCGTGAATGTGCTTGAAAAGGGCGTTGCCATCTGAGCCTGCACCCCGGGCCCGAAACACCTGCAACAGGGGCGAATTCGCGCCTTGACGCCTGCAGCCGACTTCGGTAATTGACCGCTCAGAGGGCGACGAGCTGCAAGGTGCGGCAGCGGACTGTAACTCCGCCGGGGAGACCCACGCCTGGTTCGATTCCAGGGTCGCCCACCATTCCCATGAAAATAAATGTTTTTTCGCCGGTGATGGTGTGTGCGGACAGGCATGCCCGGGCATTCGGACCCAACCGGTGAAATCCGTTCCCGCGCGGGTTACCGCCATGGGATGCTCGGCATTGCCCGCCTGTTTGCACGGCCATGAGAGCGCCGACACATGGCGGCCGAAGGGGTCGGCGCATGCGTCCTTCGGCCACCGAGGCGCCTGTGTTCCACGGGGCGGCCGTGCAGGAGTTCCACCGCCGCCCCTCGATGCGCTATTTCTCCGGGATCAACCCGCGCGGGCTGAAGCGCAGCACCAGCAGCAGCGCCACGCCCATGGTCAGAAGGCGCATATGTGACGCCGAATCCAGCAGGTGCCGGCGCAGGTCAGAGCCGGGCTCCATCCCCGAGGTGACCATCTCCATCAGCCAGCGGCCCGCGGGCTCCACCTGCACCCAGAGGAACCAGATCACAAAGGCCCCCAGCACCGCGCCCCAGTTGTTGCCGGACCCGCCCACGATCACCATCACCCAGATCAGGAAGGTAAAGCGCAGCGGCTCGTAACTGCCGGGCGTCAACTGGCCGTCGAGCGAAACCATCATCGCCCCCGCCAGCCCACAGACCGCCGAGCCAAGGACAAATATGTTCAGATGGCGCCGCGTGACATCCTTGCCCATGGCGCGGGCGGCGGTTTCATTGTCGCGGATGGCGCGCATCATCCGGCCCCAGGGCGAGTTCAGCGCCTTTTCGGCCAGCCAGATCAGGATCGCCAGCACGATCACGAACAGCACCGAATACCCCAGTGCCGACAGGATCGAGGCGGTTTCCGAAACGCTCCAGCCCAGCCGCCCGGCAAGGTCCTGCACCCAGGGCTGGGGCTGCAGATCCACCGGGCGCGTGACCGGGCGCGGGATGCCGGTGACGTTGTTCACCCCCCGCGCCAGCCAGCGTTCGTGCTTCAGGATGGCGATGATGATTTCCGAAATCCCCAGCGTGGCAATCGCCAGATAGTCCGAGCGCAACCCCAAACTGACCTTGCCCACCAGCCACGCTGCCCCGGCGGCGAACACTGCGCCCACCGGCCAGGCGAGGATCACCGGCAGGCCCAGCCCGCCCAGATACCCTTCGGAGGCCGGGTTGACCGCCTGGATCGCCTGCGTGGCCGGCGCAAAGAAGAACCGCGCCACCAGCCAGCCGACCACGATCACCGCAAAGATCACCATTCCGCGCAGCCGTCCCGGTGTCATGCGCTTGTAGACCACCACCGCCGCCAGGATCGTCGCCACACCCAGCATCAGGCCCAGTATGGCGCCCAGACCGCCAGCGGCCCAGGCTTCGTTCACCGGCGGCATGGCAATCAGGACCGCCGCCAGCCCACCCACAGCCGTGAAGCCCATGATGCCGACATTGAACAGCCCCGCGTAGCCCCATTGCATGTTCACGCCCAGGGCCATGATCGCGGAAATCAGGCTCATGTTCAGGATGGTCAGCGCCAGCTGCCAGCTTTGGAACGCTGCCACCATGACCAGCACCAGCCCCATGGCCGCAAACAGGCCGATATTGCGCCAGTTCACGCTCATATCGATTTCCCCCTGAAGATACCGGTGGGCCGGAAGATCAGCACGATCACCAGAATGGCAAAGGTCACGGCGAATTTGTAGTCAACGGGCAGCAGCTGCAACATGCTGTCGGGGGCCATGTCCTCGGGCATCAGATGGGTGAAGAAGCGCCGCCAGGCATAGGTGATGCCCATTTCCGAAAACGCCACCACGAAGCCGCCGACAATCGCCCCGATGGGCGAGCCCAGCCCCCCCACGATGGCGGCGGCGAACATGGGCAGCAGCAGCTGGAAGTAGTTGATGGGGCGGAAGCCCTTGTCCAGCCCGTAAAGCGTGCCGGCGATCACCACCAGCCCGGCAACGATCATCCAGGTCATGGTCACCACACGTTCGGGGTTGATGCCCGAGAGCAGCGCCAGATCCTCATTGTCGGAATAGGCGCGCATGGACTTGCCCGATTTCGTGCGCGTCAGGAACCAGAACAGGGCCGCCATCACCAGCAGCGCGGTGACGATGGTGATCGCCTGGGACGAGCGCAGCGCCAGCCCTTCGGCCAGACCCGTCCATTCGCGGAAATCCCGGACCGAGAAGATGAAGCGCTCGCCGTCCTCGAACCGCCGCTCCGAAGTCCCGATGAACAGCCGAGTCAGCCCGTTGGTGACGAACATCACCCCCAGCGAGGCCATGACGAAGGTCAGCGGCTTGGCCTTTACCTGCCGAAAGAAGCGATAGACCAGCCGATCGGCCACCAGCAGATAGACGATCATCACCGCAATCCCCACCGGGATCGCCAGCAGCGCGGTGGGGATCACCCCGCCGCCGGTGATGCCGATTGCCTGAAACCCCCAGGTGGTGAAGATCACCACCATGGTGCCAAAGGCCATCACATCGCCATGGGCGAAATGCGAAAACCGCAGGATGGAATAGATCAGCGTGATCCCCAGCGCCCCCAGCGCCAGCTGGCTGCCATAGGCAAACCCGGGGATCAGGACGAAATTTGTCAATGTGACAAGGGCGGATACCGGATCCATCTGCGTCAACCTCCCAGGAAGCTCTTGCGCACTTCGGGGTCAGCCAGAAGCGCCTTGCCGGTGTCGGTGTAGCGGTTGCGCCCCTGCACCATGACGAAGCCCTTGTCGGCGATCTCCAGCGCCTGGCGGGCGTTCTGTTCCACCATCAGGATGGGGATGCCGGTGCGGGCGACCTCGATGATGCGGTCGAACAACTCGTCCATGACGATGGGCGAGACCCCGGCGGTGGGCTCGTCCAGCATCAGCACCTTCGGCTTGGTCATCAGCGCGCGGCCCACGGCCACCTGCTGGCGCTGCCCGCCGGACAGCTCGCCCGCGGCCTGGGCGCGTTTGTCGCGCAGGATGGGAAACAGGTCGAACACCTGCTCGCGCGTGTCCGAGATGTCGTCGTCACGGATGAAGGCGCCCATTTCCAGGTTTTCCTCGACCGTCATGCCGGGGAAGATATTGCCGGTCTGGGGCACAAAGCCCATGCCCGCGCGCACCCGCGCCTGCGGGCTCAGGCCCGTGATATCGGTGCCGTCCAGCCGCACCATGCCCTTGCGCAGCTGCAACATGCCAAAGACGGCCTTCATGGCGGTGGACTTGCCCGCGCCATTGGGACCGACGATCACCGCGATCTCGCCGCGTTCAACGGAAATGGTGCAGTCATGCAGGATGTCGGCACCGCCATAGCCGCCGGTCATCGCATCACCAATCAGATAGGGGTCGGCCATTGCTCAGCCCTCCGGCGCGGGGCGCAACAGGCGCGCCAGCGAGTCGGCTTCGGCCATGAAGCGGTCCTCCTCCATCGGGGTGTCGCTGGACAGCATCAGGGTCAGCCAGCCGCCCTGATCCTCCAGCACCATGACGGCCAAGGGGAAGGCTTCGCCCGCGTCCACCTCGATGAACACGTCATAGGTGATGGTGGCGTGGTCGGTGGTGACAGTCTCGCGCCCGCGGCGCAGCGGCAGAGGGGCGCCCTCGGCGGCGGTGTCCTCGGCCAGTGCAGCCTCCAGCGCGCTCAGCGCGGCCTCGGGCGTGCCGGCCTCACCCGGGGTGATCCAGGAGGTGCTGGCCTCCAGATACAGCGGCGGCGCCTCATAGGAGACGAAATCATCGTCCAACGGCAGGGCGCGGGCCTCGGCCCAGGGGGTGCCTTCGGCACAAAGCGCCACCTGCGCGCCCAGCGGCAGGCAGGGGGACTGGGCCAGCACGGGCAGCGGCACCAGCGCCACGGCCAGCGTCATCATGGGGCGGATCACAGGGTCGCCTCCTCTTCCTTGACAACCTTGTTCTTCAGCCCGGTGCCCAGATAGGCCTCGATCACGGCCTCATTGGCCTTGATCTCATCCAGCGTGCCCTCGGCCAGGACCTTGCCTTCGGCCATGCAGATCACCGGGTCGCAGATGCGGCCGATGAAATCCATGTCATGTTCGATGACCACAAAGGTATAGCCGCGCTCCTGGTTCAGGCGGACGATGGCATCCGCGATGGTGTTCAGAAGCGTGCGGTTCACCCCGGCGCCAACCTCGTCCAGGAACACCACGCGGGCGTCGGTCATCATGGTGCGGCCCAGCTCCAGCAGCTTCTTCTGCCCGCCCGAGATCATGCCCGCCTTTTCATCGGCAATATGGTCGATGGTCAGGAATTCCAGCACCTCATCGGCGCGGCGGCGGATTTCCTCTTCCTCCAGCCGGACCTTGCCGCGTTCGAACCAGGCCGACCACAGGTTTTCCCCCGACTGGCGCGGCGGCACCATCATCAGGTTTTCACGGCAGGTCATGGTGTGGAATTCATGCGCGATCTGAAAGGTGCGCAGCAGCCCCTTCTGGAACAGGGCGTGCGGCGGCAGGCCGGTGATGTCCGCGCCCTCCATGATCACCCGCCCCGAGGTCGGCGGCAGCACCCCCGCGATCACGTTGAACAGCGTGGTCTTGCCCGCTCCATTGGGGCCGATCAGCCCGGTGATCGAGCCTTTTTCAATGCTGAGGCTGGCGCCATCGACGGCATGGAAGCCGCCGAAATGCTTGTGCAGATCCTCGACCCGGATCATGTCCATGGCCGGTCTCCCTGTTGATGCGATCCGTTTGCCGGATTCGGTCTTGGTTCGGAAAAGGCCCGGGGGACGTGGCTGCCCCCCGGGCCCGGAACGCGCTTCGGTGCTGGCGATCAGCGGAAGCGCACGGTCACGAACTGGCCGTCTTCGACGACATATTCACGGTAGGTGCCGGCAGCTTCACCGGGTCCGATCAGCTCCACATCGGTGGCGCCGATGTAGTTGACCTCACCGCCATTGGCCAGGATCTCGATCGCGCGGCCCAGTTCGCCGGGCAGGATCTCCTCGCCCGGGGCGTTGGCCACGTTCAGGATGTTGGCGGCGATGCCTTCGGGCGTGGCTTCGCCCGCGGCCTGCGCGGCCAGGGCCAGCAGGGCGGCGGCGTCATAGCTTTCACCGGTGAAGGAGCTGGCGGTCAGCACGTTGTTGGCTTCGCCCAGCGCGGCGAAGGCGTCTGCCATCTCGCCCTCGGCGCCCGGCAGGGTGCCCACGGTGCCTTCCAGCGCCTCACCCACGGATTCGACCAACTCATCGCCATACATGCCGTCGCCGATGAAGAATGCATCAAAAGCGCCCAGTTCCCAGGCCGTGCGCAGCATGGCGCCGCCACCGTCGGTGTAGCCCAGGATCACCAGCGCATCGCCACCGGCCGATGCCAGGGTGCCGACCTCGGCCGAATAGTCACCGCGCGCGTCCTCATGCGGGATCGAGGTGGTGACGCTGCCGCCAGCGGCTTCGAAGTTTTCGACAAAGGCGTTGGCGAAGCCCGCGCCATAGTCATTGTTGGTGTAGGTCACGGCGACGTTGGAAATCCCACGCTCGGTGATGATCTCGGCCAGAACGGCGCCCTGACGCGCGTCCGACGGCGCGGTGCGGAAGAACATGCCGCCCGAGTCGGTGGTGGTGAACGCCGGCGAGGTCGCCGAGGGCGAGATCATCGGCACACCGGCCGACATCGCCACGTTCTGCAGAACCGCCATGGTCACGCCCGAACAGTCGGCGCCCATGATGCCAACGACCCCGTCCGAGGAGATCAGACGCTCGGCCGCGGCCTGTGCCGCGCTGGCGTCCAGACAGGTGCTGTCAGCCCGGACCGAGCCGATCATCTGCCCGCCCAGGATGCCGCCGGCCTCGTTGATCTCCTGCCAGGCCATTTCAGCCGAATCCGCCATATGCGGCGTGACCGATTCAATCGGACCGGTGAAGCCAAGCAGCACGCCAAACCTGATGTCATCGGCCATCGCGGCACCGGCGCCAAAGGCGATCGCGGTGCTGGCAAGCAACAGTTTCCTCATGGATTCAACTCCCTTGCGTTGGTTTTTGGTCGTTATCGAGCCAGGGTCCCGCCGGAGCGGAAACCGCAGCCACCCAATTCGTTTATCATGGGGTCCATGGCCGGAAAAGAGGCTTTGGCAAGCGGCAAGGCGCGCGCATCGCTGCGCTGCAGCACGTTTTGCGGGCGCTGATCGGAATAAACGCCCAAAAAATGCACAGTGCCGTGCGTGCCACGCCGAAAAGCTGCGCGCCAATGATGTGCCACTTTACCGATACCGCCTGCCACGGCGACAACTGGGGCGTTGACCAAGCGTCAACAGAATTAAGACATGCCCAACGGTCTGATCTTGGCGGATACCGACCCGTTGGGCATGAGCAACATGAACAGCTGCTCTGCCTGATCTGGGGGCAATGCCTAACAATGGCAAGGTTTTTCCCGGGCGACAGACGCGGCCTTATCCAAGGACCCGCATCGATATGGTCAAGAAAACCCTCTACGCATCGGCCGCTGCCGCGGCCTTGATGGCGACAACAAGCCCGGCACTGGCTGATTGCCCCATCAAGGTCGGCGTGCTGCATTCGCTTTCGGGCAGCATGGCGATTTCCGAAACCACCCTGCGCGACGTGATGCTGATGCTGGTCGAACAGCAGAACGCCAATGGCGGGTTGCTGGGCTGTGAGCTGGAGGCGGTGGTCGTGGACCCGGCCTCGGACTGGCCGCTGTTTGCGGAACTGACGCGCCAGCTCATCACGGTCGAGGAGGTTGACGTGATCTTCGGCGCCTGGACCTCGGTCGCGCGCAAGGCCGTGTTGCCGGTACTGGAAGAGCTCAACGGACTAATGTTCTACCCGGTGCAGTATGAAGGGCAGGAAAGCTCTCGCAATGTGTTCTACACCGGTGCTGCGCCCAACCAGCAGGCCATCCCGGCGGTGGACTATTTCCTTGAGGAACTGGGCGTCGAATCCTTCGCGCTTCTGGGCACCGACTATGTCTATCCGCGCACCACAAACGCCATCCTTGAAGCCTATCTGCTGGATGCGGGCATCGCGCCGGAAGACATCTTCGTCAACTACACGCCCTTTGGCCATTCGGACTGGTCCACCATCGTATCCGACGTGATCGCGCTGGGCGCGGGCGGCAAGCAGGTGGGCGTGATCTCCACCATCAATGGCGATGCCAATGTGGGCTTCTACACCGAACTGGCAGCCCAGGGGATCGACAGCTTCGACCTGCCGGTGGTGGCCTTCTCGGTCGGCGAGGAAGAGCTTTCGGGTCTCGATACCTCGCGCCTCGTCGGCCATCTGGCGGCCTGGAACTACTTCATGTCCGCCGATACCGAGGTCAATGACGAATTCATCGCCGCCTGGCATGAGTTCATCGGCGATGACAGCCGCGTGACCAATGACCCGATGGAAGCCCATTACATCGGCTTCAACATGTGGGTGAACGCGGTCGAAGAGGCCGGCACCACCGATGTGGATGCGGTGCGCGAGGCGATGTGGGGCCAGGAATTCCCCAACCTGACCGGCGGCATGGCGGTGATGAACCCCAACCACCACCTGTCCAAACCCGTGCTGATCGGCGAGATCCGCGCCGACGGGCAATTCGACATCATCAGCCAGACCGAGGAAGTCGCGGGCGAGGCCTGGTCGCCCTTCCTGTCCGAAAGCGCAACGCTGACCAGCGACTGGCAGGCGCTGGAATGCGGCATGTACGACACCGCGTCCGAAACCTGCGTGCAGCTGACCTCGAACTACTGAGCGCTGCCACCCGGGCGGGGGGCCGCGTGCCCCCTGCCCGCCCCTTGCCGAAAGTGACCGCCCATGACGCGCCTGCCCCGGACCGCCCTGTTCCTGGCCTGTCTGATCCTGCCCCTGCTGCTGATGCTGCGCCCCGCGCCGCTGGCCGCGCAGGACGCATCCCCCCTGCAGGATGTGCTGCAAACGGTGCAGGAGCAGGTCGCCAGCCCCTCACGCGCGCAGGTGGGCACGGTGCTGGACGCGCTGCAGGCTGCGGACGCGCCCGGAACCCCGGATTTCCTGACCCGCTGGGCCGCGCGTGAAGTCTATGAACGCCCCGAGGACGGGCTGTTCTTCTACGCGGCCGAGGGCGCGGGGCGCGATCTGACCCTGATCGACATCGACACCGGCGCCGAGGCCGGCACCACCACCACCCGCGATGTCAACCAGATCCGCGTCAATGCCGGCGTCCGGCGCGAGATCGAGGCCGCGCTGGTCAGCTTCGAGCTGCTGGCCCCGGACCCGGCGCGGCGCAGCGCCGCGCTGGCCTCGATCGCCCGCAGCCCTGAACCAGACCAGATCCCCGCGCTGGAAGCGGCGCTTGCGGTCGAAACGGATGCTGCCATCGCCACCCGCATGGCCCGCCTGCTGGACCTGCTCAACGCCCGGTTCGCCAGTGACAGTGCCACCCGTGTGGCCGCCATCGACGGCCTTTCGGGCGATATCAGCACCGAAGCCCGGCGGGCGCTGAACCAGATCCTTTCCACCCGGTCGGAATTCGCCACCGAAATCCCCGAAGGCACCAATGTCGCCCGGATCCGCGTGGTGGGCGAGGACATCGACCTGATCGCCGCCTATGAGCGGCTGTCGGATGCCGGGCTGGCCCAGGACCGCCCGGGCCGCAATGCCATCCGCGATGCCCTGCGCGCCAATGTCGTGGATGGCGAGGTCGCGGGCATCCCCGTCCATCGCCTGCACACTGACGAGATGCGCCGCGAGGCCTATCGCGCGCTGGAGGAGGCCGGGACCGTCGCGCCCCTGGTCACCACCGCCGACATGGAGGCGGCGGTCGCGCAGCAAGTCTTCTTCGACGCCTATCTGGAGCCTGACAGCGCCGTGACCGATGCCGCCCGCGCCGCGCTGGACAGCACCCGCGCCACGATCAGCGCCTGGCAATTCCTGGGCATCACGCTCGATGCGCTCTCGCTGGCCTCGATCTTCTTTCTGGCCGCTATCGGGCTGGCCATCACCTTTGGCGTCATGCGGGTGATCAACATGGCCCATGGCGAATTCATCATGATGGGCGCCTATACCGGCTATGTGGTGCAGACGCTGATCCCCGATTACACGGTGTCGCTGGTGGTGGCGCTGCCGCTGGCCTTTGCGGTGACCTTCGCCGCCGGGGTGGCCATGGAACGGCTGGTGATCCGCCACCTGTATACCCGCCCGCTGGAGACGCTGCTGGCCACCTTCGGTATCTCCATCGCGCTGCAGCAACTGGCCAAGAACATCTTCGGCACCCAGGCCCGCCCGCTGACCGCGCCGGACTGGCTGGCGGGCGCGATCCGGTTCAACGATATCGTGTCCATCAGCACGCTGCGGGTGGGGATCTTCGTCATGGCGATCCTGTTCCTGCTGTTGCTGCTGTTCATCCTCAACCGCACCCGGCTGGGGCTGGAGGTCCGCGCCGTGACGCAGAACCCCGGCATGGCCGCGTCCATGGGGATCAACCCGGACCGGATCAACATGCTGACCTTTGGCCTGGGCTCCGGCATCGCCGGGGTCGCCGGAGTGGCCATCGGCATGTATGCGCAGGTCACATCGGAAATGGGGGCGCAATATATCGTGCAAAGCTTCATGACCGTGGTGGTCGGCGGCGTGGGATCGGTCTTTGGCACCCTGGCCGGGGCCGGGCTGATCGGCGCGCTTCAGAAAGGGATCGAATGGTTCAACCCGGCGAATACGCTGGCCGCACAGACCTATATGGTACTGTTCATCATCCTGTTCATCCAGTTCCGGCCAAAGGGCATCGTTGCCCTGAAGGGCCGCGCGGCGGGGGATTGAGGGAATGAAGATCGACGTTTCCAGCCCCGCCGCCCCTGCCCCCGTCCGGCGCAGCTTCCTGCGCGACAATCCGTCGGTGCTGTGGTTCATGGGGCTTCTGGGGCTGTTCACGCTGGGTGTCACCGTGCTGTCCGAAGGGATGGGAGTCGGCGTGATCTCCACCTCACTGGTCAAGGTGCTGGGCATGACGCTGTGCCTGTGCCTGATCGCCGTGGCGATGGATGTGGTCTGGGGCTATTGCGGCATCCTCAGCCTGGGCCATTTCGCCTTCTTCGGGCTGGGGGGCTATGCCATCGGCATGTGGCTGATGTATGCGCGCACGGAAATCGTCATCCGTGACAATCTGGGCCGGGGCACCATCCCGCCGACCGAGGCCGAGGTGTCCGAGGCCGTCGCCGCCCAGATCTTCGGCGTCGTCGGCTCCAGCGAACTGCCGCTGATCTGGAGTTTTGCGGGTTCGCTGCCGTTCCAACTGGCCATGGTGGTGCTGGTGCCGGGGCTGTTGGCGCTGGTGTTCGGCTGGCTGGCCTTCCGCTCCCGCGTGACCGGCGTCTATCTGTCGATCCTGACCCAGGCCATGACGCTGGCGCTGTCGCTCTATCTGTTCCAGAATGATACCGGGCTACGCGGGAACAACGGGCTGTCGGGGTTGCAGAACATCCCCGGCTCGCTGCATCTGCCGCAATCGGTGATATCGGTGTGGTTCTTCTGGGCCTCGGCCTTTGCCCTTGGCGCGGGGTATCTGCTCTTTGCCTGGGTGGTCTCGGGCAAGTTCGGCTCGGTGATCAAGGCGATCCGCGACAACGAGGCCCGCGTGCGCTTCCTTGGCTACAATGTCGAAGGCTACAAGCTCTTTGTCTTCACCCTTACGGGGATCATATCAGGCATCGCGGGCGCGCTTTACTACCCGCAGGCCGGGATCATCAACCCCGCCGAAATCGCCCCCATCGCCAGCATCTATCTGGCCGTCTGGGTCGCCATCGGCGGGCGCGGGCGGCTCTATGGCGCAGTGATCGGGGCGGCGCTGGTGTCGCTGCTGTCAAGCTGGCTCACCGGGGGCGGGGCACCCAATATCGACCTGGGCTTCTATCGCATCGTCTGGACCGACTGGTGGCTGGTGCTGCTGGGCCTGGGCTTCGTGCTGGTCACGCTGTTCTTTCCAAAGGGCATCGGCGGGCTGTTCGACTATCTGGTAAGGAAAAGCTGATGGCCACGCTGCTGGAAGTCTCGGGCGTGTCGGTCACATTTGACGGGTTCCGCGCCATCAACAACCTCTCCATCGCCATGGCCGAGCCTGAATTGCGCGCCGTCATCGGCCCCAATGGCGCGGGCAAGACCACCTTCATGGATATCGTCACCGGCAAGACCCGCCCGGATGAAGGCCGGGTGCTGTGGACCGAACGCCAGATCGACCTGCTGAAACTCTCGGAAAGCCAGATCGCCACGGCCGGGATCGGGCGCAAGTTCCAGAAACCCACCGTGTTCGAGGATCAGAGCGTGCGCGACAACCTGGCCATGGCACTGGCCAACAAGCGCGGGCCGTTGTCGGTGCTGATGTGGAAAGCCTCGGCTGCCGACCGCGCGCGGATACAGGACCTGGCCGAGGAAGTTGGCCTGGCTGCGCGGCTGGACCACCGTGCCGGCCACCTGTCCCACGGGCAGAAACAATGGCTGGAAATCGGCATGCTGCTGGCCCAGGACCCGCGCCTGTTGCTGGTGGACGAACCCGCCGCCGGAATGACCCCGGCCGAGCGCGAACACACCACCGCGCTGCTGACCCGCGCCGCGCGCAGCCGCGCGGTGATGGTGATCGAACATGACATGGAGTTCATCCGCCGCCTGGACTGCCGGGTGACGGTGCTGCACGAAGGGTCTGTGCTGGCCGAAGGATCGCTGGACCATGTCACGCAAGACCAGCAGGTGATCGATGTCTATCTGGGGCGCTGAGACATGTTGAGCGTTGAAAACCTGACCCTGCATTACGGGGCGTCGCAAATCCTGTGGGGCGTGTCGCTGCAGGCGCGGCCCGGCGCGGTGACGGCGGTGATGGGCACCAACGGGGTGGGCAAGACCTCGCTCCTGCGCGCCATCGCCGGGCGCCACCCCTATTCGGGCGGAACCATCACGTTGGACGGGCAGGTGCTGGAGCATCCCTCGGCCGCGCAGGCGGCGCAGGCGGGCATCGCCTATGTCCCTCAGGGGCGCGAGATATTCCCCCTGCTGACCGTAACCGAAAACCTGCAGACCGGCTTCGCCTGCCTGCCGCGGGCCGAGCGCCGCATCCCTGACCGGATCTACGATCTGTTTCCGGTCCTGAAACAGATGAAGGACCGGCGCGGCGGCGACCTGTCAGGCGGGCAGCAACAGCAACTGGCCATCGCCCGCGCATTGATCGCGCAACCCAGGGTTCTGCTGCTGGATGAACCGACCGAGGGCATCCAGCCCAATATCATCAAGCAGATTGGCAAGGTGATCGAACTGCTGCGCGCCGAGGGCCAGATCGCCATCGTGCTGGTCGAGCAATATTTCGATTTCGCCTATGCGCTGGCCGACAGTTTCTGCGTGCTCAACCGCGGCGAGGTGGTCCTGTCACAGAGCGCGCAGGACGTGACCAAGCAAGAGATCCTGGAGCGCGTCTCCATCTGAGACCGGAACACTCGCCCGCACCCTCGCGCCTCGTCGCAGTGCCGACGCGGCAATAGCGCCCCCGTGCCGCACCCACCCACACTGCGCGCCTGCGTCGGGCGCTGCCCGGGGCATGAACGCCCCGGGCAGGAACACAACACGCAGCAAGCCGAGAGAGACTGGCCACCGGCACCCCGCGCCGGATCATCCCCGAACACGCCAACCAGAGCCGCAGCCGCGCAGAATGCGCGGCCCGGCCCAACGGGCGCGGATCGATCTTCGATCGACCCGCGCCGGGCGGGAGCCCCCCTGCCCGGCTATTCGGCCGCCCGGGCCATGGGGTTGTTCGGGTGCATGGTCCAGTCACCATGATCGTCGCGCACCTCCTGCCCCGTGCGCAGGTCCACGGCACCGGCCGGCAGCCGCTCCATGGTGATGCAGTTCTCGACCGGACAGACATTGACGCAAAGGTTGCAGGCCACGCATTCCTCGTCGATCACATCGAACACCCGGTCCGGCGACATGGAAATCGCCTGATGGCTGGTGTCCTCGCAGGCCGCATAGCAGCGCCCGCATTTGATGCACAGGTCCTGGTCGATCCGCGCCTTGGTGACATAGTTCAGGTTCAGATACTGCCAGTCGGTGACATTGGGCACCGCGCGCCCAGAAAGCTCCGACAGCGTCATTCCCTTCTGGTCCAGATAGAGCGACAGCCCCGCCGTCAGCTCCTTGATGATGCCAAACCCATAGGTCATCGCCGCCGTGCAGACCTGCACATTCCCCGCGCCCAGCGCCAGAAACTCGGCCGCATCGCGCCAGGTGGTCACGCCGCCGATCCCGCTGATCGGCAGGCCGGCCGTGGCCGGATCGCGCGCAATCTCGGCCACCATGTTCAGCGCGATGGGCTTGACCGCCGGGCCGCAATAGCCCCCATGCGCGCCCTTCCCGTCGATCGAGGGCTCGGGGCTGAAATTGTCCAGATCGACCGATGTGATCGAACTGATCGTGTTGATGAGCGACACCGCATCCGCGCCCCCGCGCTTCGCCGCTTCGGCCGGTTTGCGGATATCGGTGATGTTCGGGGTCAGCTTGACGATACAGGGCATACGCGAGTGCTGCTTGACCCAGCGCGTCACCATCTCGATGTATTCCGGCACCTGCCCCACGGCCGAGCCCATGCCGCGCTCGGACATGCCATGCGGGCAGCCGAAATTCAGCTCCACCCCGTCGGCCTCGGTCTCTTCCACGCGGGCCAGGATCGCTTTCCAGGATTCCTCATCGCAGGGCACCATCAACGAGACCACCATCGCCCGGTCCGGCCAGTCGCGCTTGACCTGCTTGATCTCGCGCAGGTTGACCTCCAGCGGGCGGTCGGTGATGAGTTCAATGTTGTTGAGCCCCAGCAACCGCCGGTCCGCCCCCCAGACCGCCCCGTAGCGCGGCCCGTTCACATTGACGATGGGTGGCCCCTCGGCGCCCAGGGTCTTCCAGACCACACCGCCCCAGCCCGCCTTGAAGGCGCGCACGACGTTGTATTCCTTGTCCGTCGGCGGGGCCGAGGCCAGCCAGAACGGGTTCGGGGATTTGATCCCCAGGAAATCGCTTCTCAGATCGGCCATGTTCGATCCCTCCTCAGCCCATCAGGCGTGCATGAATATCGGCGGCGGCATCGCGCCCCTGCGCCACCGCCGTGACGGTCAGATCCTCGCCCCCGCCGGTGCAATCGCCCCCGGCCCAGACCATGGGGACCGAGGTCTTGCCCGCGCCATCCACCGCGATCTTGCCGCCCTCCAGCGCCAGCCCTTCGGGCGTGGCCTCCAGCGTCTGCCCGATGGCGCGGAACAGCTGATCCGCTGGTAGGCGGAAGCGCTCGTCGCTGGCCTCCAACCCGTTCGCACCCTGCCGCGTATAGGCGAATTCGACCTCGCGCAGGGCACCATTGCCATGCACGGCCACCGGCATTGCATCGGTGATGATCTTCACCCCCGCCGTCGCCGCATGATCCAGCTCATGGTCCGAGGCTGACATCCGCTCCCGCCCGCGCCGATAGACCATGGTGACATGCTCGGCGCCCAGCAGCTTCGACTGCACCGCCGCATCCACCGCCGTCATGCCACCACCGATCACCACCACATGGCGCCCCACCGGCAGCGCGGACAAATCATCCGTCTGGCGCAATTCGGCAATGAAATCTACCGCATCGCGCACGCCGTCGCGGTCATCCCCGGACACGCCCAGGGCATTCACACCGCCCAGCCCCATGCCCAGAAACACCGCGTCAAACTCCGCGCGCAGCCCTTCCAGCGTGATATCGCGCCCCAGCGCCATGCCCTGGCGCAGGCTGATCCCGCCGATCTCCATGATCCAGTCAACCTCGGACTGGGCGAAGTCATGGGGGGTCTTGTAGGCGGCGATCCCGTATTCGTTCAGCCCGCCAGGCTTTTCGCGCGCCTCGAAGATCACCACATCATGCCCGCGCCGCGCCAACCCATGAGCACAGGCCAGCCCCGCAGGCCCCGCCCCCACAACAGCCACACGCTTGCCCGAAGGCTCGGCCCGCGCATAGGGATGCCCGCCCTGCGCCATCAGCCGGTCCGTTGCATAGCGCTGCAACCGGCCAATCTCCACCGGCTGCCCCTCGGCCGCCTCACGCACGCAGGCCCCTTCGCACAGCGTTTCGGTCGGGCAGACCCGCGCGCACATCCCGCCAAGGATATTCTGGTCAAAGATCGTCTTTGCCGCCGCCTCGGGCTGGCCTGCCTGGATCTGCCGGATGAACAGCGGAATATCGATCTCGGTCGGACAGGCGGTGATGCAAGGCGCATCGTGGCAGAAGTAGCAGCGATCCGCCGCCACCATCGCCTCATGCGGGTCAAAATCCGGATAGAGGTCATTAAAATTGCGCGCATACGCGTCGGCGCTCAAGCGTCCGGGCGCAATCCCGGGCGTCATCATGCTGGTCACTGGCTCTCTCCCCGTCAGGACTGGCTCCGCACACCTTGCCACAGGCGCAAATTTTATCAAACGATAAAATTTGCGCACCAGGCCTATTTTTTTGCCAAAAATACTCTCAGGGGGAGGACACGCCCACCAGGGCGGGCCCCGGGGGCAGAATGCCCCCGCGCACCGGGCTTGCCCGGTGCCAGAAAAAGGAACGGGCCGCGCGTCCGCGCGGCCCTCCTTCAGCGAAAGCCGGAAAGTTCAGCGCGCAGGCAGCGCGTCCTGCAGCATCGCGCGCAACAGATCGCCCGGCACATCATCGCAGACAAAGGCCGCGCCGATATCGCGCGCCAGGATGAAGCGCAGCTGCCCGTCGATGACCTTCTTGTCCTGCCCCATCAGCGCCACCAGCGCCTCAACCGCCGGCAACTCCCCCGGAATATCCGCCAGATCCGCCTTCATCCCCATCGCGCGCAGATGCGCCCGCACGCGCGAGGGCACCTCCTGCGCACAAAGCCCCATCCGCGCGGACAGATCAAAGGCCAGCGCGCAGCCGATCGCCACGCCTTCGCCATGCAGCAGCCGATCAGAATAGCCGGTCGCCGCCTCCAGCGCATGGCAGAAGGTATGGCCCAGGTTCAGCAACGCCCGTTCGCCGGTCTCATGCTCATCGCGCGCAACGATCCCGGCCTTCATCTCCACCGACCGCCGCACCGCATGTTGCCGCGCCGCAGCATCGCCCGAAGCCAGCGCCGGGCCGTTCTCTTCCAGCCAGGCAAAGAACCCGGCATCCCCCAACAGGCCGTATTTCACCACCTCGCCATAGCCCGCCAGCAGATCGCGCGCGGGCAAGGTATCCAGCAGCCCCGTATCCGCCAGCACCAGCGAGGGCTGGTGAAACGCCCCCACCAGGTTCTTGCCCTGCGCGGTGTTGATCCCCGTCTTGCCCCCGACGGAACTGTCCACCTGCGCCAGCAACGTGCTGGGCACCTGCACGAAGCGCACGCCCCGGCGCAGCACCGCCGCCGCGAACCCGGCCAGATCGCCGATCACCCCGCCGCCCAGCGCTACCACCACGTCGCGCCGCTCCACCTGCGCCTCCAGCAGCCATTCCACCGCGCGGGTGAACTGCGGCCAGCCCTTGGTGGCCTCGCCCGGCGGCAGGGCCAGCGCGTCCATGCGAACCCCGGAACGCTCCAACCCGCCGCGCAGCGCATCCAGATGCAACCCGGCGACGGTTTCATCGCAGATCACCGCCACCCGCGGCCGCGCCAGCAGCGGCGCCACATGGCGCCCGGCATCGGCCAGCAATCCGGGGCCGATCAGCACGTCATAACTGCGCGCCCCCAGCGCCACACCAACCCGGTCGATCCCCTGCGCCTGAGCGTTCATCCGCCATACCCCTCCAATACATCCGACCGCGTGGCCAGGGTTTCCAGAACCTTGGCGGCCATGTCTCCGATGGCGTAGCCCGGGCGCGCATCGACAACCAGATCGGCCAGGGCGTAATGCGGCTCGCGCGCGTCCATCAAGGCGGCCAGAGTTGCGCGCGGGTCCTCGGTGCGCAGCAGCGGGCGCGTCGATTTGCCCTTTACCCGGGACCACAACAGCTCCAAGTCTGCGCGCAACCAGACCGACACACCCAGCTTCGAAATCAGCGCCCGCGTGTCGGCATTCAGAAACGCGCCGCCACCCACCGAAAGGATCCCGCGCCGTTCACGCATCAACCGCGCGATCACCTCGGCCTCGCGGCGGCGAAAGAACCCCTCGCCGTCGCGCGCGAAGATCTCGGCGATGGTCATATTGGCCGCACGCTGGATCTCCTCGTCCGAATCAAGAAACGGCACGGCAATGCGCCGGGCGATCTCGCGGCCCACGGCGGTCTTGCCGGCCCCCATCATGCCCACCAGCACCACGGTCTTGTGCAGGCGCACCCCGGTCCCTTTTCCGTTCACCGCCATCCTGCCCAGCCGCACAAGAAAACTTCACTTTGCATTCCCCCTCAATGACGCGATATTGCATCAAGTTCCATAGCCAAAGCGCCTCGGCCGGTCTTTGCCAGGGGTCATGGACGGATGCATCGGGCAGGGTGTCGCATCCGGATGAAAGGAACAGACAAAGGACGACGCGCATGCGCCACATTGTGAAACTGGTTCTGATCCTGGCCGTCCTGGGGGGCATCGGCCTTGTGGGCTTTGCCTATGTCGGTGACCTGAGCCCCCAGCGCAGCCAGGTCAGCGAACCGGTCAGCCTGGATGGCAACTAGGCGCCGCCCCTCCCCGGTCCTCGCTGGGGCGCTCGCGGGAGCGATGGCAGGTGTCGCCCCTGCGGCGGCCGAGGCGCCCCTGTCCGCCATCGACTGGTTGTCGGACAATCTGGCGGCTTCGGCCCCGTTCCACCTGGGCGCGCCGCAGGACGGCCCCGGCGTAAGCCCCGGGGTCACCGACGAACCCATTCTGGTGACCCCTCTGGGCACAGGATCCGATCAGGCAATCGGCCTCTTCCCGGCCGAGCGCGTTGGCCTGCCACACGAATTCTGGGGCCTGACCCCTGCACCGGAACTGGCCGCCCGGGTGCGCGCGCTTTCCACCGACACGCTTCCGGCGGCGCAGCGGGCCATCTACCGCATCCTTCTGGCCGAGTTCTCTCCGCCTGTCGCCAGCGATCCGGCCCCCGAGGGCAACCTGCTGCTGGCACGCATTGACAAGCTGGTGGATTTCGGCGCCCTTGACCAGGCGCTGCAGTTGATCGAGAGCGGGGCCGAAGTCACCCCGGAGCTCTGGTCGCGCTGGTTCGACATCGCCCTGCTGCTGGGGGTCGAGGATCGCGCCTGCGCCTCAGTTCTTGCTCCCAAAGGTGATCTGAGCCCGAACTACGCCGGGCGGACCTTCTGCCTGATGCAAGGCGGTGACTGGGCCGCAGCCATGCTCAGCCTGCAAACCGCCGAAACCCTGGGCGGGATCACGCCGACCGACGCCACCCTTCTGCGCCGGTTCCTCGATGCCGAGGACGCCGAGATGCAGATGTCCCGCCCCATACCCACCGTCAGCACCCCCCTGCAATGGCGCATCCTCGAAGCCATTGGCGAGCCCGTGTACACCCAGTCCCTGCCGCTGGCCTTTGCCCATGCCGATCTGCGCGGCACCGCCGGGTGGCGCGCGCAGCTGGACGCGGCCGAACGGCTGACCCGCGCCGGCGCGCTGGAGCCCAACCGCCTGCTGGGCCTTTACACCGAGGCCCGCGCCGCGGCCTCGGGCGGGATCTGGGACCGGGTGCGCGCGGTCAATGCGCTTGAGGCGGCGCTGACCGCAGGGGACGATACACGGATTGGGGACGCGCTCATCCGCCTCTGGCCACTGGTGCAGGCGGCCGAACTGGAAATCGCCTTTGCCAGCATCTTCGCCAGCCGCCTGGCCCCGGTGCCGCTGGCGGGCACCGCCAGGCAGATCGCCTTTGAAATGGCCCTCTTGGCCCCCGAAGACGCCCTGAGCCCCGACACCCCCCTGCCCGATGACACGCGCGCGCCCTTCCTGGCGGCCCTGGCTCTGGGCACGCCCCTGCCCGCAGCGGCGGCCAATACCCCGGCCGAGGCCGTGGCCGAAGCGCTGGCCGATCCACCGCCTGTGCCCGCAGCCCTCGCCGCCCGGATCGCGCAGGGCCACAAGGGTGACACCGCGCTGGTGGCGCTGGAACGCCTGGCCGAAGGCGCTGCAGGCGACCTGCGCGCCCTGACCGAGGCCCTCGCAACCCTGCGCGCCCTGGGGCTGGAGGGGGTGACCCGGCGCGCGGCGATCGAACTGCTGATCCTGAACCGGACGGGCTGAACCATGCCCGCCGCGCCGAGTTTGGACCACAGGCTCATCTCCCGCTTCCTGGACGCCGCCGCCGCCGAAGCCGGCGCCGCGCGCAACACCTTGCTGGCCTATGGGCGCGACCTGTCGGATTTCGCCGATTGGTGCGCGCGCAAGGGCCTTGATCTTGGCAGTATCGACCGCGCCGGGGTGGAAGCCTACCTGATCGATTGCGAGGCCGAGGGGCTGGCCAGATCCACCCGCGCGCGGCGGCTCTCGGCCATCCGGCAGATGTTCCGCTTCGCCTATGACGAAGGGCTGCGCGCCGATAACCCGGCGCTGCGCATCACCGGGCCGGGCAAGTCCAAGCGCCTGCCCGGCACGCTGAGCCATGCAGAGGTCGAGCGCCTGCTGGAGGCCGCGGGCCGCACCGGGCGCAGCCCTTCCGACCGGCTGCGCAACACCTGCCTGATGGAACTGCTCTACGCCACCGGCCTGCGGGTCAGCGAACTGGTCAGCCTGCCCGTCGCCGCCGTGCGGGGCGATCCGCGCCTGATCCTGGTGCGCGGCAAGGGCGGCAAGGAACGCATGGTGCCGCTGTCCGATCCCGCCCGCGCCGCGCTGCGCGACTGGCTGACCTGCTGGGAGGCCCAGGCCGACGCCCTGCGCGCCCGTCGCCTGCCCGCACCGCGCCACCTGTTTCCCTCGCGCGGCAAGGAAGGGCACCTCAGCCGGGTGCGCTTCTTCACCCTGATCAAGGAGATTTGCGTCACCGCCGGGCTGGACCCGTCACGCGTCAGCCCGCATGTGCTGCGCCACGCCTTCGCCACCCATCTGCTGGCCGGGGGCGCCGATCTGCGCGCCATTCAGGCGCTTATGGGCCATGCCGATGTCTCGTCCACCGAAATCTACACCCATGTGCTTGAAGAGCGCCTCAAACGGCTGGTGCTGGACCACCACCCGCTCGCCGAGTGACACAACCGGACTGACCCGGGCCCGGCCCATGCCGGGCCAGCGCCCCCGAGATGCGCAGGGTGGGTGGGTGGGCGCGGCTCGGGGGCGCTTTTGCGGCAGCAACCTGCGGCGAAACCCGCGTCAGGGTTCCTGCCGGTGGCCATCGTCATCATGGCGGATCAGCCGGGCCGTGACCTCGGGCGCCTCGGGGCACAACACATCCAGAATCGCATCCAGCGTCACCACCGAGAAATGCTCCATCGGGTGTTCGGTCATGCCTTCGGAAAAGCCCGCCCGCCGCGCATACTCCAGAAAATGCGAGACCGTGTAGCGCCGCAACGCCGTGCCGGTATCCTCGCCTTCCTCGGGCAGCGCATAGCTTTCATCGCGCCAGCCCCAGGCCACGCAATCGCGGAACACGATCTGGTAGCGCAGGCTGTCCAGACCGGGTTCGATCGCCTGAACAGGCCCGATGATCCGGTCGATCCGCGCGCTGCCACTGCCCAGCGGCACCATGTCCTCGGAGGGTTCGGCAGCATCGACCCAAAGCGTCACCGCGCCGAATCCCGGCCCCGCGCGCAGATCGTGGAACCGCAGCCAGCGTTCGGCCGCCAGCAGCGCGGTTGCGTCCAGCGCGGTCATGTCCCGCGCTGATCGGGTGGCGTGGCTTCCTGGGACAGGTCAGGGATCAGCGCGTCCAGGCTTCGGGTCTCGGTCCGGTTCTCGCCCAGACGCCGGACAGATACCGTCCGCTCCTCGACCTCGCGCGCGCCGATGGCCAGGATCACCGGCACCTTGCCCACCGAATGCTCACGGACCTTGTAATTGATCTTCTCGTTGCGCAGGTCCAGCTCGGCCCGGATCCCGGCGGCCTGCAGCGCCGCCACCACATCACGGCAATAGTCATCGGCGGCGGATACGATCGAGGCCACCACCACCTGACGCGGCGCCAGCCATAGCGGCAGACGGCCCGAGAAATTCTCGATCAACATGCCGATGAACCGCTCGAACGACCCCAGCACCGCACGGTGCAGCATCACGGGGCGATGTTTCGCGCCATCTGCACCGATATAGGTCGCGTCCAGCCGCTCGGGCAGGTTCGGGTCCACCTGTAGCGTGCCACACTGCCAATCACGCCCGATAGCGTCGGTCAGCACGAATTCAAGCTTGGGGCCATAGAACGCACCCTCACCCTCGAATATCTCATAGCTGTGGCCCGCCGCCACCACGGCATTGGCCAGCGCCGCCTCGGCATGATCCCAGCTTTCCTCGGACCCGATGCGCTTTTCCGGCCGGGTCGACAGCTTGATGCGCCAGGACTCGAACCCCAGATCGGCGTAGATGCCTGACAGGAATTCGATGAAGCGGCGCGATTCCGGCTCTATCTGGGCCTCGGTGCAGAAGATATGGGCGTCATCCTGCGTGAACCCCCGCACCCGCATGATCCCGTGCAGGGCTCCGCTCGGCTCATAGCGGTTGCAGGACCCGAATTCGGCCATCCGCAACGGCAGGTCGCGATAGCTTTTCAGCCCCTGATTGAACACTTGCACATGGCAGGGGCAGTTCATCGGCTTGAGCGCGTTGATGGATTTTTCGCGCGCATGGTCCTCGTCCACTTCGACGATGAACATATGCTCCTGATAATTCTCCCAATGGCCGCTTTCTTCCCACAGCTTGCGGTTGACGACCTGGGGGGTGTTCACCTCGACGTAGCCGCCACGGCGTTGCTGGCGGCGCATGTAATCCTGCAGCGTGGTGTAAAGCATCCAGCCATTGGGGTGCCAGAATATCTGGCCCGGCGCCTCTTCCTGCAGGTGGAAAAGTTCCATCTCGCGGCCAAGCCTGCGATGGTCGCGCTTGGCGGCCTCCTCCAGCATGGTCAGATGGGCCTTCAGATCCTTGCGGTCCTTGAAGGCCACGCCATAGATGCGCTGCAACATCGGCCGCGTGTTGTCCCCCAGCCAATAGGCCCCGGCGATGGACATCAGCTTGAACGCATCGGCGGGCACCTGGCCGGTGTGTTGCAAATGCGGGCCGCGGCAGAGATCCTGCCAATCCCCGTGCCAATACATGCGCAGGGGCTCGCCCTCGGGGATGCGCTCGATCAGTTCCAGCTTGAAGGGCTCCCCCACCGCCGAATAATGCGCGATGGCGCGGGGGCGGTCCCAGACCTCGGTGGTGACCGGTTCGCGGGCGTTGATGATCTCGCGCATCCGCGCCTCGATCTTCGCCAGATCCTCGGGGACGAAGGGCTCGGCGCGGTCGAAGTCATAGAACCAGCCCTTGTCGCGCACCGGGCCGATGGTGACTTTGACATCGGGCCAGATCTCCTGCACGGCGCGGGCCATGATATGGGCCAGGTCATGGCGGATCAGTTCCAGCGCAGGCGCGTCATCGGCCATGGTGTGAATGGCGATGGAGGCATCCGTGTCAATCGGCCATTGCAGATCCCAATGCGCGCCGTTGACGGTGGCCGAAATCGCCTTCTTGCCCAGCGATTTCGAGATGCTCTCGGCCACCTCGGCCGGGGTCACACCGGCGTCGAAGCTGCGCGCATTGCCATCGGGGAAGGTCAGGGAGATCTGGGCCATTGGCCGGTCCTCGTCATTTTGGCGCCCACGGAACGCCCGGTTGCGGGTTATGTCGGGCGTGGGTTTCGCTGGGCGGGGAACGAAAGTCAAGCTGGCCACGTTGGAAAACTTCGCTATCCTCGCCGCATCAACCGGAGTCGCCCATGCCTGAACCCCGCGCAGCCGTCCGGCTGGCATACGAAACGCTGGCCGCCGAGGATGATGGCCGCGTCTGCCGTGACATTTCCGACGAGGCCTGCAATGCGCAGCCGCAGAACTTCCTGCGCCATGCCGGGGCGCTGGGGCTGTCCAAGGCCGCCGACGGGCTGTCTGACCCCAAGCTGGTGCTGTCCTGGCTGATGACACATCTGGGCGCCCCTGCCGCGCTGGTGGGGCTGCTGGTCCCGATCCGCGAGGCCGGTTCGCTGTTGCCGCAACTGTTCACCGCGGCGCGCATCCGGGCGATGGCGCGGCGCAAATGGGCGTGGGCCGGGGCGGCGCTGGGTCAGGGCGCGGGCGCGGCGATCATCCTGCTGGCGGCGCTGCTGCTGGAAGGGCTGGCCGCGGGGCTGGTGATCCTGGCGGGGCTGGCGGTGCTGGCGCTGTCACGCTCGGTCGCCTCGGTCGCCTACAAGGACGTGCTGGGCAAGACCATCGACAAGGGCCAGCGCGGGACGGTGACGGGGCTGGCGGCGTCCTGGTCTTCGGTGGTGGTGATCGGCTTTGCGCTGGTGCTGATCGTGTTCTCGGAGGCGCGTTTTGCGGTGGTGCTGGGCGCGCTTGCGCTGGCGGCGGGGGCCTGGGTGCTGGCGGGGGTGATCTTTGCCGGGCTGGCCGAGGATGCGGGCGCTTCCGATGGCGGCGCCAATGGATGGCAGGCCGCCATAGCCAACCTGCGCTACCTGCGCGAGGATCCGCAACTGGCGCGCTTCATCACCGCGCGCGGACTGCTGACCGCCACCGCGCTGGCCCCGCCCTGGCTGGTGGTGCTGGCCGCGGGCGAAGCCGGCGCCGCACTTGAGGGGCTGGGCACGCTGGTGCTGGCCTCGGCGCTGGCCGGGTTGCTTTCAGGCTATGTCTGGGGGCGGCTGGCGGACAGATCCTCGCGCCGGGTGCTGATCTGGACGGGGATCAGCGGCGCGGCGGGCATGGCGCTGACGCTGGGTTTCTGGGCCATGGGGCTGGCCGGAACGCTCTGGGCCATGCCACTGGCGCTGTTCTGGATCATGGTGGCGCATCAGGGCGTGCGGCTGGGGCGGTCCACCTATCTGGTGGATATGGTTGGCGCCGAGCGTCGCGCCGTCTATACCGCCATTGCGAACACCGTGATCGGGGTGATCTTGCTGGCCAGCGGCGTCTTTGGCGCCATTGCCGGGGCGTTTGGCGCGCAGGTCACGCTGGCGCTGTTCGCGGCGATGGCGCTGGCGGGCGCCTGGGTGGCATATGGACTGAAGGAGCTGGGCGCGGAATGACCGAATTTCTGGAAACCCCGCAGGGGCGGCGCATCGCCTATAACCGCACGCCGGGGCGCGGCCCGGGCGTGGTGTTCCTGGGCGGGCTGGTGTCGGACATGACCGGCACCAAGGCCGTGCATCTGGAGGCCTGGGCCCGCACGCAGGGCCGCGCCTTTCTGCGCTTCGACTATTCCGGCCATGGCGAAAGCTCGGAACGGTTCGAGGATGGCTGCATCGGCGACTGGGCCGAGGATGCGCAACAGGCCATCACCACCCTGACCGAGGGGCCGCAGGTGCTGGTGGGGTCTTCGATGGGCGGCTGGATTTCGCTGCTGATGGCGCGCGCGATCCCCGAGCGCATCACCGGGATCGTCGGCATCGCCGCCGCGCCGGACTTCACCGAGGACAGCATGTGGGCCGATGCCTCGGACGCACAGCGCGCGCAACTGATCCACGAAGGCTTCTTCATGGTGCCCTCGGACTATTCCGACGACGGCTACATCGTCACCCGCCGCATGATCGAGGACGGGCGCCAGAACCTGGTGTTGCGCCATCCTCTGGCCCTGCCCTTTCCGGTGCGGCTGCTGCACGGAACCGCCGATACGGATGTCCCGGTGGCGGTGGGGCTGCGGCTGATGGAACACGCCACCTGCGCCGATCTGCGGCTGACGCTGGTCAAGGGCGCGGATCACCGCTTTTCCACACTCGATTGCCTGGAACTGATCACCGAAACCATTGTCGCGCTGCCCGGGACCTGACCCAAGGCGCCGCCCAGAACCGGAGGGCAGATGCCCCAAACACTCAGCGCCCGCGATATCCTGGACCGCCTGGTGGCCTTTCCATCCGTCAGCCGTGACAGCAACCTGCCCCTGATCGACTGGGTCGAAGGCTATCTGGCCGAACACGGCATCGGCGCAACCCGCGTCCCCTCGCCTTGCGGAACCAAGGCGCATCTCTTCGCGCAGGTCGGCCCGGATGTGCCCGGCGGGCTGATCCTCTCCGGGCACACCGATGTGGTGCCCGTGGATGGGCAGGACTGGACCACCGACCCGTGGCAGGTGACCGAACGCGACGGGCGGCTCTATGGACGTGGCACCTGCGACATGAAGGGCTTTGTTGCGCTGGCCATCGCCGCCATGGTCCAGGCCCGCGGCATGGACCTGAGCCGCCCGCTGCAACTGGCGCTCTCCTATGACGAGGAAGTGGGCTGCATGGCCGTGGTCGATCTGATCCACGCCATGGTCGACACCCTGCCCCGCGCCGAGGCCGTGATCGTGGGTGAGCCGACAACCCTGCGGGTGGTCACCGGCCACAAGGGCGGCACCGGTTACCGCGTGCACATGCGCGGGTTTGAGGTGCATTCATCGATCCTGCATCGCGGGGTCAGCGCGGTCATGGAGGCCGCGCGCCTGATCCAATGGGCCAACGAGCGCAACGCCGAAAATGCCCGCGCCACGCCCGGCCCGCTGGCCGCCGCATTTGATCCGCCCTGGACCACGCTGCATGTGGGCACAATTGCGGGCGGCACGGCCCATAACATCACTGCCAGGGACTGCCATTTCTCTCTGAGCTTTCGCGTCGTCCCCGGCGACGACCCTGAAACCTGGTGCGCCGCATTCGAGGCCGAGGTCGCGCGGATCGAAGCCGACATGAAGGCCATCCGCCCCGAGGCTGCCATCCATCTGGACCGATATTTCGCCCTTCCCCCCCTGCGCCCCGAACGCGGTGGCAGGGCCGAAGAACGCACCCGGCGGCTGAGCGGCGACAACGGCAGTCACGTGGTCAGCTACGGCACCGAAGGCGGCCAGTTTCAGGCACAGGGATACTCCACTGTCGTTTGCGGACCCGGTGATATTGCCCAGGCCCATCAGCCCGATGAATTCATCGAAATCGACCAGTTCAAAGCCGGCGCCGCCTTTCTGGACCGGCTGCTGGCCGAGATGACGGCATAGCGTCCGACGCCCAAGAGGCACACGCCCCGGTCCAGCAGGCACCGAAAACGCTCAGATGCGCCACGTCGCAGGCCGGGTCAGACATGGCCGGTGCCTCCTCGGCCATCGCTTGCGGACCCGCGGCACCGCAAGGCGCACACTTATGACACGGCAGCCACCCGCGCCCAACGCGGCGCATCCGAACGGGTCAGCCCCTGGACCGTTGAAGATCATCGGCACCGATGCCGCTGCCCTGTTTACCCTGCCCGAACACACATGCACGAACCGTCCATTCGCAGGATCCCCGGTTCCGGAACCAGAGACCGCCGCGACAAGTCTGCCGCAAGGCTCAATAGCTCCGGATCAACCCGACAAGTCGCCCCTGCACATTGACCTGATCATCGCGCAACACCCGCGTTTCATAGGCCGGGTTCGCAGCCTCTAGCGCAATCATGCCCTTGGTGCGACGAAACCGCTTGAGCGTTGCCTCATGCCCATCGACCAGCGCCACGACAATATCGCCATTCTCTGCGGTGGACTGCTCCCGGATCACCACGATATCCCCGTCGTTGATGCCCAGATCGATCATCGAATCGCCCTGCACCTCCAGCGCGTAGTGCTTGGATCTGGACGAGATCATCGCGCCCGGCACGCCGATATGGTTGGCCACCTCGCTGATCGCCTCAATCGGCGTGCCGGCAGCGATCCGGCCCATCAAGGGCACCTCCATCGCGCCGGCGGATTGCACAGCCATGCCCCCCGCTGGCCGAGGGGGCGCAGCACGCGCACCGCCCTGAATCACGCTCAGCGGCTCGGACCGCGCCATCTTCTCAGGCAGTTTCAACACCTCGATCGCCCGCGCCCGGTGCGGCAGACGACGGATGAACCCACGCTCTTCCAGCGCCGTGATCAGGCGGTGTATCCCGGACTTGGACCTCAGATTGAGCGCGTCCTTCATTTCGTCGAATGAGGGAGCAACCCCATCCGCCTGCATGCGTTCGTTGATCAAGGACAGAAGTTCGACCTGCTTGCGTGTCAGCATGTAACCCCCCGCGCGGCTGCACAGCACTGATATTCCGCAAACGTTCTATCTGTGTTCGTGCTATGTGTCAACCAGCATGAAGTGGAATATAGCGGACCGGCGCACCCTTGGGTTGTGCGCCGTCCCCGGCGGGACGCAGCAAAAGCGCATCCGCTTCCGCCAACAGGCTGATCACCGCGCTGTCCTGATTGGCAAATGGGGTAATCTGTGGATCAGCTTCACCGGGGTGCAATCGCGCGCGCATGTAATGGGCGCGCGGGCCGTTGGCCGCCACGTCACATCCCAGCCGCGCCGTGCGCGTGGGCGCAGGCCAACTGCCCAGACCCAGCATGGCGCGCAGCACAGGCAACATGAACAGATGACCACAGACAATTGAAGAAACGGGATTTCCCGGCAGACACAGCAACAGGGACTCGCCCAGCTTTCCGGCCATCAAGGGCTTTCCGGGGCGCATGGCGATCTTGTAGAAAGACCGCTCGGCGCCCATGGCATCGGTCACCTTGCTCACCAGGTCATGGTCCCCCACCGAAGCGCCGCCGATGGTCACGATCATGTCCGCACCGGCGGCCAGTTCCAGGACAGTGCGCAGGCGGTCCTCGGTGTCGCGGGCAATGGGCAGGATGCGGGCCTCGGCCCCTTCGGCGCGGGCCATGGCCGCCAGGGCAAAGATGTTCGAGGCGATGATCTGCTCCGCGCCGGGGTCCTCGCCCGGCATTACCAGCTCATCCCCCGTGGCAATGAAGGCCACCACCGGCCTGCGACTGACCTGAAGCTGCGGGACGTTCATGGCCGCAAGAAGCGCCAGATCGACGGGGCGCAGCCGACGCGGCGCTGAAACCGTGTCTCCGCACGAAAAATCAATGGATTGCGGGCGGATGTGCATGTTGCGCGAAGGATCGCGCAGCATCGTTGCCGTACCATCACCGGCCTGCATGTCCTCCTGGATCACAACGCGATCGGCGCCCTCCGGCACGGGCGCGCCGGTAAAGATCCGCACCGCTTCACCCGGATGGAGCTTTCCCGCAAAGCCCCGTCCGGCAACCGCCTCGCCGATGACCCGCAGCACCGTTCCCGTGCGCAGGTCACCGCAGACCGCGTAGCCATCCATGGCCGACGCCGCAAAGGGCGGCTGGTCCCGTCCGGCACGTACCGGAGCGCGCAAGACGCGCCCGTCGGCCTCGATCAGGCCAATCGGTTCCGTCCCCACCGGCGATACAAGGGCGAATATGCGGGCAAGCGCTTCGTCAACGGTGATCATTCTTGTCCTGACTTCAACGCGCCTCGTAACGCCCTGATTTTCCGCCATCCTTCAGCGTCACAGCGATCTCGGTTATGCGCATGGATTTCTCGGCGGCCTTGAGCATGTCATACACTGTCAGCGCGGCAACGCTGACCGCGGTCAGGGCCTCCATTTCCACACCCGTCTGGCCGGTGGTGCGGACCTCGGCGCGCAGGCGGACACCGGGGAGCGCCACATCCGGGGTCAGGTCCAGCGACACTTTCGTAATCGGCAGCGGATGGCACAGCGGGATCAGATCCGCACAGCGCTTGGCCCCCATGATCCCGGCCAGCCGGGCAACCCCCAGCACATCGCCCTTCTTCGCCCGCCCCTCAGTCACCAGCGCAAGGGTTTCCGGCCGCATGATGACGCTGCCTTCGGCGATGGCCACCCGCGCGGTCACGTCCTTTTCGGACACATCAACCATATGCGCGTGGCCGTCGGAATCGAAATGGGTGAGCGCCATCACATTCCCCCTTCTGCTGTCAGCGGATTGGCCAGCAGGCGCCGAGTGGCGGCGGCGACATCGGCCTCGCGCATGAGGCTTTCGCCGATCAGGAAGCAGCGCGCGCCATAAATGGCCATGTCGGCCAGGTCCTGCGGCGTGCTCAGCCCGCTTTCGGCCACCAGAAGACGATCCGCTGGAGCAAGGCGTGCAAGCCTTCGGGTCGTGTCAAGGCTTACCTCGAACGTATTGAGATCACGGTTATTTATTCCCAGAAGCGGCGATTTGAGGGTCGCTGCACGTTCCAGTTCGGCGTCATCATGCACCTCAACCAGAACATCCATGCCCCAGTCCTGCGCCGCGGCCTCCAGTTCCATCGCCTGGGCATCCGAAACGCTGGCCATGATGATCAGGATGCAATCTGCCCCCAGCGCGCGGGATTCGACCACCTGCCACGGGTCATAGAGGAAATCCTTGCGCAGCACAGGCACGTCGGTGGCGGCGCGGGCCTGCACCAGGAAGTCATCCGCCCCCTGGAACGAGGGTTCATCGGTCAGAATGCTCAGACAGGTCGCGCCCCCGTCGGCATAGGCCTGTGCCAGCGCGGGCGGGTCGAAATCAGGGCGGATCAAACCCTTGGAAGGGCTGGCTTTCTTGATCTCGGCAATCAAACCGTAACCCTGACGCTGGGCGTTTGCCAGCGCTGCGGCGAACCCGCGGGGCGCATCGGCGGCGCGGGCGGCGCCCTCAAGATCGGCCAACGGGCGCGCGGCCTTGCGGGTGGCGACCTCTTCCAGCTTGTAGGCTTTGATCTTCTCCAGAATGGTGCTCATGATTGCGCCTTTACCGGGGGGTCAGAGGGGGCGAGGCGCGCGAGCGCTTCCACCTTATGCAGTGCGGCACCGGAATCTATGCTTTCGCGTGCGATATCAGCACCTTCGGCCAATGTCTTCGCGCGTCCGGCAATCACCAGCGCGGCTGCTGCGTTCAGCAGCACCGCATCGCGGTATGCCCCTGGCGCGCGATTCAGCAGCCCACGCAGGGCGCGGGCGTTATCGGCCGGAGTGCCGCCCAGGATGGCCTCGAACGGATGTTCGGGCAGGCCCGCCTCTTCGGGGTGCAGATCGAACTCGGTGATCTCACCGTCCTGCAGCGCGGCCACACGGCTGGGGGCCGAGATCGACAGCTCATCCGTGCCATCGCCGCCATGGACCAGCCAGGCGGCCTCGGACCCCAGGGTGCGCAGGGTTTCGGCCATTGGGCGGATCAGATCGGCGGAAAACGCACCCGTCAACTGGCGCTTGACCCCGGCGGGATTTGTCAGCGGTCCCAGGATGTTGAAGATCGTTCTTGTGCCCAGCTCGGCCCGCACGGGGCCGACATGGCGCATGGCCGGGTGGTGCATGGGGGCCATCATGAAGCCGATGCCAACCTCGGCCAGGGCGCGTTCAACCACATCGGCACCGACCATGACATTGATCCCCAGCGCCCCCAGCGCATCTGCCGCGCCGGATTTCGACGACAGGTTGCGATTGCCATGCTTGGCCACCGGCACCCCGGCGCCCGCCACCACAAAGGCCGCAGCGGTCGAGATATTCAGCGTGCCCTTGCCATCGCCCCCGGTGCCGACAATATCCATGGCGCCTTCGGGGGCGCGCACCTTGTTGCAGCGCGCCCGCATGACTGCGGCGGCCGCGGCATATTCATCCACGCTTTCGCCACGGGTGCGCAGGGCCATCAGGAACCCGCCCATCTGCGCCGGGGTCGCCTGACCTTCGAAGAAGATGGCAAAGGCGGCCTCGGCTTCCTCACGCGTCAGGGGGCGGGTGACGGCGGCGGCGATCAGGGGTTTGATGTCATTGGTCATGCGGCCACACTGGCCCGGTCCAGAAAATTGCGCAACATGGCATGGCCGTGTTCGGAGCGGATGCTTTCAGGGTGGAACTGCACCCCTTCGATGGGCAGGCTGCGATGGGCCAGGCCCATGATGGTGCCATCCTCCAGCCAGCCGGTGATCTCGAGGCACGCGGGCAGGCTCTCGCGGTCGACGATCAGCGAATGGTAGCGGGTGGCCGAAAACGGGCTGGGCAGACCATCAAAGACGCCCTTGCCGGTATGGTGCATGGTTCCGGGCTTGCCATGGACGATCTGCGGCGCGCGCACGACCTTGCCGCCAAAGGCCTGGCCGATGGTCTGATGGCCCAGGCATACGCCCAGCAGCGGGATGCCCGCTTCGGCTGCGGCCAGGGTCAGGGGCAGGCAGATCCCGGCGGCATCGGGGTCACATGGACCGGGCGACAGCACAATCGCCGCAGGCCGCAAGGCCATGGCCGCCTGCACGTCCAGCGCGTCATTGCGCTGCACTTTGACCTCGGCGCCCAGTTCGCCCAGATAATGCACCAGATTCCAGGTGAAGCTGTCATAGTTGTCGATCAGGAGCAGCATGTCGGCAATCCTCTCGGCCCGGGCCGTTGGCAGGCACGGCGTTGCGCCTACATGCCCGCAGGCTTGGCCCGGGGTCAAGACCGCGCGGTTGAGGTTTGCCCCGCGTCTGCATTTGTGAAACAACCGATGCGATGGCGGGTGTGCATGTTCGGAGGGCGCTTTGGGCAAGGGGTTTGTGTCAGGCCTGATCTGGGGCGGCGTGACCTTTGTCGCCGGGTTCCTGGTGCTGGCGGTCCTGCTTGATCCGCCTGTGCCCGAGTTGCCGGACCCGGCAGAAAGGCTGGTCACCGCCTTGCCGGAACCGCCCGGCGATGCCGCGCCGGTGACCGAGCCTCCTGCCCCCGGAGCTGAAGCGGCAAGCGATGCGGGCCGCCCCGCGCCTGCTGCGCGCCCGCGCGGCAACAGCACGGCGCCGGACCTGCCCGCGCCCCCGTCCCGCCCCCGGCCACAGACCGTCACCACCCCCGCGCCCGAGCCCACACCGCCGGAGCCGCGGGCGCAAAGCGCCTCGGGCGCTGCGCCTGATGCGCTGCGCTCCTTGCCCCTGGCCCCGCGCGCGCCGCTCGGCGACAGCCCCGCCGCCGAGCCTGCCGCCCCCGCACGCCCCGGCGACACCGCCCCGCCCCAGAGTGACACCGGCCGCGCCCCGTCCGAGGCCAGCGTCCCTCTGCCGCGCGCCGAGGCCGGGGAACCGCCCGTCCTGCCGCGTCTGACCCGCCCGCCCCGGCCCGTCAGCGATTCGCCCGGCTTGGTGCAACTCGATGACCCCGCACCCGCCGCGCCGCAGGCCCGATCCGAAGACGACCCTGACCAGATCACCCCGCGCGCGCGCATCCGCACCGACCGGCTGCCGCGCATCGGTGATCCGCCCCCCCAGCAGGACGCCGCCCCCGAGGCGGAAGCGGAGGAAACGCAGCCGCTGGACCTGCCCGCTGTCCTGCGCCATGCGGCCCCGGCGGACCTGGACCCGGACCTGCCCCGCATGGCGATTATCCTTGTCGATGACGGGATCAGCGCGGAACTGCGCAGCGATCTCAAGGCCCTGCCCTTCGCCGTGACAATCGCGCTGGACCCCATGGCCGAAGGCGCCGCCGAGGCCGCTGCGGCCTATCGCGCGGCAGGGATGGAGCTGCTGATCCTGGCCAGCGCCCTGCCCACCCGGGCCACCGCCAGCGACCTCGAGATCACCTTCGAGAACCATTTCGCCACCATCCCCGAGGCTGTGGGCGTGATCGACCTGCCGGAAGGCGGGTTTCAGAGTGACACGCGCCTTGCGCAACTGGTTGTGCCGGTGCTGGAACGCGACGGCCATGCGCTGGTGAGCTTTGCCCGCGGGTTGAACCCGGCCGCGCGCATCGCCGCAGGTTCGGGGCTGGCACAGGGGCAGGTGTATCGGGTGCTCGATGATGATGACCAGTCGATTTTCGTGATCCGGCGCTTTCTGGACCGCGCCGTATTCGAAGCCGGGCGCGAGGGCAGCGTGATCGTCCTGGGCCATGCCGAAAGCCCCGAGACGCTGCCCGGCATCCTGTCCTGGCGGATGGAGGGGCGCGCGGATGAGGTAACGCTGGTGCCGGTCTCGGCGGCGCTGGATGGATGATGCGACACCTGTGGCCGATCGCGCGAATGCAGCGCCCATGCGTCGCGCCCACCCACCCACCCCGCGCCGCATGGGCGCTGCCCGTGCAGACGCACGGGCGCGCGCTGGCTTGAACGGAGGCACCAATGTTCAACGGTTTTGCCGAGCACCGGATCACGACACCCGAAGGCATGGACATATTTGCGCGCAGCGCCGGGGCGGGTCCGGCGGTCCTGCTGCTGCATGGCTATCCGCAGACCCATGCCTGCTGGCACCGCGTTGCACCGGGACTGGTGGAGGCAGGGTTTCATGTGGTGGTCAGCGATCTGCGCGGCTATGGCCGGTCCTCGAAACCCGCCGACAGTGACGACCATGCGGTCTATTCCAAGCGCGCCATGGCCGCCGACCAGGTGGCGCTGATGGCCGCACTGGGACATGCACGCTTCATGGTGGCCGGCCATGACCGGGGCGGGCGGGTGGCGCTGCGCATGGCCCGTGACCATGCCCGCGCCGTCCAGCGGCTGGCGGTGCTGGACATTGCCCCCACCGACCAGATGTATGCCGCCACGGATATGGAGTTCGCGACGGCCTACTACCACTGGTTCTTTCTGATCCAGCCCGCCCCCCTGCCTGAACGGATGATCGGCGCCGACCCCGAATTCTACCTGCGCAAGAAACTGGGGCACTGGAGCCGAAGCGCGGCCCCGGTCTTCGATCCGGCAGCCGTCGCCGACTATCTGCGGGCGTTTTCGGACCCGGCCTGCATTGCCGGCAGCTGCGCCGATTACCGCGCCGCCGCCAGCATTGACCTGGACCATGATGCCGCCGATGCCGGGCGTCTGCTGGAGATGCCGGTCATGGCACTCTGGGGGGATCGCGGCTTTGTCGGGCGCAAGTTCGATGTGCTGGACTGCTGGCGCAAGGTGGCGCGCAACGTGCGGGGCCATGCTGTCCCCCAGGGCCATTTCCTTCCCGAAGAAGCGCCCGCGGAAACCCTGGCCGCGCTGCAGGATTTCTTCAGCGAAGCCTGACAGCTTTCCCTGCCCGGCGCCTGCGCCGGGCAGAGCGCCCCGAGGCGCGCAGGGTGGGTGGGTGGGCGCGGCTCGGGGCGCTGCTTGCGCGGACGCCCGAATTGGCGGGCGGCTTATGGATCGGCGCCAACGGCGGCCAGAAGCTGCGCATTCCCCCCCGAGGCCGTGGTATCGATGCACAGATGCCGCTCCAGCAGCGCATACGCCCGGTCCGGCGCCCCCCCGATCAACGGCAGGATAGGCCCGTCGCGCAGGGCCAGAGCGCGGGTAAGGGCGCGGCCTTCTTCGGAGCTTCCCCACCAGATCACGCCTGAAAACCCCTGCAGTTCCGTCAGTGCCTCGGGCGGCAGGCGGCCTTCGACCACCACCGCCGCTCCGCCAAAGCCCCGCACGGCCTCCGCCTGCGCCTCGGCGGTCTGAGCCCCGGGGCCAAGGCACAGGACCGGCGCGCGCGCCACCATGGTCAGGCGGTTCGATTCGCCCGTGGGGCCGGGCAACTCGGCCTCAATCCGGGTTTCGGGGGGCGTGGCGGCGTCAAGTGCCTTCTGCACCGCACCGGGCGTGGTGTCTCCGCCCCATGCACCCTCCATCCGCAGCGGGCTGCCTGCGAAACGGGGCACGTAGTTCGGCCCGCCCGCCTTTGGCCCTGTCCCCGAAAGACCCTCACCGCCAAAGGGCTGGCTGCCCACCACCGCACCGATCTGGTTGCGGTTGACATAGGTGTTGCCCACGCGCACGCGCTCCACCACCTCCTGCACGCGATTGTCGATGCGCGTATGCAGGCCAAAGGTCAGCCCGTAGCCGGTGGCGTTCACATCGTCGATGACCTTCTGCAGGTCCGCCGCCTTGAACGTGGCCAGATGCAGAACGGGGCCGAAGATTTCACGCTCCAGCGCCTTGATCCCCGGCACGCGGATCACCGTTGGTGCCAGGAAATGCCCGGATTTCGGGGCGCGCAGCTCCTTCAGCACCCGGCCCTCGGCGCGGGCGGCGTCGATATAGGCGCGGAAATCGGCCTGCGCGCGGGCGTCGATCAGGGGGCCGACATCGGTGGACAGGTCCCAAGGATCGCCCAGCGTCAACTCCTCCATGGCGCCGAACAGCATTTCGGTGAAGCTTTCGGCCACATCTTCCTGAACATACAAACACCGCAGGGCCGAGCAGCGCTGCCCCGCCGACTGGAAGCTAGAGGCCAGAATGTCCCGTACCGCCTGTTCCGGCAGCGCCGTGCTGTCCACCACCATCGCGTTCAGCCCCCCGGTTTCGGCGATCAACGGTGCCGCCGGGTCCAGATGTTCGGCCATGGCGCGGCGGATCGCCTGCGCGGTGCCGGTCGATCCGGTAAAGGCCACGCCTGAAACACGCGGGTCCGAGGTCAACGCGCGGCCCACCACGCCCCCCTCGCCCGGCAGGAATTGCAACGCGGTTCGCGGCACCCCGGCCTCGTGCATCAGTTCCACCGCCAGATGGGCGATCAGGGGCGTCGCCTCGGCCGGTTTGGCCAGCACCGCGTTCCCGGCAGCCAGCGCCCCCGCGATCTGGCCGGTGAAGATTGCCAGCGGGAAGTTCCAGGGCGAGATGCAGGTGAAGACCCCGCGCGGGGGCGCGGCCAGCTTGCGCGCCTGCACGGCGTAGTAATGCAGGAAATCCACCGCCTCGCGTAGTTCGCCCACGGCATCAAGCTGGGTCTTGCCCGCCTCGCGCGCGACGATGGCGAATATCTTGCCGAAATCGCGCTCATAAAGGTCGGCCACACGTTCCAGCACGCGGGCGCGTTCCCCGGCGCTGGCCTGCCAGGGGCGCGCGGCGTCCAGCGCGGCGGCGATATCCTGCGCGCTGGCCTGGGTCACATGGCCCACGGTGTCGCCGGGGTCGGCGGGGTTGATGATGGGCGCAGTTTCGCCGCCCGTCGCCTCCCCGGCCAGGATCGGCGCTGCCGAAAACTGCGCCGTGCGGAAGGGGGCGCGGGCGGCCTCGATCTCCTCCAGATCGCGGGCGCAGGTCAGGTCCCAGCCGCGCGCGTTGCCGCGTTCGGGGGCGAACAGTTGCGGGCCGGTGCGGATCAGCGGGTTGGGGAACGCCGCCACCCCCTCCAGCGCTTCAAAGGGACAGGCGGCCACGGTCTCGGGCGCGACCTCCTCATCGACGATCTGGTTGACGAAGGAGGAATTCGCCCCGTTCTCCAACAATCGACGCACCAGATAGGCCAGCAGGTCCTTATGCGCCCCCACTGGCGCATAGATGCGGCAGCGGATGGCGTGATCGGCCATGACCAGATCATAGAGCGATTCGCCCATCCCGTGCAGGCGCTGGAATTCATAGTCCCGCCGATCCCCCGCCATATGCAGGATCGCCGCCACCGTATGCGCGTTATGCGTGGCGAATTGCGGATAGAGCCGGTCGGCCCGGTCCAGCAGGCGCCGCGCATTGGCAATGTAGTTCACATCGGCGCCCGCCTTGTGGGTCAGCACCGGGAAGCCATCCAGCCCCAGCACCTGCGCGCGCTTCACCTCGGTGTCCCAATAGGCGCCCTTGACCAGCCGCACCATCAGCTTGCGGTCCAGTGCCTCGGCGGTGGTATGCAGCCAGTCGATGGCCGCCCCGGCGCGCTGGCCATAGCCCTGCACCACCACGCCGAACCCGTCCCAACCGGCCAGACGCGGATCCGCCAGCACCGTGCCGATAACCTCCAGCGAGAGTGCGAGGCGGTCGGATTCCTCGGCATCCACATTCAGGCCCATGCCCAGCCGCGCGGCCATGCGCGCCAATTCGCGCAGGCGGGGCACCAGTTCGTCCATGACGCGGGCGCGCTGCGCAACCTCGTAGCGCGGATGCAGCGCCGAGAGCTTGACCGAAATCCCCGGATTGTCGCGAATATCCCCGGAGGTCGCGGCCTTGCCGATGGCCTTGATCGCCTGCGCATAGGCGTCGAAATAGCGCTGCGCATCGGCATCGGTGCGCGCCGCCTCGCCCAGCATGTCATAGCTGTAGGTGTAGCCCTTCGCCTCCATCCCCCGCGCGCGCTTCATGGCGGCAGCGATGGTTTCGCCCAGCACGAACTGGCGGCCCATCTCCTTCATGGCGCGGCCCACGGCGGTGCGGATCACCGGCTCGCCCAGCCGTTTGACGGCGGCGCGCAGATGCCCGGCCATGCCCGGCTCACGGTCCTCCAGCACCCGGCCCGTCAGCATCAAGGCCCAGGTCGAGGCATTGACCAGCGAGGACGAGGAATGGCCCAGATGCCTGCCCCAGTCCGAAGGCGCGATCTTGTCCTCGATCAGCGCATCCATGGTGTCGGCATCGGGCACGCGCAGCAGCGCCTCGGCCAGACACATCAGGGCGATGCCTTCCTCGGTGGACAGGCCGTATTCGGCCAGAAACACCTCCATCAACCCGGGGCTGGAGGCGCCGCGGATACGCCGCACATAGTCCGCGGCCACCCCGGTGATCGCCGCACGGGCCGGGCCGTCCAACCCGGCATCGCGCCGCGCGGCTTCCAGAAGCTGCGCCTCGGACGCCAGTTGATCATGCGTGATGGAACGGGGGATCGGCGGAAGGGCGATGCGCGACATGGGGACGCTCCTGCATTATGGGCATTTTTGCCAGTATATCCGCCCGGACGCTTTCTTTCTTCCTGATCTTCGGTAAAATCAAAGTCGTTCTGGCCATAATTACGGGGGCACACCATGCAAAAGGACCGAACCGACCTGGACCGCTTCGATCAGGCGATCCTGCGGGTGCTGTCCGTGGACGGGCGGGTGTCGGTGACCGAACTCGCGCGCCGGATCGGACTGTCAAAATCCCCCGCCCAGGCCCGGCTGAAACGGCTGGAGGCCGGGGGCGTGATCACCGGCTACCGCGCCCAGATCGATCCGCGCCGGATTGACGCCGCCCATGTCGCCTTTGTCGAGGTCAAGCTCTCCGACACCCGCGAAGCCGCCCTGGACGCCTTTGCCAGCGCCGTGCGCAAAGTGCCCGAGATCGAGGAATGCCACCTGATCGCCGGGGCGTTCGACTACCTGCTGAAGGTGCGCTCCAGCGACATCGCCAGCTACCGCCGCGTGCTGGCCGAACATATCTCCAGCCTGCCGCATGTCATGTCCACCTCTACCCATGTGGTGATGGAGGCGGTGAAAGAAACCGGCGATCAGGCGGTCCTGTGAAATCAATGTGGCCGTGCATCGCACGGCCACAGCGCCCGTGGCGCGCGGGGTGGGTGGGTGGGCGCGCGGCACGGGCGCTTCCCACACCACCACAGGCCCCGGCCTCAGTCGGACTCGGCCGGCACCAACCGGAACAACGGCACATCCTCGCCATCGGCGATGACATAGATGAACCCGTCCTCGGGGCCGACCTCGATCTCGCGGATGCGCAGGTCCAGATCCTCCACCAGCCGCTCGGGCGAGGACACCTGCTCTCCATCCACCGAAAACAGCCCGATGTAGCGATGGAACAGGTTGCCCACCAGCATCCGGCCCTGCCAGTCGCCAAAGGCATCGCCATCATAGAAGGTCATGCCTGAGGGCGGGAAATGCGCATCACGCCCCGGCGGCCAGTGATAGGCGGGCATGACAAAGCCGTCCCCCTCCTGATGCGGATTGGCGAATTGCTCACCTGTGCGGTAATCCACACCAAAGGCCGCCAGCGGCCAGCCATAGTTGCCGCCGCGCTGCACCAGATTGACCTCATCCCCGCCGGCTTCGCCATGCTCGGCCAGCCAGATCTCACCCGTGTCCGGGTGCACGGCCATGGCCTGGATGTTGCGGTGCCCATAGGACCAGATCGCGCCCGCAGCCCCTTCGACATCGACGAAGGGGTTATCCTCGGGGATCTCGCCATCCATGGTCAGGCGGATCACCGCGCCGTTCTCGCTGCTCAGGTCCTGGGCGATGTGATCGGGGCCGAACTCCTTGGAGTTGCGGTCGCCGAAACCCACGAACACATGCCCGTCATGGAACACGATGCGCGAGCCGAAATGCCCGCTGCTGTCCACCCCGGGCGAGACAACATGCAGCACCTCCAGATCGCTCAGCGCGCCGTCGTCGCGATCCAGCACGGCCCGGCCCAGATGGGTGGTGGTGCCTTCGCCATCCTCATGCTCGGCCACCCAGGTCATGTAGACCATGTGGCTGTCCTCGAAATCCGGCGCAGGCGCCACATCCAGCAGGCCGCCCTGCCCGTCGCTGATCACATCGGGGGCGCCGGAGACTTCGGTCACTTCGCCGCTGTCATGGTGCCAGAGCGCCACCGACCCGCCGCGCTTGGTGATGATCAGATCCTGCGTGCCGGGCAGGAAAGCCATGCCCCAAGGCCGGTCTAGCCCCTCGGCCAGGATTTCGACCTCATAGGGGGCGTCGGCGACAGCGGGCAGTGCCAGCAGCGTTGCGGTGACCAGAGCGGTTGAATTGCGGAACAATCGCATCGAAACCTCCATCATTGTTGCCATACATTAACGCAAATGGGGTGGCTCCGGTTCAGATCAATCGCTGTGCCCACACCCGCAGACCCTGTGCGCTGGCGCACCAACAGCGCCCGGCGTTCGCCACCTGACACAAGATACCCCGTGACTGCTGAGAGCCCTGAGACGGCAGTCGGGGCCCGTACAGTCCGAAGAAAGTAGGGCACCTCGATTTTTGCCTTTCAGGGCCGGTTCGGCGGCCTGAAGCCTTCAGGAAGCGGCTTGGCGTGGGGCTTCGGAGTTTGATCGCGGAGCGTTCTGCCTGGTCGCGGCAGGTTTCGGCCCCTGCGGCCTGAGAGGCCAATCGGAAATGAGTTGAGTGAATTCAGCAGGTTGTGATTCTGTTCAGTTGCGACACAGAACGGAGAT
>NZ_JACBXS010000024.1 GCF_013415485.1 Rhabdonatronobacter sediminivivens | reverse complement strand
CATCAAGGCCCCGGAAACACCACCAACACCAGAACTCCGAACAACAGAATGCGCAGACATACCATGACGACGAAGAAGGCCGACCATATCGTCGCCCACGCCGTTGGAAGGTGCCTCTCCGATGCTCAGAACCGTGATCTCGGCCCCTGGAGCCAGAAGCGGAATCGCATCGCCGAAAGCGCGGGCCGCGGCGCGTTTGCCATCCCAGGCAAAGACGGCCTTCTTGCCCAGCGAGCGGGCCTGATAGTCATGCGGAACCAGGATAACCGGCCGCCCGGACCGCAGCGCCACGACGTCCGGACGGGCCGCCATATGCTCACGCCCGACCGCAGCCGCACGTTTGCCCATCACCACGAGATCGTAGGTCTGCGCACATTTGGACAGGCTGAATTCCGCGCTGTTTTCAAGATCGATGAAACTGGTCTGCAGCCCGTTCCCGTCAGCGGCGATCCGCGCTTTGAAACCGTCCCGGATTTCCGTGGCGACCTCAGCCTCCCGGCGCTTGAGCATGTCCAGCACGTCGCGCGTCATGAAATTGTGGAAGCGGCTTTCGACCGGCGATGGTCCGCGCCACACAACCCCGGTCAGATGCGCCTCATGGGCACGCGCCAGGAACATCGCCAGGCCCAGACCGCTCGAACCCGCCGCATCACCCGAATAGGCCGCAAGTATGCTTTTGATCGACATTCCGTCTACTCCTCCCTCGCGCGCCGGACGATCCCGGCGCTGCTCGTCTCGGGCAGGCCCCATCTCCTCCATCCGGGGCCTGCCTGTCTCTTGCCGCGCGCCAGGCGACAGAACGTTTCAATGCGCGCGGAGCTTGCGCAGGATCATTACCGTGATCGCAAGCACTTACAAGTCCGAAGCCGGACCTCTGGCCGACCCCGCGATCAGAACAGGCCTTCGATGAGGCCTTCGTCGTTGATGCGGATGACCTCGGCGGAGGGCTGCCTTGGCAGTCCGGGCATGGTCATGATCTCGCCGCAGACGACCACGACGAAGCCTGCACCGGCCGAGAGGCGGACCTCGCGGATGGGCAGGGTGTGGCCTTCGGGGGCGCCGCGGCGGTTGGGGTCGGTGGTGAAGCTGTACTGCGTCTTGGCCATGCACACCGGCAGGTTGCCATAGCCCTGGGCCTCCCACTCCTTCAGCTGATCGCGCACCTTCTTGTCGGCGATCACCTCGGACGCGCGGTAGATCTTCTTGGCGATGGTCTCGATCTTGGCGAACAGGCCCATGTCATCGGGGTAGAGCGGCTTGAAATCGGCGCTGCCGCCATCGGCGAGGGCCGCCACCTTCTCGGCCAGTTCGGTGATCCCGGCCGAGCCATTGGCCCAGTGCTTGCACAGCACCGCCTCGGTGCCCAGACCCTGCACGTAGTCCTGCAGGGCGGCCACCTCGGCATCGGTGTCGGTGACGAAATGGTTGATCGCCACAATCACCGGCACGCCAAAGGATTTCACGTTCTCGATATGGCGGCCCAGGTTGGCGCAGCCCTTCTTCACGGCGTCGACATTCTCGTCGCCCAGATCGCCCTTGGCCACGCCACCGTTCATCTTCATGGCGCGCACCGTGGCCACGATCACCGCCGCCGCCGGTT
Organism: Rhabdonatronobacter sediminivivens; assembly: GCF_013415485.1. Taxonomy (GTDB): domain Bacteria; phylum Pseudomonadota; class Alphaproteobacteria; order Rhodobacterales; family Rhodobacteraceae; genus Rhabdonatronobacter; species Rhabdonatronobacter sediminivivens. Next base: position 63,019 of record NZ_JACBXS010000024.1, on the reverse strand, counting down.
CCAGACCGGCCTTGCGGCACTTGATGTCAAAGAACTTCTCGGCGCCCAGATCGGCGCCGAAGCCCGCTTCGGTCACCACATAATCGGCCAGCTTCAGCGCCGTCTGCGTGGCCACGACCGAGTTGCAGCCATGCGCGATGTTCGCGAACGGACCGCCATGGACAAAGGCGGGGTTGTTTTCCAGCGTCTGCACCAGATTGGGCTGCATCGCGTCCTTCAGCAGCACCGCCATCGCGCCATCGGCCTTGATGTCGCGCGCAAACACCGGCGAACGGTCGCGCCGGTAGCCGACGATGATGTCGCCCAGGCGCCGCTCCAGATCCGTCATGTCAACGGCCAGGCACAGGATCGCCATGACCTCGGAGGCCACCGTGATGTCGAAGCCCGCCTCGCGCGGGAAGCCGTTGGCCACGCCGCCCAGGTTGCACACGATCTGGCGCAGGGCCCGGTCGTTCATGTCCATCACCCGGCGGAAGGCGATGCGCCGGATGTCGATCTCCAGCTCGTTGCCCCAGTAGATGTGGTTGTCCAGCATCGCCGCCAGAAGGTTGTGCGCGCTGGTGATGGCGTGGAAATCGCCGGTGAAATGGAGGTTCATGTCCTCCATCGGCACCACCTGCGCATAGCCGCCGCCCGCAGCCCCGCCCTTCATCCCGAAGCAGGGACCCAGCGAGGCCTCGCGGATGCAGATCGCCGCAGTCTTGCCGATGGCGTTCAGCCCGTCGCCCAGGCCCACCGTGGTCGTGGTCTTGCCCTCGCCCGCGGGCGTCGGGTTGATCGCCGTGACCAGGATCAGCTTGCCGTTCGGGCGATCCTTCAGCGAGGCAATATACTCCGCCGAAACCTTCGCCTTGTCATGCCCGTAGGGCAGCAAATGATCCGACGAAATCCCAAGCTTCGATCCAACCTCCTGAATCGGCTTCTTCTTCGCCGCGCGCGCAATCTCGATATCAGACATGGGCATCCTCCCTTAATGTCCTTGCTGCATCACCTGACGCCCGGGACCGAACTGTCCCCGGCGCGTGTTCGTTGTCTGTGGCCGGGCGCTTCCGCTTTCCCGCACAGGGAACGCCGGTCAGCTTCCCAGCGCGGTGCCCGCGCTGACGCCTGCCGCCGCCGCCCATTCCGCCGCAGGCTGCTTGCCCGCGCCTTTGGGCCGCACACGCTTGACCAGAATGCGCCCGCCGTTGCCCTGCACCAGCATGCCATCATCCGAGACCGAGACGACCTCGCCCGCGGTGCCGTCGCCATCCTGGCGGACACTGTCGAAGAAGGCGATCTCCTCGCCGCCATGCGTGGTCCAGGCGCCGGGTGCGGGGTTGGCTGCGCGGATGGTGTTGTAGACTTCGGCCACGGGTTTCGACCAGTCGATCCGGGCCAGATCCTTCTTGAACCAGCTTTCGTAGGACCCGTCCTCAAGGCGCTGATCATGCTTCAAAAGCACCCCGGCCTTGACCAGTTCCAGAGATTCGATCATCGCATCCACCCCCATGGGGAAGAGCTTCTTGAAATAGACGTCGCCCAGAGTTTCATCGGGGCCGATCTCGCAGGTTTTCTGCAGCAGGATCGGGCCCTCGTCCAAGCCGTCATCGGGCCAGAAGATGGTCAGGCCGGTGCGTGTCTTGCCCATGGCGATGGGCCAGTTGATCGAACTGGGCCCGCGATGTTCGGGCAGCAGCGACGGATGATACTGGAAGGTGCCGTAGCGCGGTGCATCGCGCACCGCTTCGGGCACGAACAGCAGCACATAGGCCATGATGCAGACATCAGCGTCGAAGGATTGCATCAGCTCCAGCGCCTCGGGCGTCTTCCACGAGGCGGGCTGGTGCAGCGGCAGTCCCTTTTCGCGGGCCAGCTCCGCGAGCGGGTCCTCGGGCTTGCCTTCCTTGGTGGGGGCGCAACAAACAGCCACCACATTTTCCCCGCGTTCCAGCAGACGCTCCAACACTGCGCGGCCGAATGCCTGTTGGCCATGCACAACTATCCGCATTTCCCCTCCTCCCGTTTCTTTATCCTGTTGCGGCGCCATGCCGGCATTTGCCGTGGCCTGCCGCAGTGTCAGGGGAAGGCGCCGCTGGCGCCTGCCCGGTTCTGGTGGATCGGACCCGTGCCCGACCCGGTGCCCGGGGCGCAGACCCTGCGGCCTGCGCCGGGCAGATCACTCCGCCGCCAGCTTTGCGTTGCCCACGGCCCCCGATTCCAGGATGCGCGCAAGCGCCTCACCGTCGTAGCCCAGCACATCGCGCAGAACCTCGGCGGTATGCTCGCCCAGCAGCGGCGAGCGCGTCACATCCACCGGGCTGTCCGACAGCTTCACCGGGCAGCCGACGCTCAGGTATTTGCCGCGCTCGGGGTGATCGACCTCGACCAGCGTGCCGGTCTTGCGCAGATCCTCATCTGCGGCGATTTCCTTCATGCTCAGGATCGGCCCCACGGGGATATCCAGCGGGTTGCAGATGTCCATGACCTCGAACTTGGTCTTGGTCATGGTCCATTCCTCGATCGTGGCGAAGATATGGTTCAGGCGCGGCAGCCGGGCCTTGGGCGTGGTGTAGTCGGGGTCGTCCTTCCACTCGGGCTTGCCGATCACGTCGCAGACCTTGTCCCAGACGGCGGCCTGGGTGATGAAATAGGTATAGGCGTTGGGATCATCCTCCCAGCCCTTGCACTTCAGGATCCGCCCCGGCTGGCCACCGCCCGAGTCATTGCCGGCGCGCGGAACCGCCTCGCCAAAGGGAATGCCCTCGCCGAACTGCGAATATTCTTCCAGCGGGCCGGACTCCAGCCGCTGCTGGTCGCGCAGCTTCACCCGGCAGAGGTTGAGCACACCATCCTGCATGGGCGCCAGCACGCGCTGCCCACGCCCGCTGTGGGTGCGCTGATACAGTGCCGTGACAATCCCCAGCGCCAGATGCAGCCCGGTGCCCGAGTCGCCGATCTGGGCGCCCGTCACCATCGGGAGATCATCGCGCCAGCCGGTGGTCGAGGCCGAACCACCCGCGCATTGGGCGATGTTCTCATAGACCTTGCATTCCTCATAGCGGCCGGGGCCGAACCCCTTGACCGAGGCCATGATGATGCGCGGGTTGATCTCCTGGATACGTTCCCAGCCAAAGCCCATCCGGTCCAGCGCACCGGGGGCGAAGTTTTCCACCAGAACATCGCAGGTTTCGATCAGCTTGGTCAGAACCTCCTTGCCCTCAGGGGTCTTGGAGTTCAGCTCGATCGAGCGTTTGTTGTGGTTGAGCATGGTGAAATACAGGCTGTCGGCGCCCGGCTTGTCCACCAGCTGCTTGCGGGTCGCATCGCCCACCCCGGGGCGTTCCACCTTGATCACATCGGCGCCAAACCACGCCAGAAGCTGGGTGCAGGTCGGGCCGGACTGGACATGGGTGAAGTCCAGGATTTTAACACCTTCAAGTGCCTTCATGGGAAGCTCCATCGATTCAGGGGCAAACCGGCCGGAACGCTCCGACCGGTTGCACCGCAGTCATTTCTTCTTGCCGACCACGCTTTGCGGGTTCAGGTTGCCGATGCGGCCGCTTTCGGTGCCGGCGGTTTCATCGATCACCGCGTTGATCAGCGTCGGCTTGCGCGAGGCGATGGCTTCCGCCATGGCACGATACAGCTCATCGGTGCTGGTGGCATGAACACCCACGCCGCCGAATGCCGCCATCATCTGGTCATAGCGCGAGTCCTTGACGAACACCGTGGGTGCGACGTCCTCGCCCCCCGTCGGGTTTACATCGGTGCCGCGGTAGATGCCGTTGTTGTTGAAGACGACAATGCAGACCGGCAGGTTGTAACGGCAGACGGTTTCCACCTCCATCCCCGAAAAGCCGAAGGCGCTGTCACCCACAACCGCCAGAACCGGATTGCCGGTTTCCACTGCGGCGGCCACGCAGGACCCCAGGCCGATCCCCATGACACCCCAGGTGCCCACATCGATCCGCTTGCGCGGCTTGTACATGTCGACGATGGCGCGGGCGAAATCCAGCGTGTTGGCGCCTTCGTTCACGAACATCGTGTCCGGGTTTTCCTTGATCACCCGCTTCACCTGGCCCAGCGCGCCGTGGAAATCCATGGGCACGGCGTTGTTCATCAGCTTCGGCGCCATCTTGGCGACATTCGCATCGCGCTTGGCGGCAAGCTGGTCCATCCATTCGCCCGGCGCCTTCGGCCAGTCAGCGCCCATGCGCTCGTTCAGGGCCTTGACGGTCGAGGCGATGTCGCCAACCAGCGGCGCATGGATCGGCACATTGCTGTCCATTTCTCGTGCATCGATGTCGATCTGGACGAATTTCTTGGTCCCCGGCTCGCCCCAGGCCTTGCCCTTGCCGTGGGAGAGCAGCCAGTTCAGCCGCGCACCGATCAGCATGACGGTATCGGCCTCTTTCAGGGCCATCGACCGGGCCGCACCGGCCGATTGCGGATGGTCGTCAGGCAGCAGGCCCTTGGCCATGCTCATCGGCAGGTAGGGGATGCCCGAGTTCTCCACAAAGGCGCGGATGTCCGCATCGGCCTGGGAATAGGCAGCACCCTTGCCCAGGATGATCAACGGCTTCTTTGCAGCCTTCAGCGTGTCCAGCGCACGGTCCAGCGCCTCGCTCGAGGGCAGATGCGCCGGGGCGGGGTCCACCACCTTGATCAGCGATTTTTCGCCTTCGGTGGCCTCCATCACCTGGCCCAGAAGGCTGGCGGGAACATCCAGATAGACACCGCCCGGGCGGCCGGTCACGGCGGCGCGGATCGCGCGGGCCACACCCAGGCCGATATCTTCGGCGTGCAGGATACGATAGGCGGCCTTGCAAAGCGGCTTGGCGATGGCCAACTGGTCCATCTCTTCATAGTCGCCCTTCTGCAGGTCCACGATCTCACGCTCGGACGACCCGGAAATCAGGATCATGGGGAAGCAGTTGGTGGTCGCATTGGCCAGCGCGGTCAGCCCGTTCAGGAACCCCGGCGCCGAAACCGTCAGACACACGCCCGGCGTCTGGGTCAGATACCCCGCAACCGAAGCCGCATAGCCTGCATGCTGTTCGTGGCGGAATGAAATCACCCGCATGCCACGGGCCTGCGCCAGACGGCCCAGATCGGTCACCGGAATACCCGGAACACCATAGATGGTGTTGATCCCGTTCAGCCGCAGCGCATCGATCACCAGATGAAAGCCATCGGTGAGTTCCTGCTCCACATCCTGCTCGGCGGTGCGCTCAAGCGTTTGCGTCGACATGTCAGTTCCTCCCAGTTTCGAAACCGGCGCCCGGACGGGCCACCGGCCAACAAATCGTCAGTCCCCCGTCCTCCCGGCCTGCGCCACGGTCGAGGACGCCACCGGCGACACAGCGCTGTCGCCCGGGCCGGGATCCTGCTCACCCCTGCGGCCAAGCTGCTCCAGCTTCAGCCAGGTGCGGCGGATATGGTCATGCAACCGTTCGGTATGCTCGCGGACATAGCGCGAGGCCGTATCGGCATCGCGGGTCTCCAGCGCTTCGATGATGTTCATGTGATCCACCACCGAACGCCGCAGGCGGTCGCCCTCGCCCATGGCGCGGCGCCGCACGGCATGCATGTGCATGAACAGGTCATTCGCCGTGCGCACCAGAAGATTGCATTTCGACAGCTCCAGAATGCGCTGATGGAACTGGATGTTCTTGTCCGAATACTCGGCCAGGCGCGCGCCCTCGCCCTCCTCGCAGGCCTTGAGCGCAAACTTGCGCAGGGCCCGGAATTCGGCATCGGTGGCACGTTCGGTGGCCAGCCGCGCCGCCATGCTTTCCAGCGCCGCCCAGACCACCACCATCTCCAGCACCTCGTCCAGCGACTTGCGCCGCACAAAGACCCCCTTGCGAGGCTGGATCTCGACAAAGCCGTCCTGCTCCAGCCGGGCCAGGGCCTCACGAATCGGCGTGCGCGAGACGCCCAGTTGCTCGGCGATGCGCCGTTCGTCCAGACGCAGGTCAGCGTCGGCGGCGTAGATGTCCATCTCCATGATGGCGGCGCGCAGCGCATCGTAAATATGATCTTTCAGCGTGAAACTCACCGCAACACGCTCAAGCCGGACCCCTTTGGACATCATGACCCCCATGTCGAACAATGGTCGACATTATGCCACTGCCAGCGCATCGGGCAAGCATCCGAAACGCCGCAGCGCGGCAAGGAAGGGTCCGCGCCCGGCAGAGGTACCGCGCCGATCGCGGCGGCCTTCCTGCCATGCTGTCCCTCAATGCGCATCTGCCCAGGTTCCCTCAAGCTCGTTGCGGAGATGGTATGTGGCATACCATATACGTGTCAACAGGAATAATGCGGCCCACCCGGCTTTTGGCGAAGGGGTCTGACGCAGGGCTCGGACCCGGGGCGCCAGGTCCGGAAAAGCTCGCTCGGCAGGGTCAAGGGCCAAGCCCAACCCGGCGCCCAACTCATTGCAAACATGCGCTTCCATCACCCCGGCCACGGCCCGCCCTCCGCTGCGCAGGCAAGCACGCCCCACCGTCAGGGCTGCAGCAGTATCTTGCCCCGGTGCTGGGCTGCTTCCATCATCGCATGGGCCTGCGCGGCCTGCTCCAGCGGCAACACCGCATGCGTCACCGGGCGCAGCTTGCCCTGGGCAAAGAGCGGCCAGACCCGTGATTCCAGATCCCGCGCCACCGCGGCCTTGAAGGATTCCGGGCGCGAGCGCAGGGTCGATCCGGTGTAGCTGAGCCGCTTCAACATCACCGGCATCAGGTTCAGCGAGACCTTGGACCCGGCGTTGAAGGCCAGCTGGATGATTCGCGCGTCATGCCGCGCGGCCTTGATATTGCGCTCCACATAGTCTCCGCCGATGATGTCCAGAATGATGTCGGCGCCCCCGGCGGCGCGGGTGATCTCGACAAAATCCTCCTCGCGGAAATTGATGCAGCGGGCGGCGCCAAGCTCGGTGCAGAACCGCGCTTCTTCCTCGGACCCCACGGTGGTCAGAACCTCCAGCCCCAGGGCTGTGCCCAGCTGGATGGCGGTCGATCCGATCCCCCCCGCGCCGCCATGGACCAGAAAACGCCCGCCCTCGGGCAGGGTCTGGTTCAGGAACACGTTGCTCCAGACCGTGAAATAGGTTTCCGGCAGCCCGGCGGCATCCACCTCGGCCGGGCCTTCGGGCAGCGGCAGGCAGTGTTCGGCATCGATGGCCACATACTCCGCATAGCCGCCGCCATTGGTCAGCGCGGTGATCCGGTCGCCTTCGGCCCAGCGCGTCACGCCATCGCCCATGGCCACAACCTGCCCCGAGACCTCCAGCCCCAGCAGGTCCGATGCCCCCTTGGGTGGCGGATAATGCCCGCGCCGCTGCACCAGATCCGGGCCGTTCACCCCGGCAGCGGTCACGCGGACCAGAACCTCGCCCGGGCCGGGCTGCGGCACCGGGCGGGTGCCGGGGACCAGAACCTCTGGCCCGCCGGGTTCGTTCATTTCAACCACGCGCATGGTTTCGGGAAGGGCGGTCATGGCAATGCCTCCTGTCACAGTTCACTGATGCGCCCTGAATGGCAGCTTGCGCCGATGGGGGCCAGAGCCCGGGGGCGGTCAGCCGCCCCGCAACGCCTTTTGCACGGCGGGGGCCACGGCGTCGGCGTCTTCGGTGATGATTGCGCCCGCATCCGCCAGACCCTGCGCCTTTTGCGCGGCACTGCGCGCGCCCATCATCGCCAGCGTCCCGGCATGGCCCATGCGCCGCTCGGCGGGCGCGTGCCGCCCCACCACCAGCGCAATTACCGGCTTGCCGTAATCGGTTTTCGACAGATAGGCGGCGGCCTCTTCTTCCTCGGTCCCGCCGATTTCGCCGATCATGACCACGGCGCGTGTATCGTCATCGGTGCGGAACAACTCAAGCGTCTGCGCAAAGCCCAGCCCGTGCACCGGGTCGCCGCCGATGCCGACGGTGGTGGACTGCCCCAGCCCCAGCGCGCTGGTCTGGGCAACCACTTCGGAGGTCAGCGAGGCCGAGCGCGACACGATCCCCACCGCCCCGGGGGCGGCGTCACGCGTGGCCATGACCCCGATCTTGCACAGCCCGGGCGAGAGCACACCCTGCGAATTCGGCCCCACCAGAACGCTCTCAGAGCCGTCCAGCGCGGCCTTCACCCGCAGCATGTCCATCACCGGCACACGTTCGGTCACGCAGACGATGACGCCGATCCCGGCCTCGATCGCCTCGATCATCGCGTCGGCGGCGCGGTGGGGCGGGACCATGATCAGGCTGGCATTGGCGCCGGTATCGGACCGGGCCTCGGCCACGGTGTTGAACACCGGCAGGCCTACATGGGTGCTGCCGCCCTTGCCCGGTCGCACACCGGCCACACATTCGGTCCCGTAACGCATGGCCAGATCGGTATAGAAGGTGCCCGCCCGTCCGGTCATGCCCTGGACAAGCACGCGGGTGTCAGAGTCGATCAGAATGGCCATCAGGCACCCTTTCCGCTGGCTATGGCCACCGCGCGGGTCACAGCGGCGCGCATGGAGGTGGCGTTTTCATGCGGCAGGCGTCGGTCCTTCATGATGGAGCGCGCCCAGTCCGCGTTCTGCCCGGCGGCGCGAAAGACCACCGGCACCCGGCGGTCACTGCGCGAATAGGCAAAGTTCAGCGCCTCGGCCACGGTGTCGCAGACGGTCATGCCACCGCCATGCACATTGACCAGCAACACCTTGATGCCGGGATCGCTCAGCAGCAGCTCCACCCCGCGGGCGATCTGAAAACTGGTGGCGGTGGTGCGGATATCCATGAAATTCGCCGGCCGACCGCCCGCATCGGCGATCATGTCATTGGTGGCCAGTCCCAGCCCCGCCCCATTGACCACCACGCCGATATTGCCCTCCAGCCGCACGAAATTGAGGTCATTCTCGCGGGCGATGCGTTCGTAATCATCACGCACGGCCTCGCGCGCGGTGGTTTCGAACTCGGGGTGCCGGAACAGCGCGTTGTCATCCAGGATCATCTTTGCATCGACCGCCACCGCGTCATGGGCGGGGGTGATGACCAGGGGGTTGATCTCAACAAACAGGGCGTCATTGCGCAGGGCCGCGCGAACGGTGGCGGCGATCAGGGCATGCACAGCTGCGCGCGCCGCTTCGGGAACGCCCAGCCGCTCAAGGAACCCGCCAAGCGCCGCCTCGTCGATGGCCCCGTCATGGGCCAGATGCAGGGTTTCCAGGATCGATGGATCGGCCTGGGCCTCGGCCTCGAACTCCACCCCGCCGCGGGCAGACCCCAGCAGCATGGGCCGCGCGCCTGTCGGGTCGATCACAAAGGCCAGATACAGGCTGTGGGCGGTCTCGATGGCGGCCTCGACATAGATGCGCTCGACCACCTCGCCCTCGGCATCGGTCTGGGCGGTGACCAGGCGCGAGCCCAGCAGCCGGCCCGCGGCCTCGCCCACCGCGCTGGGGGTGGGCGCCATGACCACGCCCCCGGCGGCCCCGCGCCCCCCGGCCAGGATCTGCGCCTTGACCGCAAAGCGTTCGGCCTTGAGCGCACGGGCGCGATCCTCGGCCTCGGCCACTGTCCGGGCAACGCCGCCGTCGGGGATCGTGACACCATATTGCGCAAGGATTTCCTTGGCATGATATTCTGGTATATACACCCTCACCCCCCCTTTGCCTGCACCTGGCGTCGGCCATGGCGAAAAACGCCATGTACTTGGTATACCATACTCCAATGACACCGCCACCGTCAACCGCAGCGATGGCCCGGGCCGTCGTCCTGCCGCATGTCGGGGAACAGCGTGCAAGCGCGGGAAAGCGGGCGGGGCGCGCCGGGCAAATGGACCGCAACCGGTCAGTCCGGCGGTAAAATGAACGCCCGACCCTGGGGGCCGGGCGTCCGCTCCTGCTGAAAAGCCCTGGTAAAAATTCACATGCCAAACGCTACGCCGGGCCCCAGGGACGGTGCACAGCCGGAAACCTCATGCCAACCGGGCCTCGACCGCCCGGCGGGAGCGCGGTGGCACCTGATCGCGGGCACCGATCCGCCTTCTCCTTGGCTCGAACCTTATGCAAACCCGGGCATTCCGGGCAATATGTGACCTTCCACATGTGGCGCTCATGCCATACGGGACAGCCATTGCGCGCGGCGCTCCACATCCTGCGCGGTGCGCTCCAGGTCCAGCAGGCGCTTGTCCGGAAATTCCGGCGCGCCGATCAGACCCAGCCCGGCGGCAAGGCTGAGGACCTGACGATCATTCCTGGCGGCCAGCTTCACGCGCACCCTTTCCATGTGTTGCCCGACCGAGTTTTCATGTGCATGGCCGGTGATCTCGATGATCTGCTTGTCGCGCAGCCCCTGGGCGCGCAGCGACAGCATCTGCAGGTTGGTTTCCGTCAGGCCGGTGGCGGCGATGATCTCCTGGCGCCAGCAGGCGATGTCATGGAACTGGCGGCACAGTTCGACGACCAGATGCCCATGCCGGGCAAAGCGGGCGTCATGCTCCACCGGCGTCAGGGTCGATGAATGCAACCCCATCCCGCCCACCAACCCCCGCGCACGCAAGGACAGGAAGAAGCCGGATTTCAGGAAATCGCGCGCCCGGTTGGGCACTTCGGCGAAATGATCGGGGATGTCACCGCCGTCGGCCGCGCGAAACACCTGTGACTGCAGCAACACCCCCTGACGCAAGGCGACATGCAGCACGGACAGATCCCGCGCGCCCAGGCCGTGCTCGACATACTGGCGCATCCATTCGTCATCCAACCCGCTATCCTTAAGCAGAAACCGCGACAGCAGCGCCTCCATGGACGAGAAATCGAAACCCACACCATAGGTGAAGCCGTCATAATGGAACTCGGCCTTCAGGAAGTCCGAGAAGATCCGGATGCGCTGGTCAAGCGCCGGCGTGTCCCGCACCCGCGCCATCACCTGGATTGCGTCGATCATCTTTACCCAGCCCGCTTTTCATGAAGAACTAGCCGCCGCGGAAGGCATGACAAGCCCCACGGGCGGGTCTGAAATGCCGCAAGGACGCGCGCACGGCGCCTTGGGCGCTTCGGTCCCGGCGGGCAGCACTGCGGGACGTTCCCGCCGCTGGTCTTTTGGCGGGGCGGGCTGACGCCCTGGGGTCCACGCCGAGGACATCCGCAACGATCGCCACGCCGCCATCGGAACCTTGTGTCAGGGGGCGCCCTCTAAAGCGCCGACACCACGGCGGGGGAAAAGGCGTGACCCTCGGGCGACAGGATCGTGGCCTCGCGCAGGCCATGGGGCTTGTCTGCCGGGGGTTCCAGAACCAGCGCGTCATGGGCGGCGGCCCGGGAGCAGGCGGCATCGGGGTCCAGTCCGAACAGGTAAACCTGCACCCCACCCCCGCGCGCTCCGGCCTCGGGGACCAACCCCATCAGCGGATGCGCCCGGAAGCTGCGGTCGGAATGCAGCTGTATCAACGTGCCCTCATGCGCCAGCAGCGCAAAATCATCCCCCAGCCGGTGCACCCCAAGCCCCAGCACCTGCGCGGCAAACCTCGCCACCGCCCGCACATCCCGGCACAGCAGGTTCACCCCGACCCCGCGCAGGGACCGGCCAAAGGCCGCGGGGGTGACGGTGTCCAGATTCATGTCGGGCATTTCGCTTCCTGCGCGGCGCGGGCCTCCTGCCATTCATGATAGGTCTGCCGCGATCCGCGCAGCTTCCATTCGGTCCGCCCGTTGCTGGCCCGGTCCAGCACCACCGATGACGCGGCCGAGGGGCTGGAAAACGACCACGGCCGCATGAAGCGCAACCGCCCCGGGTCGGCAGGTTCCAGAACACCCTCGGCCATCAGCCGTTCCTTCAGGGTGCGATAGCTCTGCTGCACATAGCCAGTCTCGAAAAGCGCCTCGGAACCCTCCAGAACCACGAACTCTCCGTCCTCCTCCACCGCCAGCGCCTGAACGCCGCTCTTGTGGCGGATCTCGAACGTGACATCGCCGCTGGTGCGTTCCTCGGGCGGTTCGGCGGCCTGTGCCACGGCGCGCGGCTGGGGCTTGAGCATGTCCAGACCGATCATCGGCAGGATGATCCGCAGATTCGCCAGGAATTGTTCCATATTGGCGCGGTCGGCCTCGGGCAGGCGGCGGCGCGCGGTGGGGGGTGGATTGCATTGTCCAGTGCCACCCGCCCGGCGCTGGCCGTCATTTCGATCAGCCGCGCCTCCAGATACTCGGCATGGCCCTTGGACAGGTCATCGTCGCTGGTGGTGACCGCAACGGCATGTTCCCAGAACTCCCGCTCCACGGCGCTCTTGCGGATCCGGTCGGACACCGAATTGCCCGAGCCGATATAGACCCGCGTGCCGGTGGCCTGCGCCGGGTCCGGGCCGGCCAGGACATAGACCCCGGCGCGGTCAACCTCAGCCCGGGCGGTCAGGGCACCAAAGGCGGCGGCGCCGCTGACAAACAGCAGCCCTGTCCAGCCGTGGATCGTCGCCTTGCGCAGCCCGCTGGGCTTGCCATCCACCAGAAACAGCTGGATCGTCCGGCCATAGGCGCCCCCGGTGCTCACTCCGCTGCCTCCTCGGTGCCGATGAACCCGCCCGACTGGCGGCCCCAGTAGCGGGCATAGACGCCGCCGCGCGCCAGAAGCGCCTCATGATCGCCCGTTTCGACGATATGGCCGTCCTCCAGCACGATGATCCGGTCCATGGCAGAAATGGTGGACAGCCGGTGCGCGATGGCCAGCACGGTCTTGCCCTCCATCAGGCGCTCAAGCGACTCCTGCACCGCGGCCTCGACCTCGGAATCCAGGGCCGAGGTGGCCTCGTCCAGCACCAGAATGGGCGCGTTCTTCAGAAAGGCCCGGGCAAGGGCGATGCGCTGGCGCTGCCCGCCCGAAAGCCGCACGCCGCGTTCGCCCAGATGCGCCGCATAGCCCTGGCGCCCGTTGTGGTCCTGCAGGTCCAGGATGAAGTCATGGGCCTGAGCGGCGCGGGCAGCGGCCTCCACCTCGGCAGCGGTGGCATCGGGGCGGCCATAGCGGATGTTGTCCAGCGCCGAGCGGTTGAACATGGCCGTTTCCTGCGTGACCATGCCGATCTGGCGGCGCAGGCTTTCCTGCGTGACCTTGCGAATGTCATGGCCATCCACCAGCACGCGCCCGCCTTCGACATCATAGAGCCGCAGCAGCAGCGCCACCAGCGTGGACTTGCCCGCCCCCGAGGCCCCGACAATCCCGATCTTCTCGCCCGGGCGGATGTCCAGATCAATCGCCTCGACCCCGCCGGACTGCCGACCATAGGCGAAATGCACCTCATCGAACCGCAGGGCCCCGGCCACCCGGCCCAGTTCCACCGCATCGGGGGCATCCACCAGCGTGGGTTCGGGCGTCAGGGTGCGCATGCCGTCCTCGACCTCGCCCAGATTGCCGTAGATGGTCATCAGCACAAAGCTGACCCAGCCGGTCATCTGCGCAATCCGGATGGACACCGCCCCCGCCGCGGCAATATCGCCGGGGCTGGAGATGCCGACCGACCAGAGCCACGCCGCCCCGCCGATCAGCAGCACCGGCAACACCCCGGCCACCGCCATCAGCCAGAAGCGGAACGCCGCCTGCACATTGCCGAATTCGATGGCCCGGTCGCGGAATTCATCCATGGCCAGCAGCGCGGCGCGGTCCTCATGCTCGGCATGGGCGAAAAGCTTCACGGTCTTGATGTTGGTGATGGTGTCCACGACCTGCCCGCTGACCATGGCCCGCGCGCCCGCCCGCGCCCCGGACCGCGCCCGCACCGCCGGAAGGAAATGGCGGATCAGGGCAACATAGCCCAGCATCCACACCGCCAGTGCCAGGGCAAGGGCCGGGTGGATCACCAGCAGCAGCACCACCGAGCCGACAATCGAGGCCAGCGCGAAGGACACCGTGTTGATGGTCTCATTCGCCACATCAGTCAGGGCACGCGCGGTCTGCACCTGCTTCTGCGCAATGCGGCCGGCGAAATCATCGTCAAAGAAGGTGACGGGCTGGCCCAGCGTCCAGCGGTTCAGGCGCGCCTGCACCAGCACATTCACATTGGGCTGCACCACGATCGTATTCGCCGCCGAGGACAGACCAAAGGCCAGCGGCCGCAAGACGATGAAGAACAGGGCAAACCCTGCCAGCAGCAGCCAGTTCTCGGCAAAGAAGGCCAGCGGTCCGCTGTCCAGCGCGGCATCGATCACCGCGCCCAGCAGCAGGGCCGAGACAACCTCGGTCACGCCCGCCAGCGCCGACAGCGCCGCCGCCCCCAGCAATACCGGCCAGGCCCCTGCCACGCCCCAGCGGATGAACCGCCACAGGCTGCGCGGCGGCGGCCCCGGTGCGGGCTGGAAAGGGTCAATCAGATCGGCCAGTTTCACGCGGCTCTCCGTTCTTCATCATCTGCCCGGGCATCCGGGGCAGCGGCAAGGGGAAGGGCCCCGCGCAACGCGCACTGCAGGCACCACACCGGGGCAGGACAGGAACGCAGACCCGCCGCCCCGCTTGATATAGCCCTCCCGGGCCCCGCGCGCCACCTGATGCACCCAGGACAGGCGCCATCTGGCGGGAATCAGGCGCGCGTGTTACCTTGCGCCCGGATCGGGCAATGACTGGAGGGGATCATGACCCAGCACATTCTGGACCGCAAACGCGATGCAAGCGCCCCGCGCGCGCCGCAATACCTGGAGCGCGACCGCGCGCAGGGCGGCCCGCATGTCAGCACGCGCAGCCTGCTGGAACGGGGCCGGACCGAACCCGCGCGGCTGGACGTCTTCAGCCGTCTGGATCGCCAGCAGGCGCGCGACACGCACTGAACCCGCGCGCTGGCGTGGCGGGCGGCGCGTCTGCGCGCCGCCCGGGGCCTGCTCAGGCGCGCACATGCGCCTCATAGGCAGAGGCGATATCCCGGGTCAGTTGGCCCACCTGGAAATGATGCTCGCCGATCTGGCCCACCGGCGTGATCTCGGCGGCGGTGCCGGTCAGCCAGCATTGCTGAAAGCCGGGCAATTCCTCGGGCATGATGTGGCGCTCATGGACGGTCACGTTCATGTCACGCAAGAGGCTGATGACCGTCTGCCGGGTGATCCCGTTCAGGATCGCATCGGCCAGCGGCGTGTGCACCTCGCCATCCTTGACAAAGAAGACATTGGCGCCGGTGGCCTCGGCCACATAGCCGCGCCAGTCCATGAACAGCGCATCCGAGCAGCCCTTGGCCTCGGCCGCGTGCTTGGACATGGTGCAGATCATGTAAAGCCCCGCCGCCTTGGCCGCCGTGGGGATCGTCTCGGGCGAGGGGCGCTTCCATTTGGCAATGTCCAGCTTGGCGCCCTGCATCTTGGCGTCGCCGTAATAGGCGCCCCATTCCCAGGCCGCCACCGCCACCCGCACCTTGTTGCGTGAGGCCGCGACACCCATATCCTCGCCCGCGCCGCGCCAGGCCACCGCGCGCACATAGGCGTCATGCAGCTTGTTGGCCTCCAGCACCGCGGCCTTGGCGGCCTCCAGCTCATCCACGCTCAGCGGGATGGGCATGTCCATCAGTCGGCCTGATTCCAGCAGCCGCGCCGAATGTTCACGGCTCTTGAAGATCTTGCCGCCATAGCAACGCTCGCCCTCGAACACGCTGGAGGCATAGTGCAGCGCATGGCTCAGGATATGCACATTGGCATCGCGCCAGGGCACCAGCGCCCCGTCCATCCAGATGAATCCGTCCCGGTCGTCATAAGCTCCGGCCATCTGCCCGCCCTCCCTGGCTTTTCAAATGTTGCGCAACTTAGGTCCGAAGCGGACACATTGTTACGCCAAATCCGCGACTCGCTAGCAATTGATTCTTGGAAAGTCAACAACACTGACATAAAATGCGGCGCAATCGAGCAATTCGTGAACACAAAGGAAACGCGCACCATGGCCGAAGGCAGCACCGGCGGCGAAAACCTGCTGTTCCTGACGGACGAACAGTTGCGCAAGGGGATCGAGGCGATGTTCTTCGCCTATCGCGGCTTCACCGCCGACCCGGACCGGATCCTGGCGCAGCACAACTATGGCCGCGCCCATCACCGGGCGCTGCATTTCATCAACCGCAGCCACGGAACCACGGTGAACAACCTGCTGTCAGTGCTGGGGGTGACCAAGCAATCGCTCAACCGCGTGCTGCGCACCTTGATCGAGGACGGGCTGGTCGAAAGCCGCGTGGGCCGGCGTGACCGGCGCGAACGCCACCTGTTCCTGACCGACAAGGGCCGCGCGCTTGAGGCCGCACTGTCCGAGGCCCAGCGCGCCCGCATGCGCGCCGCCTATCGCGCCGCCGGGCCGCAGGCGGTGGCGGGCTTCCGCCAGGTGCTGGAGGCAATGATGGAAGATGACATCCGCCATCACTACCAGCAACTGCGGGAGACACGCTGATGACCGCCGAAGGCCAGACCGCGCTGGCGCTGCATCTGCTGGTGGTGGATGATGACGAACGCATCCGCGCGCTTCTGCGCAAGTTCCTGATGCGCAACGGCTATCTGGTCACCACCGCGCGCGACGCCGCCCAGGCCCGCCGCCTGCTGGCGGGGCTGGAGTTCGATCTGGTGGTGCTGGATGTGATGATGCCGGGCGAGGACGGGATCAGCCTGACCCGCCATATCCGCGACACCAGCGCCACGCCGGTCCTGCTGCTGACCGCGCGGGGCGAGGCCGAGGACCGCATCACCGGGCTGGAATCCGGCGCCGATGACTACCTGCCCAAACCGTTCGAGCCGCGCGAGCTGCTGCTGCGCATCGGGGCCGTGCTGCGCCGCAGCCCGCCGCCCGAACCCACCGCCCTGGCGCCGCAACTGCTGATCCTGGGCCCGCTGCGTTATGACGTGGAGCGCGGCGAGCTGCGGCGCGGCGACGCCCCCGTCCATCTGACCGCGACCGAGGCCGCGCTCATGCGCCTCTTTGCCCGCACCCCGCACACGGTGGTCACGCGCGAAGCCCTGGTCGATCACCTGGGCCGCGACCGCGGCGCCCATGGCGGCGCCACCGGGCAGGAACGCGCCGTGGATGTCCAGATCACCCGCCTGCGCCGCAAGCTGGAGCCCGACCCCAAACGCCCCCGCTACCTGCTGACCGTGCGCGGCGAAGGCTACATGCTGGCCACGGAGTAAGCCGCCAGGATCGCGCGGCCCGCCCGGCAACACCGCGCGTCCCGCGTCCCCGCAGCCAACGGGATCGAACAAGGATCAACAGCCCGGACCACCACACAGAGCCCGCCCGGCGTGAAACCCCTCAGCCCCCCTTGGGAACCACCTCAGCCAGCCCCCCCCGCAGACCAGGAGCACAGCAGTGCCCGGCGCGCCGGGGTGGGTGGGTGGGCGGCGTGCCGGGCGCTGCGCGGTGACCACAGGCACCGCGCAGGGGCATCACGCCGCCGATGCCAAAGGCCTCAATGCGCCTCGGCCCAGTTCGCCCCCTGCCCTGCATCCACCACCAGCGGCACCGACAGTTGCACCACCGGATCGGCGGCGCCCTCCATCACTTCGCGCACCCGCGCCACCAGATCCTCCACCGCGCCCGCATCCACCTCGAACACCAGTTCGTCATGGACCTGCAACAGCATGGTCGCGGGCAGATCGGCAATCGCCGCCGGCACCCGGATCATGGCGCGGCGGATGATGTCGGCCGCCGTCCCCTGGATCGGCGCGTTGATGGCGGCGCGTTTGGCAAAGCCCGCCCCCGGCCCCTTGGCGTTGATCTCGGGCGTGTGGATGCGCCGGCCAAACAGCGTCTCCACATGGCCATGTTCCTTTGCAAAGGCCACCGTGTCATCCATATAGGCGCGGATGCCTGGGAAACGCTCGAAATACCGGTCGATGAAGCCCTGCGCCTCGGCCCGCGGGATGCGCAGGTTGCGCGCCAGCCCGAAGCCCGAGATCCCGTAGATCACCCCGAAATTGATCGCCTTGGCCTGCCGCCGCACCTCGGATGTCATCTGATCCATCGGCACCCCGAACATCTCGGACGCGGTCATGGCGTGGATGTCGTGGCCCTCGCGGAACGCGTCGCGCAGCGCGTCGATCCCGGCGATATGAGCAAGGATCCGCAGCTCGATCTGGCTGTAATCCAGCGCCACCAGCACCCGGCCCTCGGGCGCAACGAAAGCCGTGCGGATGCGGCGGCCTTCCTCGGTGCGGATGGGGATGTTCTGCAGGTTCGGATCGGTCGAGGACAGCCGCCCCGTGCTCGCCCCCGAAATAACGTAGGAGGTATGCACCCGGCCCGTTTCCGGGTTGATATGGTCCTGCAGCGCGTCCGTGTAGGTCGATTTCAGCTTGGACAGCTGCCGCCAGTCCAACACCCGGGCGGGCAGGTCGTGGCCCTCGGCGGCAAGGTCCTCCAGCACATCGGCGCCGGTGGCATAGGCGCCGGTCTTGCCCTTCTTGCCCCCCTGCAACGACATCTTGTCGAACAGGATCTCGCCCAATTGCTTGGGGCTGCCCACGTTGAAGGTCTCCCCCGCCAGTTCGTGGATCTCGGCCTCCAGCCCCGCCATCTTCTGCGAGAACGCATTGGACATGCGCGAAAGCACATCGCGGTCGACCTTCACCCCCGCCATCTCCATCGCCGCCAGCACCGGGACCAGCGGGCGCTCCATGGTTTCATAGACGCGAGTGACGCGCGCGCGGTGCAGCTGCGGCTTGAACGCCTCCCACAGGCGCAGGGTGATGTCGGCATCCTCGGCGGCGTAGGGGGTGGCCTCGTCGATCGATACCTTGTCGAAGGTCCGCGCCGACTTGCCGCTGCCCAGTAGCGTCTTGATGGGAATGGGCTGGTGGTTGAGGTAACGGTCCGAAAGCGCATCCATCCCGTGCCCGTGCAGCCCGCCATGCAGCGCATAGGACAGCAGCATCGTGTCATCGATGGGCGCCACATCGATCCCCTGCCGGGCGAGTATCTTCACGTCATATTTGGCGTTCTGCAGGATCTTCAGCACCGCCGGATCCTCCAGCACCGGCTTCAACGCGGCCAGCGCGGCGTCGCGGTCCATCTGCCCCTCGGCCAGCGCCGCACCACCGAACAGATCGCCCTCGCCCACCGTATGCGCCAGGGGCACGTAGCACGCCCGCCCCGGCGCCACGGCAAGCGAGATGCCCACCAGCTCCGCGCGCATCTCATCCAGCGCGGTGGTTTCCGTGTCCAGTGCCACGAAGCCGGCTTCATGGATATCGGCGATCCAGCGCTCCAGCACCGCCATGTCGCGGATGCACTCATAGGCGGTGGTGTCGAAGCCCGCAGGCTCCGGCGCCGCGGCTACCTCGGGCGCGGGGGCTTCGGGCAGGGGCGGCGGGTCGCGGTCGAACTTCTCGGCCACGCGGCGGGTCAGGGTGCGGAATTCCATCTGGTTGAGGAAGCCCAACAACGCCTCGGGGTCCGGGTCGCGCACCTCCAGATCGTCAAGGCCAAACTCCAGCGGTGTCTGGTCGTCCAGCAACACCAGCTTACGCGAGATGCGGATCTGTTCGGCATGATCGATCAGGGTCTGGCGGCGCTTGGGCTGCTTGATCTCCTCGGCCCGGGCCAGCAGCGTGTCCAGATCGCCGAATTCGTTGATCAGCAGCGCCGCCGTCTTGATCCCGATCCCCGGCGCGCCGGGGATGTTGTCCACGCTGTCCCCGGCCAGCGCCTGCACATCCACCACCCGGTCCGGGCCGACGCCGAATTTCTCCTCCACCTGTTCCAGCCCGATGGGTCGGTTCTTCATCGGGTCCAGCATCTCCACCCCGCCGCCGACAAGCTGCATCAGGTCCTTGTCGGAACTCAGGATGGTGACGCGCCCCCCGGCCTCACGCCCCTGTCGCGCCAGGGTGGCGATGATGTCATCGGCCTCGTAATCCTCAACCTCGATACAGGCCAGGTTGAAAGCGCGGGTGGCATCGCGGGTCAGCGGGAATTGCGGGCGCAGATCCTCGGGCGGTTCGGGGCGGTTGGCTTTGTAGAGGTCGTAGATCTCGTTGCGGAAGGTCTTGGACGAATAGTCGAAGATCACCGCGGCATGGGTGGGCGCATCGGCGCTGGCGTCATTTTCCACCAGATAGCGCCACAGCATATTGCAGAACCCCGCCACCGCCCCCACCGGCAGCCCGTCGGACTTGCGCGACAGCGGCGGCAGCGCGTGATAGGCGCGAAAGATATAGGCCGACCCGTCGATCAGATGCAGATGGCAACCCTTGCCGAATCCCATGCCATGCTCCACGCTTTGACTTCCTGAACGCCCCCGAACACGCCCGAGGCCGCGATGACCCCTCGTTCCTACCCAACCCTTGCCGCCTTGACGATAGCTTTCTGGGCCGCCACCCCCAGCCCTGCGCTGGAACTGCCCGCCTGCGACCTCGTACCCGGCAGCGCCGACAGTTGCGCCCCGGTTCTGGCCTGCATGCCCGGCGATGGCGTCTGGTTCGTGGGCCGTGCCGTGGGCTGGAACGAAGGCAAGCTGGAGGGCGAGACCAACACCGGCGTCACCTGCACCGGCACCTGGTCGGTGGGCGAAACGCTGGCGCTGGGCCATGCCCGCTTCAGCTGCGATGACGGGCTGTCAGGGCGGATCGTCTATCACTATCAGGACCCCGGGACCGGCACCGCGCGGGGCACGGGGCTTATCAGCGGTTTCGGGCGGCTGCGCGCCTGGTCCGGGCATAAAATCACCGAATTTCTGGATCGCAGCACCGGGCGCGTGGATGGCGCCCATATGTGCGGCGACACGCCCCTGCTGCTCGGCTGACATATGGCACCCCTGGCCCGCGCCGCGCGCGGGCAGCGCCCTCGGGGCGCGCAGGGTGGGTGGGCGGGCGCGCGGCCCGAGGGCGCTGCCTCCCCCCAAACAGCCCTCACGCCGCCGGGTTCACCTCATCCACGTAATCCTCGTGGATGAACCGCTTGTCACAATAACCGCAATCCACCCAGCCACTGTCAAGCGGGATCGACAGCCAGACGCGCGGGTGACCCAGCGCGCCTTCGCCGCCATCGCAGCAGACGCGGAACGCGCTGACCACTTCGGTTTCAGGGGCCGCATGGGTGGGATGGTCGGTCATCTGGTAGAACCCTTCGTGCGAATCCGGTTGGTCTGCATGATAGTCACTGCCGCCGTCCCGGCAAGCCCCTGTCGCGCCTAGGCGGGGGGCGGGCCGTAGGCGTTGGCCTCGGCATCGCCCTTCAGGATGCCAAGTTCCACCAGCGCCCAGATCGCCGCCACAAAGCCCGCCAGCCCTACCAGCATGGGCAGCATCCCCGGCACCATCGACTCTGGCGGGGGCATGCCTTCGACCTGCATGGTCGGCATGCCCGGCATCTCGGCCATGGGGCGATAACCGATGCGAAAGGTGTCCAGCAGCATCATCAGCACCCCGGGCCCATAGAACAGCGCCAGCCGCGGCATCGTCGGCTTGCCCCGGTCCGCCAGCCGCTTGGTGGCAAGGGCCAGCGCCGGATAGAGCAGCCCGAGCGAGACCAGAAGCACCAGCAACCGCCCGAAGAACCCGGTTCCGAACAGCACGCCCAGCACCAGTTGCAGGATCAGCACCGCGATCAGCAGCACGATGACGCCGATCCACCATTGGCCGCGGGAAATCCGGCCCTCGAACGATGTGAACAATTCCATGGACCGTGCTCCCTCTGATTGCAGAACTCCCTCGCGCTGCGAGGCTAATTGCCGGGACGTACTGTTGCAAGGGGCCGCTCCGCCCTGTTGTTTTCCCCGACAAACCACTATCTGAGCCCCGTGGCGAACAGGCGCCCACCAGAAGGAGCAACCGTGAGCGACAACGCAATCGAGATCTCGGGCCTGCGCAAGGTCTATGCCGGCAACGGCAAATCCCCGGCCAAGACTGCGCTGGACGGTGTGGACCTGGACGTGCCGGACGGGTCGATCTTTGGCCTGCTGGGGCCGAACGGGGCGGGCAAGTCGACGCTGATCAACATTCTGGCCGGGCTGGTGATCAAGACCGAAGGCAAGGTGCGCATCTGGGGCTTCGATCAGGATGTGAACCCGCGCCAGTCCCGCGCCGCCATCGGGGTGATGCCGCAGGAGTTGAACATCGACCCCTTCTTCACCCCGGCCGAGGCGCTGGAGGTGCAGGCGGGGCTTTACGGCGTACCAAAGACCCAGCGCCGCACCGCCGAGATCCTGGAGCTGATCGGCCTGTCGGACAAGGCCGATGCCTATGCGCGCACGCTGTCGGGGGGGATGCGGCGGCGGCTGCTGCTGGGCAAGGCGCTGGTCCATCACCCGCAGGTGCTGGTGCTGGACGAGCCCACCGCCGGGGTGGATATCGAACTGCGTCAGATGCTGTGGTCCAATGTGCGCAAGCTCAATGACCGCGGCATGACCATCATCCTGACCACCCATTACCTGGAGGAGGCCGAGGAAATGTGCGACGAGATCGCCATCATCGACCATGGCCGGGTGGTGGCGCGGGATGCGACCTCGGCGCTGCTGGGGCGGCTGGACGCCAAGACCCTGCTGATCCGCACCGAAACCGCGCTGACCGGACTGACCCTGCCCGAAGGCGTGCGCCGCGAGGACCGCCCCGGCGGGATGCTGGCGCTGACCTATCCGCGCACCCGGGTTTCGGCGGGGGCCGTGATTGCCGCCGTGCAGGAAGCAGGCGGCGTGATCACCGACATTGCCAGCGAGGAACCTGACCTGGAGGATGTGTTCCTGTCCCTGACCGGCGGGCGCGGCTGATACGCCGGAACCAGCTGGGGCCAGCCGGCGCCACCCGCGGGGGCGTGGGCGGCGCAGGTCCGGCGGCGCGGGATCAGGTAGGGGTACGCGCGCAGGGCCTCAGCCCTCGAACCCGTCATCATACATGAACATGAACATCTCGGCCCGCAGCAGGTCCAGGAAGCGGCTGGCCTCGGCCCGGTCCGACAGGTCGAAGCTGTATTCACCGCCGGTGGCCGCTTCGATGGCTTCGGCGGCGGCGATCAGCGCGGCCTCGGTCATGGGGCCATAGGTGCCGTCCACCTCGGCGGGGTAAAGCTCCATCAGCTGCAGCTCCAGCTGGATGACGCGGCGGGGCACATACTCCCGGGCCTGAAATTCGGCGCGCAGATTGTCCGAGACACTCTGGGCGCCTGCAGCGGCGGGGATCAGCGGCAGCGCGGCGCAGGCCAGGGCGGTGACCAGGAAATGGCGACGAAACATGGGGACTCCTGTAACGGTGACTCGAACAATGTCCTGATGCCCGGCCAAAAGCGGCAATCCTGTGACCAAGGCGCGCCCGGACTTTGACAGGCGCGCTCAATCCAGCAGTTCGGCCACCCATTCGGACACGATCACGCTGGCCGGGCCGGTGCGGACCTCATCGAACCTTGCCGCCGTGGCTTCAAGGTTCAGCTCCAGCGTGCGGGCACCGCCCATGGCGGCCTCCTGCACGAACCCCGCCGCCGGATAGACCTGCCCCGAGGTGCCGATCGCCACGAACAGATCCGCCCGGCCCAGGGCATCGGCGATCCGCTCCATGTGATAGGGAAACTCGCCGAACCAGACGACATCGGGGCGGGTGGCCGGGGCGGCACAGGCCGGGCATGGATCATCCGCCGCCATGACCCGTGGCGCGTCCCAGACATGCGCGCAGGCGGCGCAGCGGGCGCGCAGCAGCTCTCCATGCATGTGGATCACCCCGCGCGCGCCCGCGCGTTCGTGCAGGTCATCGATATTCTGGGTGACCAGCGTGACATGATCAGGCCAGGCCGCCAGCAGCCGCGCTGGCGCGTGATGGGCGGGATTGGGCTGCGCGCCCAGGCAGTTTTCGCGCCGAGCGTTGTAGAAGTCATGCACCATGACCGGGTTTCTCGCAAAGCCCTGCGGGGTGGCCACGTCTTCCAGGTCATATTGCGTCCACAGCCCGCCTGAATCGCGAAAGGTGCCCAGCCCGCTTTCCGCCGATACCCCCGCCCCGGTCAGAATGACGATCCGCCGCCGCGCGCTGGCTGGCTTCATGGTGCTGCTCCGCTATCCGTTACAGTCATGATTTCAAACACAACGACAGCTTCGCGGCAAGCGCGGCGCCGGACCCGGACGATTCACCTAAAACGCAATGTTTTGCGCGACACATTGCGCGGCGCGTGTCGTCGCCGTGCGATTGCCTTCCCGGCGTCCGGATGCTACCTCCCTTTCGAAAATCCGGGCATTGGAGTGCAATGGAATGAACGACTACATCATCAAGGACATTTCACTTGCCGAGTTCGGCCGCAAGGAGATCGCCATCGCCGAGACCGAGATGCCGGGCCTGATGGCCCTGCGTGCGGAATACGGCGACAGCAAGCCGCTGAAGGGCGCGCGGGTGGCGGGCTCGTTGCACATGACCATTCAGACGGCGGTGCTGATCGAAACGCTGGTGGCGTTGGGGGCGGATGTGCGCTGGGCCTCGTGCAACATCTTTTCCACCCAGGATCACGCCGCCGCCGCGATCGCCGCCGCCGGTGTGCCGGTCTTTGCGGTGAAGGGTGAAACGCTGGAGGAATACTGGGACTACGCCGACCGGATTTTCGACTTCAAGGACGGCGCCAACATGATCCTGGACGATGGCGGCGATGCCACGCTCTATATCCTGATGGGCGCGCGGGTCGAAGAAGGCGAGGATGACCTGATCGCCGTGCCCACCAGCGAGGAGGAAGAGGCGCTTTTCGCCCAGATCCGCAAGCGCATGGCCGCCGCGCCCGGCTGGTTCGTGCGTCAGCGCCACAAGATCATGGGCGTGACCGAGGAAACCACCACCGGGGTGCATCGGCTCTATCAGATGATGGAGAAGGGCCACCTGCCCTTCCCCGCCATCAACGTCAATGACAGCGTCACCAAGTCCAAGTTCGACAACAAGTATGGCTGCAAGGAAAGCCTGGTGGATGGTATCCGCCGCGCCACCGACACCATGATGGCGGGCAAGATGGCCGTGGTCTGCGGCTATGGCGATGTGGGCAAGGGCTCGGCGGCGTCCTTGCGCGGCGCCGGTGCCCGCGTGGTGGTGACCGAGGCCGATCCGATCTGCGCCCTGCAGGCCGCCATGGACGGGTTCGAGGTCGTCCGGCTGGAGGATGTGCTCAAGCGCGCCGATATCTTCATCACCGCCACCGGCAACAAGGACGTCATCCGCATCGACCACATGCGCGAGATGAAGGACATGGCCATCGTCGGCAACATCGGCCATTTCGACAATGAAATCCAGGTCGCCGCGCTGAAGAACCACAAATGGACCAACATCAAGGACCAGGTGGACATGATCGAGATGCCCTCGGGCAACCGCATGATCCTGCTGTCCGAAGGGCGGCTCCTGAACCTCGGCAACGCCACCGGGCACCCCAGCTTCGTGATGTCGGCAAGCTTCACCAACCAGGTGCTGGCGCAGATCGAACTGTTCACCAAGGGCGATGAGTACGAGAACAAGGTCTATGTCCTGCCCAAGGCCCTGGATGAAAAGGTCGCCCGCCTGCATCTGGAGCGGATCGGCGTGCGCCTGACCGAACTCTCCGACGATCAGGCCAGCTATATTGGGGTGGCCCCCGAAGGCCCGTTCAAGCCCGAACATTACCGCTACTGAGCCGCAGGGGACGCCAGGGATGAGCCGCAACAACTATATCTTCACCTCGGAATCCGTTTCCGAAGGGCATCCGGACAAGGTCTGTGACCGGATTTCGGATGCGGTGCTGGACTATCTGCTGTCCGAGGACAAGAACGCCCGCGTGGCCTGCGAAACCTTTGCCACCACCGGGCTGGTGGTGATCGGCGGGGAAATCGGCCTGCCGGACCGTGACGGGCGCGCGGGGGCGGACCGACTGAAGGATGTGATGGGGCGCATCCCGGAACTGGCGCGCGAATGCATCAAGGATATCGGCTATGAACAGGAGAAGTTCCACTGGAACACCTGCCATGTGCTGAACTTCCTGCATGAGCAGTCGGTGGACATTGCCCAGGGCGTTGATAATCAGGGCGCGGGCGATCAGGGGATCATGTTCGGCTATGCCGTGGATGAAACCCCGCAGCTCATGCCCGCGCCGATCCTTTACGCGCACAAGATCCTGCGCCGCCTGGCCGAGGCCCGCAAGGCAGGCGAACTGCCGATGCTGGGCCCGGATGCCAAGAGCCAGCTCTCGATCCGCTATGAAAACGCCCGCCCGGTCGAGGTGACGCAGCTTGTCGTCTCGCACCAGCATCTGGACCCGGCGCTGTCCAGCGCCGATGTGCAGGCGCTGATCCGCCCCTATGTGGAAGAGGTCGTGCCCGAGGGCTGGCTGAACGGCGGCACCGAATGGTGGGTCAACCCCACGGGCAAGTTCCTGATCGGCGGGCCGGATGGCGATGCGGGCCTGACCGGGCGCAAGATCATCGTGGACACCTATGGCGGTGCCGCCCCCCATGGCGGCGGGGCGTTTTCCGGCAAGGATCCGACCAAGGTGGACCGCTCGGCCGCTTATGCAGCGCGCTATCTGGCCAAGAATGTGGTGGCCGCGGGGCTGGCGCAGCGCTGCACGCTGCAGGTCAGCTATGCCATCGGTGTGGCCAGGCCGCTGTCGATCTATGTGGACACCCATGGCACCGGCACGGTCAAGGATGCGGCGATCGAACGTGCCGTGGCGCAGGTGATGGACCTGACCCCCAGCGGTATCCGCGCGCATCTGCAACTGGACCGCCCCATCTATGCCCGCACGGCAGCCTATGGCCATTTCGGCCGCGACCCCGAACCCGATGGCGGCTTCAGCTGGGAGCGCACCGATCTGGTCGAAGCCCTGCGAAAAGCAGTCTGACACCGCGCGCCGACGGGCGGCGCGGTTGTCCCAGGCGCAACATGTGCCGGATGCCTCGCCCCGGTGCTTTCGGAACGGTTGACCCGCGCCGACTACCAAGTAATGTGGCGGGGCGGTAACCAACATACAGAACATGCGGCACCGCGCGGGGGACAATATGACTGACTATTCAAGGCGCGCTGTTCTGCTGATGGGATCGGCTGCTGTGCTGGCCGGTTGCACCGCGGTTCCGCGTGGCGCCCCGCACCGGCGCGAAGTGCTGGCCGGCGCGGATGATTTTGAACCGGGTGAAGCGCCACCCTTTACCCTGGTCGAAGTACGGCGCGAAACGCTGCCGGAACTGCGCAACTGGCCGATGACGGGGTTCCGGCCGCCTACGGGCTGGCCCGCGGCCGGGAACGGTCCGACCGCGCCGCGCATCCAGCCCGGCGACGTGCTGGACCTGCGCATCTGGGATTCGGAAACCGTGTCGCTGTTCACCGCCGATGGAGAGCGCGCGATTGCCATGCCGGGGCTGCGCGTCAGCCCTTCGGGCCATATCTTCGTGCCCTATATCGACGAGGTGCATGTGGCCGGGCTGACCACCGACACGGCGCGGCGCCGGATTCAGGAGCAGCTGGAAGCGGTGATCTCATCGGTGCAGGTGCAACTGGTCCTGGCCTCGGGGCTGCGCAACTCGGTGGATATGGTCAGCGGGGTGGCCAATCCCGGGAATTTCCGGTTCGAGGAGATGAACACCTCGATCCTGGGGATGATCAGCGCGGCCGGGGGTGTGCCTGAGGGCCTGCCCAACCCCTATGTCACCTTGATGCGCGGCGGGCAGGTTTATGGTATCAGCCTGTCAGAAATATATGGCAACCCGGCGCGCGACATTGCCCTGCGCGGGCGGGACCGGGTGATCATCGAATCCGACAAGCGCCATTTCATTGCCCTGGGCGCCGCCGGGTCGCAGCAGGTTGTCCGCTTCGACCAGCAGGAGATCTCGGCGCTCAAGGCCGTGTCGATCATGGGCGGGATCGACGATGCCCGCGCCGACCCGCGCGGCCTGCTGATCCTGCGCCGCTATGACCGGGGCCAGTACGGCAACCCCGGTCAACCTGCAACCGAACGCGTGATCTTTTCCTTCAACCTGACCAATGCGGACGGGCTGTTCAGCGCCGACGAATTCCAGATCCATTCCGGCGATGTGGTGCTGGCCACCCAGGCTGTCGCGACATCGACCGAGCGGGTGCTGCGTCTGTTTGGCAGCACGCTGGGCTTTGGCGCGCGGGTGAGCGATATTGGCGGGTCATCGAACTGACCGTCAGGCGGCGCCTGTGTGTCAGCGGGTGAAGCGCCCCCCAGCCGCGCCCACCCACCCACCCTGCGCGCCTGGGGGGCGCTGCCCGGCGCAGGGCGCGTCGGGCATCTGGTGACGACCGGGGAGCAAGGCCAGGGCGGCGTGGTCATGTGACGGGCACGCCCCTTGCGCTGCAGGAGTTTCGCATGAGCAACCGCAAACCCACCTCTCCCGCCGCCGTTCCGGCCCGCCCCACCGTGATGCAGGACCCGCACCGGCTGGCTGAGCGTGGCGAGAAGGTGCTGGAGGTTGCCATCGGTCGCGAATTGCGCGCCTTTCGCCGCCAGAAGGGGCTGACCGGCGCGCAGCTGGCCGAGCTGACGGGCCTGTCGGTGGGGATGCTGTCGAAGATCGAGAACGGGCAGATCTCGCCCTCGCTCACCACGCTGATGACGCTGGCCAACACGCTGAGCGTGCCGCTGACCGCCTTTTTCCGTGGGTTCGAGGAAAACCGCTACGCCGTGCATGTGAAATCCGGTGAGGGGATCGAGATCGAGCGCGCGGGCACGCGGTCGGGGCATCAATACACGCTTCTGGGCCATATCGGCGCCAATACCAGCGGCGTGGTGGTGGAACCCTATCTGCTGACCCTGACCGAGTCCTCGGACATCTTTCCCACCTTCCAGCATGACGGGATGGAGTTCATCTACATGCTGGAGGGTTGCGTCGGCTACCGCCACGGAGACCGGTTCTTTCGCCTCGATCCCGGCGACAGCCTGTTCTTCGACGCCGACGCCCCCCACGGGCCCGAGGAACTGATCACCCTGCCTGCCCGCTATTTGTCCATCATCTGCTATCCGCAGGCCCGGGGCTGAGATAAATTTCCCCTGCGGAAATATTTTTACTTGCTAATACCTCAAATCTTGCGCATGTCTGTGCCGTCAACGCAGGAGGCACGCCCATGTGCGGCATTGTCGGATTGTTTCTGAAGGACCGGTCGCTGGAGCCCGAACTGGGCGCCATGCTGACCGACATGCTGGTCACCATGACCGACCGCGGCCCTGACAGCGCAGGGATCGCCATTTACCGCCCGGCGGAACCGGGGCAGGCGCGGATGACCGTGCAATCGCCCGATCCCGCCCGCGATTTCGACGCACTGGACCACGATCTTGGCGAAGCCCTGGGCTGCGCGGTTTCGGTACGTGTGCAGGACACCCATGCGGTGCTGCAGATGCCTGAAACCCGGCTGGACGCGGCCCGCACGGCCCTGCGCGAGTTGCGCCCCGAGGTGCGGGTCATGGGCGCGGGTGGCAGTGTGGAGATCTTCAAGGAAACCGGCCTGCCCGCCGATGTGGCCAGACGCTTCGATATTGCCGCCATGTCCGGCAGCCACGGGATCGGCCATACCCGCATGGCCACCGAATCGGCGGTCACCACCCTTGGCGCGCATCCATTTTCCACCGGGGCGGATCAGTGCCTGGTGCACAACGGGTCGCTGTCGAACCACAACAACCTGCGCCGGAGGCTGGTGCAGAAGGGGATGAGCTTCGAGACCCAGAACGATTCCGAGGTTGCCGCTGCATGGCTGACGGCGCGGATGCAGGATGGCGCAGACCTGGGCCAGGCACTGGAGGATTCGCTGAACGCGCTGGACGGGTTCTTTACCTTCGTGGTGGGCACCCGCGACGGCTTCGGCGTGCTGCGCGATCCCATCGCCTGCAAGCCCGCCGTCATGGCCGAAACCGACCGTTATGTGGCCTTTGGCTCGGAATACCGGGCCATGGTGAACCTGCCGGGCATCGACACCGCCCGCGTATGGGAGCCCGAACCCGCCACCGTCTATTTCTGGAAGCACTGACATGCAGACACTTGACATGGCCACCACCCCCCTGCGCGAGGTCAACGCCACGCTGCAGGCGGCGAAGGATCAGACCAACGCCACCGAATGGGAAGTGCTGAACCCGCGCGGATCGCATGCCGTGGCGGTGGGTCTGGACGGGCCGATTTCGGTCACGGTGCGCGGCTCCACCGGCTATTACACCGCCGGCATGAACAAGCAGGCGCAGGTGACAGTCGCGGGCTCGGCCGGGCCGGGGGTTGCGGAAAACATGATGTCCGGCACCGTGGTGATCGAAGGCGATGCCAGCCAGTATGCCGGGGCGACCGGGCGCGGCGGGCTGCTGGTGATCAAGGGCAATGCCGCCAGCCGCTGCGGGATCTCCATGAAGGGGATCGATATCGTGGTGGGGGGCAATATCGGGCATATGTCGGCCTTCATGGCGCAGGCGGGGAACCTGGTGGTGCTGGGTGACGCGGGCGACGCGCTGGGCGATTCGCTTTATGAGGCGCGGATCTTCGTGCGCGGGTCGGTGAAAAGCCTGGGCGCCGATTGCGTGGAAAAGGACATGCGCCCCGAACATGCCGAAATCCTGCGCGATCTGCTGGCGCGCGCCGGGATCGACGCCGACCCGTCCGAGTTTCGCCGCTACGGCTCGGCCCGCAAGCTCTATAACTTCAACATCGACAATGCTTCGGCCTATTGAGGGGACAGCGCCATGACCGATCAGACCCCACCCCGCACCGTGCCGCGCATGTCGGCCACCTTCACCCCCGAGATCAACGCCGAGATCCGCCGCGCTGCCGCCACCGGCATCTATGACATCCGCGGCGGCGGCGCCAAGCGGCGGGTGCCGCATTTCGATGACCTGCTGTTCCTGGGCGCCTCGATCAGCCGCTACCCGCTGGAGGGCTACCGCGAGACCTGCGACACGCGCGTCACCCTGGGCACGCGCTTTGCCAGGAAGCCGATCACGCTGGATATCCCCGTGACCATCGCGGGCATGAGCTTCGGCGCGCTGTCGGGCAATGCCAAGGAGGCGCTGGGCCGCGGCGCGACCATGGCCGGGACCTCCACCACCACCGGCGATGGCGGCATGACCGAGGAAGAGCGCGGGCACTCCAGGACGCTGGTCTATCAGGTGCTGCCCTCTCGCTACGGGATGAACCCCGATGACCTGCGCCGCGCCGATGCGATCGAGGTTGTGGTCGGCCAGGGCGCCAAGCCCGGCGGCGGCGGCATGTTGCTGGGCCAGAAGATCACCGACCGCGTGGCCGAAATGCGCACCCTGCCCAAGGGGATCGACCAGCGCAGCGCCTGCCGCCACCCGGACTGGACCGGCCCGGATGACCTGGAGATCAAGATCCTGGAGCTGCGCGAGATCACCGGCTGGGAAAAGCCGATCTATGTCAAGATCGGCGGCACGCGCCCCTATTACGACACCATGCTGGCCATCAAGGCCGGCGCCGATGTGGTGGTGCTGGACGGGATGCAGGGCGGGACGGCGGCCACGCAGGATGTGTTCATCGAACATGTGGGCCTGCCGACGCTGGCCTGCATCCGCCCCGCGGTGAAGGCGCTGCAGGACATGGGGATGCACCGCGACGGGGTGCAGCTTGTGGTCTCGGGGGGGATTCGTACCGGGGCGGATGTGGCCAAGGCGCTGGCGCTGGGCGCCGATGCGGTGGCCATCGGCACCGCCGCCATGGTGGCGCTGGGCGACAATGACCCCCGCTACGAGGCCGAGTATCAGGCCCTGGGCAGCACCGCAGGCGCCTATGACGACTGGCACGAGGGGCGCGACCCCGCCGGCATCACCACCCAGGACCCGGCGCTGGCCGCGCGGCTGGACCCGGTGGCGGCGGGGCGGCGGCTGCGCAATTACCTCGCCGTGCTGACGCTGGAGGCGCAAACCATCGCGCGGGCCTGCGGGCACAACCACCTGCACAATCTGGAACCCGAGGATCTTTGCGCCCTCACGGTCGAGGCCGCGGCCATGGCCGGGGTGCCGATGGCGGGCACCGACTGGGTGCCTGGCCGGGGGTTCTGATCAACATGCGGCCCCTGCACCCGGTGCAGGGGCCGTTTTCCATTGGCCGACCGGCCCCATTCAGAAGAACATGACAACGGGAGTGCACTGTCCATGACCATCGACCTTGAAGACTGGGCCCGCGAAAAGGGCGTCAAATACTTCATGGTGTCCTTTACCGACCTGTTCGGCGCCCAGCGCGCCAAGCTGGTCCCGGCACAAGCCATCGCCGAGATGCAGGGCGAAGGAGCGGGCTTTGCCGGTTTCGCCACCTGGCTGGACCTGACGCCTGCGCACCCGGACATGCTGGCCGTGCCCGACCCGTCCGCCGTGACCCAACTGCCCTGGAAACCCGAGGTCGCCTGGGTGCCCGCCAATTGCGTGATGGAAGGCGCCCCGGTCGATCACGCGCCGCGCAACGTTCTGATCCGCCAGGTCGAGGCCGCCCGCTCCATGGGGCTGAGCGTGAAAAGCGGGATCGAGGCCGAGTTCTTCCTCATGACCCCCGATGGCGCCGCCATCTCCGATGAATACGACACCGCCGAAAAGCCCTGCTATGACCAGCAGGCCGTGATGCGCCGCTATGACGTGATCGCCGAGATCGGCGACTACATGCTGGAAATGGGCTGGGGCCTCTATCAGGCCGACCATGAAGACGCCAATGGCCAGTTCGAAATGAACTGGGATTTCGACGATGTGCTTGTCACCGCCGACCGCCATTCCTTCTTCAAGTTCATGGTCAAGTCGGTGGCCGAAAAGCACGGGCTGCGCGCGACCTTCATGCCAAAGCCCGTCAAGGGGCTGACCGGCAACGGGGCGCATGCGCATGTGTCGGTCTGGGATGCTGATGGCAAGACAAACCTGTTCACCGACGGCACCCATGATCTGGGCATGTCCGATACCGGCTGGCACTTCCTGGGCGGGATCATGAAACACGCCTCGGCGCTGGCGGCGATCACCAACCCCACGGTGAACAGCTACAAGCGGATCAACGCTCCGCGTACAAGCTCGGGGGCGACCTGGGCGCCCAATTCGGTGACATGGACGGGCAACAACCGCACCCATATGGTGCGCGTTCCCGGCCCCGGGCGGTTCGAACTGCGCCTGCCCGATGGCGCCGCCAACCCCTATCTGATGCAGGCGGTGATGATCGCTGCCGGGCTGTCGGGGATCGCCACCAAGGCAGACCCGGGCAAGCGGCTGGATATCGACATGTATCAGAACGGGCACACGGTCACTGACGCGCCACGCCTGCCGCTGAACCTGCTGGACGCGCTGCGCGCCTATGACGCCGATACCGCGCTGAAGGACGCCATGGGCACCGAATTCTCGGCTGCGTTCATGAAACTCAAACATGACGAATGGAACAGCTTCGTGTCCCATTTCTCACGCTGGGAGCGCGAGAACACGCTGGACATCTGAAGCCAAGGCAATCAGGGGCAGGGCGGCATGGGCGAGGCCATGCCGCCCTGCAAGGGGTGCGCGCCTTCGGTCATCCGGCTTGCGTGGTGCAGGTGTCCGGCGTGATCCCTACACGGGGTCCGCATTCCGGGGGCGCTGCATGTCGCTGCGCCTGGTGAAGGATTATCACCGTTTCAAGGCCGAGGTGGTCGGCGCCTGATCGCTGGCGGCGCTGTCCACCAGCCAGTCATAGACCAGCCGCGCGCGCTGGGCGGTCTGTGCATGCAGGGTGACATAGAAATCCTCTTGCGGCGCCACCTGATCAGGCAGCAGCGCCACCAGTTCGCCTGCCGCCAGGAAGCTGCGCGCCAGGCTGGTCCAGCCCAGCACCGCGCCCATGTCATCGCGCGCCGCCTGCAGGGCGATCAGATAGTTGTTCACCCTGTGGCCCATCCGCACCGGCCCGTGATGCCCCAGCGCCCGGAACCAGCCGGCCCAATCGGTCCAGCCCGCGACATGGCTGTCAAAATGGATCAGCGGCAGCGCGGCCAGATCAGCCACCGTTGCGACCGGATGCGCAGCGGCAAAGCCCGGGCTGGCCAACGCCATCAGCCGGTCGTGGAACAGCACCCGGCAGGGGCCACGGTCGCGCGGGCGCAGGCCGTAGCGGATGCTCAGGTCGCATTCGGAGGGGGATTCGCCCGTGTCGCTGACGATCTGCGCGACCGAGACATCCCCGTGCACCCGCCAGAACTGCGCCAGTTTCGGGGTCAACCACAGCGAACTGACCGCCGTGGTCACACCGATGGTGACCGAAGCCCGGCTTGCGCGACGGCGCAGCTGACCCACGGCATCGGCCATGCCTTCGAACCCGCGCTGCAACGCCACCAGCAGATAGGCGCCGGTTTCGGTCAGGGTGACACCGCGATGATGACGCTGGAACAGGGCGGTCTGCAGCTCGGCCTCCAGCGCCTTGACCTGGTGGCTTATGGCGGCGGGTGTCACGTTCAACTCGCGTGCGGCGCGGGTGAAGCTGACATGGCGGGCGGCGGCCTCAAAGGCCACAAGCGCGCTCAGCGGCGGCAGGTCATAAGGGCGTCTGGACAAGCTGACCTCATTTCAGGGCGGCGCTTTGCGCGCGCCGCAGGCGAACTGGCACGGGCAGGGCAAACTGACCTAAGCCTGCATGAATCTTTCCGCGATTGCCAGCGCCGCCTGCCCGCCGCAGGATTTTCCGGCCGCCATGCAGGCCCGGCCCCGGCCTGCCACTTGCCGAGGGTATGCCCATGTTGCCAGACGCCCCAACCACCGCCGCCACCATCGCCTTGGACGCCCGCCCGGCGCGCCGCGCGCGCAAGGGTCGCGCCCAATCCACTCGCAGCGCCGAACCAGGCCAGAACCTGCACCTGCGCACGCCCTATATCACCCGGCGCATCCCCACCTATGACCTGTTGCAGGAGGAGGCGCTGGCCCGGATCGAGGCCACCGCCGAGCGCATCCTGGCTGAAATCGGCATAGAGCTGCGCGACGATCCCGAGGCGATGGCGCTTTATCGCCGCGCGGGCGCCAAGGTGACGCATCTGACCGGCGCCACATGGCGCATCCGCTTTGAACCGGGAATGCTGCGCGAGATCCTGAAATCCGCGCCCGCGTGCTTTACCCAGCACGCCCGCAACCCCGCCAACAGCGTGCAGATCGGCGGCGATGCCATGGTCTTTGCCCCCGCCTATGGCTCACCCTTTGTCATGGACCTCGATCAGGGGCGGCGCTACGGGACGATCTCGGATTTCGAAAACCTGATCAAACTGGCGCAATCCTCGCCCTGGCTGCACCACTCGGGCGGCACCATCTGCGAGCCGACGGATGTGCCCGTCAACAAGCGCCATCTGGACATGGTCCACGCGCATATGCGCTATTCGGACCGAGCGTTTCTTGGCTCGGTCACCGCGCCGGAGCGCGCCGCCGACAGCATCGAGATGTGTCGCATCCTGTTCGGCGCGGAGTTCGTGGATCGCAACTGCGTCATCATGGGGAACTTCAACACCACTTCGCCGCTGGTGCTGGACGGGGTGACAACGGCGGGCATCCGCACCTATGCCGCCGCCGGTCAGGGCTCCATCCACCTGCCGTTCCTGCTGGGCGGCGCGGTCTCACCGCTGACCATGGCGGGGGCGGTGGCGCAATGCCTGGCGGAATCCATGGCCTCCTGCGCGCTGGCGCAGCTGGTGCGCCCCGGGGCGCCGGTGGTGCTGGGGGCGTTTCTGTCATCCATGTCCTTGCGCAGCGGCTCCCCCACCTTCGGCACGCCGGAACCGGCGCTGGGCTCGCTGGTCATGGGGCAGCTTGCGCGGCGGCTGGACCTGCCCCTGCGCTGCGCGGGCAATTTCAGCACCTCGAAGGCGCCGGACGGGCAGGCCATGCAGCAGGCGATGATGTCGATGATGTCGGCGGTGCAGGGGGGCGCAAATTACATCCTGCACGCGGCGGGGTTCGTGGATGGACTGCTCTCCATGTCCTATGAGAAGATGATCATGGACATGGACATGTGCGGCGCGCTCCATGCCTATCTGGCGGGGATCGAGGTCAGCGAGGACACGCTGGCCTTTGACGCGCTGGCGCAATTCGGCCCGGGAGAGCATCTTTTCGGCACCGACCACACCCTGCGCCACTATGAAACCGCTTATTGGGACAGCGGCTTCAACGATGATCGCACCTATGAAACCTGGGAGGAGTCGGGCAGTGTCGATGCTGCGCGCCGTGCCAACCAGCGCTGGAAGGACGTGCTGGCGCGCTACCAGCCGCCCCCCATGGACCCCGGCGTGGACGCGGCGCTGAAGGATTATGTCGCACGCAAGAAGGCCGCCGCGCCGGACGCGTGGTACTGAGGAGGCCCCATGTCCAACGACCCCCTGCTGCAGCCCTATCAGTTGAAGCACCTGACCCTGCGCAACCGGATCATGACCACCGCCCATGAACCCGCCTACCCCGAGGACGGGATGCCAAAAGCGCGCTATGTCGCCTATCACGCCGAACGGGCGAAGGCGGGCGTGGCGCTGGCCATGACCGCCGGGTCGGCCTCGGTCTCACGCGACAGCCCGCCCGCGTTCAACAACGTGCTGGCCTGGAAGGATGAGGTCGTCCCCCATATCCGCGCGCTGACCGATGCCTGCCATGACCACGGCTGCGCGGTGATGATCCAGCTGTCGCATCTGGGCCGCCGGACCGGGTGGAACAAGGGCGACTGGCTACCCTCGCTTTCGTCCAGCAAGCACCGCGAACCCGCGCACCGTTCATTCCCCAAACTGGCCGAGGATTGGGACATCGCGCGCATCATCACCGACTTTGCCGATGCCGCCGAGCGGATGCAGGCGGGCGGCATGGACGGGGTGGAATTGCAGGTCTACGGCCATCTGCTCGATCAGTTCTGGTCCCCGCTGACCAACGATCTGGACGGCCCCTATGGCGGTCAGAGCCTGGATACCCGCATGCGACTGCTCATGGACACGCTGCGCGCCATCCGCGCGCGGGTGGGCGACGGGTTCATCCTGGGCGTGCGCTACACGGCCGATGAGGCTGCGCAGGGCGGGATTGACGCCGCCGAGGGGCTGGAGATCTCGAAGCGGCTGGCCGCCTGCGGGATGGTCGATTTCCTGAACGTCATCCGTGGGCGCATCCATACCGACCCGGCGATGACCGATGTGATCCCGGTGCAGGGCATGAAATCCGCCCCGCATCTGGATTTCGCGGGCGCCGTGCGCGCGGCGACCGGCATGCCCACCTTCCATGCCGCCCGCATTCCGGATGTGGCCACCGCGCGCCATGCCGTGGCCTCGGGGCTTCTGGACATGGTCGGCATGACTCGCGCGCATATGGCCGACCCGCATATCGTGCAGAAGATCACCGAAGGGCGTGAGGATGACATCCGCCCCTGCGTCGGCGCCACCTATTGTCTGGACCGCATCTATCAGGCGGGCGAGGCGCTGTGCATCCACAACCCCGCCACCGGGCGCGAGCTGTCCCTGCCGCATGTGATCGCGCCCGCCAAGGCGCGCAAGCGGGTGGTGATCGTCGGCGCTGGCCCCGGCGGGCTGGAGGCCGCCCGCGTAGCTGCCGAACGCGGGCACCATGTGACCGTGTTCGAGGCCCAGCCCGACCCCGGCGGCCAGATCCGCCTGACCGCCCAGAACCCCCGGCGGCGCGAGATGATGGGCATCATCGACTGGCGCATGGCCCAGTGTGCCGCCCGCGATGTGACCTTCCATTTCAACACCTATGCCGAGGCCGAGGACGTGACCGCGCTGGCCCCGGATGTGGTGATCATCGCCACCGGCGGGCTGCCCAACACGGAGCTTTTCGAAAGCGGCACTGAGAACCCGCATGTGGTCAGCGCCTGGGACATGATCGCGGGCGATGTGAAGCCCGCGGGCCGCGTGCTGGTCTATGATGAAGCGGGCGACCACCCGGGCCTGATGGCGGCGGAAGTGGCAGCCAATGCGGACGCCGAGGTCGAGGTGATGACCCCGGACCGCAGCTTCGCGCCCGAGATCATGGGCATGAACCTTGTCCCCTACATGCGCGCATTGCAGAACAAGGATGTGACCTTTACCGTCACCCGCCGCCTGTTGGATGTGGCGCGCGAGGGCAACCGCCTGGCCGCCACCATCGGCACCGATTACAGCGACCACAGGCGCGACCAGCACTATGATCAGGTGGTGGTCAATTATGGCACCCTGCCGCTGGACGACCTGTATTTCGCCCTCAAGCCCCTGTCGGTGAACGGCGGTGCGGTGGATCATGACGCGCTGATTGCCGGACGCCCGCAGGAGGTGACCCGCAACCCCGCGGGTCGCTTCCACCTCTACCGCATCGGCGATGCCGTCAGCGCCCGCAACACCCACGCCGCCATCCATGACGCGCTGCGGCTGATGAAGGATATCTGACCCCGCCAGCGATGGTACCGTGGTTCAATGCCCCGGCTCAGGACCGGCCCCGGCGCACGCGTGGGCACTCACCAGTGCGGCGGGCGCTCATCTGCAAAGAACAGCCCGCCGGACCCGGCATCGCGGTCGGCATCGCGGCGCCGAAGCTCGGCCATCTGCGCCTCCAGCCGGGCGATCCGCTCAGCCTGGGCGCGGGTCTGGTCCGACAGTTCATCCACCGCACGCAGCAGATGGGCGATGCGTTCTTCGGCGGCAAGGGTGCGGTCGGTTGTGTCCTGGCTCATGGGCGTTCCCCGGTGCTACAGCGGTTCGATATCGCCTTCGGCGCGCTGGCGGTCGAAGGCGGCGATGAAACCCGCCAGATCACCATCGGCAATGGCCTGCCGCAGCCCGGCCATCAGATCCTGATAATACTGCAAATTGTGCCATGTCAGAAGCATGGACCCGATGATCTCGTCCGCGCGGGTCACATGGTGCAGATAGGCCCGCGAATAGCCGCGGCAGGCCGGGCAGGTGCAGCTTTCATCCAGCGGGCGCGGGTCATCACGGTGGCGCGCGTTGCGCAGGTTCACCGGCCCGCGCCGGGTCCAGGCCTGCCCCGTCCGCCCGGAGCGCGAGGGCAGCACGCAATCGAACATGTCCACTCCGCGCAGCACCGCACCGACGATGTCATCGGGCTTGCCCACGCCCATCAGGTAGCGGGGGCGATCCTCGGGCAGCATCTGGGGGGCGTGGTCCAGAACCTCGAACATGGCGGCCTGCCCCTCGCCCACGGCCAGCCCGCCAATGGCATAGCCGTCAAAGCCGATGGCGCGCAGGGCCTCGGCGCTTTCCTCGCGCAGGTCACGTGCCAGCCCGCCCTGCTGGATGCCGAACAGCGCATGGCCGGGGCGGTCGCCAAATGCATCGCGCGATCGTTGCGCCCAGCGCATGGACAACCGCATGCTGGCAGCTATCCGGGCCTTGTCGGCGGGCAGGGCCGGGCATTCGTCAAAGGCCATGACAATGTCCGAGCCCAGCAGGCGCTGGATCTCCATGCTGCTTTCCGGCGACAGCACATGCTTGGAGCCGTCGATATGGCTGGAAAAGCGCACGCCCGCTTCGGTCAACTTGCGCAAAGACGCCAGCGACATGACCTGAAACCCGCCCGAATCGGTCAGGATCGGCCCGTCCCAGTTCATGAACCGGTGCAGCCCGCCCAGCCGCGCGATCCGTTCCGCCCCGGGCCGCAGCATCAGGTGATAGGTGTTGCCCAGCAGGATATCCGCCCCTGTCTCGCGCACGCTTTCGGGGCGCATGGCCTTGACGGTGGCGGCGGTGCCCACCGGCATGAAGGCAGGGGTGCGAATATCCCCACGCGTGGTGCGCAAAACGCCGCTGCGCGCGCGCCCGTCGCGGGCCTGAATGTCGAAGGCAAAGCTCATACGTCTGTCCCGTTGCGCCCGAAAGCTGCCTTCTGCGCGATTTCGCGCCCCGTGCCAAG
Organism: Rhabdonatronobacter sediminivivens; assembly: GCF_013415485.1. GTDB lineage: Bacteria > Pseudomonadota > Alphaproteobacteria > Rhodobacterales > Rhodobacteraceae > Rhabdonatronobacter > Rhabdonatronobacter sediminivivens. The sequence goes on along the minus strand of NZ_JACBXS010000024.1, from coordinate 23,334 downwards.
GGCACCGCGGCCCCACTGGACGCATCGGCAGAATTCCTTATATATTCACTCAACAAACCTGCGAGGCTGACATGACCCCACAAACCGCCCCCGCCGAAGGCGAACCGCTGATCAAGCCCTCAAGCACCGGGCATCCGCTCTATGAGGATATCGTCGAGGCCTGCAAGAGCGTTTATGACCCGGAAATCCCGGTGAATATCTATGATCTGGGCCTGATATACACCATCGCCATCAGCGATGAGAATGCGGTCGATATCACCATGACCCTGACCGCGCCGGGTTGCCCCGTGGCGGGCGAAATGCCGGGCTGGGTCGCCGATGCCGTCAATGCCGTGGCCGGGGTCAAGCAGGTGGATGTTGAAATGACCTTCGAGCCGCAATGGGGCATGGACATGATGTCGGACGAGGCCCGGTTGGAACTGGGCTTCATGTAAGCCGCGCATGCGGTGCGCAAATTCACTCCGGCGCGGCGTGGTCGCGCCAAACCCTGGAAGATGACCGAATGTTTGGTATCCCCGGAAAATCCCCTGTCACCCTGACCCCCCGCGCCGTGCGCCATATCGCCCGGCTGATGGAGCGCGAAAGCGCCAAGGGCCTTCGGATCGGCGTCAAGAAAGGCGGCTGCGCGGGCATGGAATACACCATGGAGGCCGCGCTGGAGGTCGGCGAGCATGAAGAGGTCGTTGAACAGGATGGCGCCTGCGTGATCATCGCCCCCATGGCGCAGATGTTCATGTTCGGCACCGAGATCGACTATGAAACCGGGTTGATCGAAAGCGGGTTCAAGTTCCGCAACCCCAACGTGACCGAGGCCTGCGGCTGCGGCGAATCGATCAAGTTCGGCAATGTCGACGCCGAAGCCGCCGCCGAAGCGGCAGGCGCCGCCCCGCGTTTGCGCGGCTGACAGGCGCCTGCCGGTCCGCCAAGGGTTCCCCACCTGCCCCGTTCTGCGCTAGAACCCTTGCAAGATATTGCACAAGAGGGTCCCCATGCGCCGCAAACTTGCTGCCGGAAACTGGAAGATGCACGGGCTTGCCGCCGATCTGGCGCAGGCCGAGGCGCTGGCGCGTGACCTGCCCGCGCCCGCGGTCGATGTGCTTTTGTGCCCGCCCGCCACGCTGATCTGCCGCATGGCCAAGGCCCTGGCGCGCACCCCCTTTGCCATCGGCGCGCAGGACTGCCACCCGGCGGCGCAGGGGGCGCATACCGGCGATGTCTCGGCCGCGATGCTGGCGGATGCGGGGGCCAGCCATGTGATCCTGGGCCATTCCGAACGCCGCGCCGATCATGGCGAGGACTCGGCCCTGGTCGCCGCCAAGGCCACCGCCGCCCATGGCGCCGGGCTGGTGGCGATCATCTGCGTGGGCGAGACCGAGGCCCAGCGCGATGCCGGCCAGACCCTGGCCGTGGTGCGCGAACAGTTGCGCGACTCGCTTCCTGACGGCGCCAGCGCGGAAAACACCGTGGTCGCCTATGAGCCCGTCTGGGCCATCGGCACCGGGCGCACCCCGACCGACGCCCAGATTGCCGAAGTCCACGATACCCTGCGTGCCGCCCTGCCCGATGCAGGCATCCGATTGCTCTATGGTGGGTCCGTCAAGCCCTCCAACGCGGCCGAGATCTTTGCCATTGCCAATGTGGACGGCGCGCTTGTGGGCGGTGCCTCATTGAAAGCGGCGGATTTCGGCGCGATCATCGCCGCGCTGGAGGCAGCGGAGGGCTAGGCCTCAGCGCATCCGCAGGGCGCCGTCCAACCGCACGACCTCGCCGTTGAGATAGGCGCAATCCAGCATGAACAGGGCCAGCCGCGCGAATTCCTCCGGGCGGCCCAGACGGCGCGGGAAGATCACATCGGCGGCCAGTCCCTCCACCACCTCGGGGCCCAGACCTTCCAGCATCGGCGTCAGAAAGGTGCCCGGCGCAATGGCATTGACGCGGATACCCAGGGTGGCCATGTCACGCGCGGCCGGAAGGCTCATCCCCGCGATCCCGGCCTTGGACGCGGCATAGGCCACCTGCCCCTTCTGCCCGTCAAACGCCGCGATCGAGGCCGTGTTGACCACCGCCCCGCGTTCGCCATCGGCATCCGGGTCATTGCGGGCCATTTCCGCCGAAGCCAGACGCATGCAGTTGAAGCTGCCCACCAGATTGATGTCGATGGTGCGCTGGAACAGGGCCAGGTCATGCGGCCCGTTGCGGCCCAGCACCCGGGCCGCCGTGGCGATCCCGGCGCAATTGACCAGCCCGTTGATCCGGCCCATGCGGGCCACGGCCTCGGCCATGCCGGCGGCGACCGAGTTCTCGCGCGTCACATCCACTTCGGCGAAATGGGCGCCCAGTTCCCGCGCCATGGCCTGTCCGGCAGTGGCATCCAGGTCAAACAGCGTGACCTGCGCACCCGCTGCCACCAACGCCCGCGCCGTGGCCGCCCCCAGCCCCGAAGCCCCCCCGGTCACGATCACCGCCCCTTTTGACAGTTCCATTCGGTATCCCCCTCATTGCCCCTGCGGGCGTGGAATTGAACATCTGTTCAGCTTATGCGGCATTCGGAAGCCACGATCAATTCCCCCGGTTTCGGCAACGCCCCCTTGCGCCACAGCCCGCCGCAGCATAGGTCAGGGGTTACCTCGGGGTGCCCGGCAATGGGCTGAGATGCGCGGCTGCGCGCGAACCCGTTGAACCTGAACCGGTTCGGACCGGCGGAGGGAAGGGTGACGTCAACCGATCCCGTCCGGTCCCGTCCGACCGACCATGAGAGAGGTTGCCCGATGCGCTATCCCGTCCTGATTTCCGCGGCCCTGCTCGCCCCGGCCATGGCCACAGCGGACACGCCCACCCTGACTGTCTATACCTATGACAGCTTCGTGTCCGACTGGGGCCCTGGCCCTGCCGTGCGCGAGGCGTTCGAGGCCATCTGCGACTGCCGGCTGGAGATGGTCGGCACCGGCGATGGCGCTGCCCTGCTGGCCCGGCTGCAACTGGAAGGCGCGCGCAGCCCTGCCGATGTGGTGCTGGGGCTGGACACCAACCTGACCGCGCGGGCCGCCGAAAGCGGTCTTTTCGCACCGCACGGGATCGCGGCGGAGTTTGACCTGCCCGTCGCCTGGGAGGATGATCTGTTCCTGCCCTTCGACTGGGGCTACTTCGCCTTTGTCCATGACCGCGAACGCCTGCCCGAGCCGCCAGGCAGCTTTGCGGAACTGATCGACTCCGATCTGAGCATTGCGATTCAGGATCCAAGATCCTCCACCCCCGGGTTGGGGCTGCTGATGTGGATCAAGGCCGCCCATGGCGATGACGCCCCCGCGATCTGGGAGGGGCTGGCGCCACGGGTGCTGACGGTCACGCGCGGATGGTCGGAAAGCTACGGGCTGTTCACCAGCGGCGAGGTCGACATGGTGCTGAGCTATACCACCTCACCGGCCTATCACCTGATCGCCGAGGGTGATGCCAGCAAGGCAGCGGCCGAGTTCAGCGAAGGCCATTACATGCAGGTCGAGGTGGCCGGCATTCTGGAAAGCTCGGACCAGCAGGATCTGGCGCGAGAGTTCCTGGAGTTCATGCTGTCGGATGCGTTTCAGGAGATTATCCCCACGACCAACTGGATGTATCCGGCGGTGCTGCCCGAGGACGGCCTGCCCGACGGGTTTGACACGCTGATGGTCCCCGAACGCGCGCTGCTGTTTTCGGCGGATGAGGCGGCAGCGCAGCGCGACGCGGCGCTTGCAGAATGGCTGGCGGCGCTGTCGCGCTGATGGCCTGTGCGATGGCCGGTGGGCAGGGGGGGCTCCCGCCCGTCGGGGACGGATTGAAAATCCGCCCCCTCCCGTTGGGCCGGGCGGCGCGGCGGGGCCGCGCCGGGGCCTCTGGTCCGGTTCGGGGTTCCGGATGTGACGAGGCGCGCCTGTGACCGGGCGCATCTGGCCGCTGGCCGGCGGTTCGGCAGTGGCCTTGATCCTGCTGATACTGTCCTTTGGTTCATTGGGGGCTGTTGCCTGGCGAGCCGAGGGCTGGGGCGGTTTGGGACCGGCGGATTGGGCGGCGGTACGGTTCACGCTGACCCAGGCGATGGTTTCAGCCGTGCTGTCAGTGGCGCTGGCGGTGCCGGTGGCGCGGGCGCTGGCGCGGCGGTGCTTTCCAGGGCGGGGGCTGTTGATCACGTTGCTGGGGGCGCCCTTCATCCTGCCAACCCTGGTGGCGGTGATGGGCTTGCTGGCGGTGTTTGGCCGCAACGGGGTGATCAGCGCGATCCTGGGATGGTTCGGCCTGCCGCCGTTGCAGATCTATGGCTTTGTCGGCGTGGTGCTGGCGCATGTGTTCTTCAACCTGCCGCTGGCCACGCGGCTGTTGCTCCAGGGCTGGCTGGCCATCCCGTCGGAACACTTCCGCCTGGCTGCAGCACTGGGGTTTTCCCGGCGCGATGTGTTCCGCCACCTGGAAGCGCCCATGTTGCGCGAGATGATGCCCGGCGCGCTGCTGGTAATCTTTCTGCTGTGCCTGACCTCTTTTGCAGTGGCGCTGACCCTGGGTGGCGGGCCGCGGGCGACCACGGTGGAACTGGCAATCTACCAGGCGTTCCGCTTCGATTTCGACCTGTCGAAGGCGGCGCTTCTGGCGCTGGTGCAATTTGGCCTGTGCGCGCTGGCGGCGGCGCTGGCGCTGGGGGTTGCGCTGCCACCAGGGTTTGGAGCCGGGCTGGACCGGCCCGTCATCCGCCATGACATGGGCCGGGCGCCGGGGCTGGCGCTGTGGGACGGGGTGATGATCGGCCTGGCAGCGGCGTTCCTGCTGCTGCCCCTGGGGATGATTGTGCTGCGCGGGCTACCGCTGGTGGCGGGGTTGCCGGCGCCGGTCTGGATGGCGGCGGGGCGGTCGGTGGCGGTGGCGCTGGCCTCGGTGCTGCTGTGCATCGGCTTTGCACTGGCGCTGGGGCTGGCGATTGAGCGGGCGGGCGGGGTGGTATCGCGCGGGCTTGAGGTGGTAGGCATGGTGTCGCTGGCAGCCTCGCCGCTGGTGATCGGCACGGGGTTGTTCATCCTGACCTTTCCTCTGGTGGACCCGGCACGTCTGGCATTGCCGGTCACGGCGCTGGTCAATGCGGCAATGGCGCTGCCCTTTGCCCTGCGCGCCATCCTGCCCGCGCTGCGCCAGGCCGAGGCCAGCCAGGGCCGGTTGGCCGATCACCTGGGCCTGACGGGCTGGACACGGCTGCGGCTGGTGATCCTGCCGCGCCTGCGCCGCCCGCTGGGCTTTGCCGCGGGGCTGGCCGGGGCGCTGTCCATGGGCGATCTGGGTGTGATCGTGCTCTTTGCCGAGCGCGAAGGCGCCACCCTGCCCCTGCAGCTTTACCGGCTGATGGGCGCCTATCGCAGCGATGACGCCGCCGGGGCGGCGGTGCTGTTGCTGGGGCTGAGCCTGCTGATATTCTGGGCCTTTGACCGCGGGGGGCGGGCGCATGCTGCAACTTGATGGCGTGACCATCGTGCAGGGGGATTTTCGGCTGGAGGCCGACCTGACGCTGGAAAGCGGCGCGCGGGTAGCGGTGCTGGGCCCATCGGGGGCGGGGAAATCCACCCTGCTGGGCGCCATTGCCGGGTTCGTGCCATTGAGTACCGGCCGCGTGACGCTGGACGGAGAGGATCTGAGCACGCTTGCCCCGGGTGCGCGGCCGCTGTCGATCCTGTTCCAGGACAACAACCTGTTCCCGCATCTGAGCGCGGCGCAGAATGTGGCCCTGGGGTTAAGGCCTTCGCTACGGCTGACCGGGACGGAACAGGAAAAGGTGGATGCAGCGCTGGAGCGTGTGGGCCTTGAGTTGCTGGGGGGGCGCCGTCCCGCGCAGCTTTCGGGTGGCCAGCAAAGCCGTGTGGCGCTGGCCCGGGCCTTGCTGCGCCGCCGCCCCCTGCTGCTGCTGGATGAACCCTTTGCCGCGCTGGGACCTGCGCTGAAAACCGAGATGCTGGCCCTGGTCCGCGAAATCCTGAACGAAACCGGCGCCATGCTGCTGATGGTCACCCATGACCCCGAGGATGCACGCGCCATCGCATCCCAGGCCATCGTGGTGACCGAGGGAGAGGCCGCGCGCCCTGCTCCGCTCGCCGCGCTGCTGGACAACCCGCCCGACGCACTAGCCAGCTATCTGGGTCGGCGGCGCGGCGCCGAACCCAACGCAGCGCATGAAGGCGACGACCATTCCGCAGGGTGATCGCGCAGACTGGCCCCGACCGCTTGACCCCGTGCCCCGTGCCCCGCGGACCGGATCACCTCCTGAAGCGACCGGTCGCGCCAACGGGCGGTTGATCTGCCCAACCCGTGAAAGGCCTTGCCGGCCAGCGTGTGATCCCGAAGCGCGTCGGCAGCAAGGGGCGCAGCCTTCCGACATCCGCCTGCGCATCGCCGTTTGGCGCCCCTTCGCCCGCTCACATCCGTCCGCCCTGCTGCTACACCTCGACCAACCGAGCGCGCGTCCCGTGCACCCGGACGGACCTACCAGAGAACATTCGATGGCGTCTCGGGCGGCAAACCCTGAAGGCGCAGTGCCTGGTCGCGCAGTTTCAGCGCACCCACCGCACCCGCTGCATCGCAGACACACCCACAGGTCATGTTGCCACTCAGGGCAAGAACGAATTGCTGCAACCCCTCGACCTCCTGCCGAAGCAGGTCAACATGCTGCAGGGCGCTTGTATCGGGGGCCTGCGCCGCGGACACCGCCTGGCCGATTTCGGAATCGATCCGATCGATCTCCCATGCAAGTTGGCCAAGTTCTCCAGCCAGCCGGTCGAGCACAACCTGGAGTGTGTTGTCTGGCGCCGTGCGGGCCGCAGTGGACGAAACGCTCCCGTTCATTGCAGCTTGCCCGTCACCAGTTCGATACAGCGCAGCAGGGCCTCCTTGGTGAATGGCTTGGCGATGAAGTTGTTCATGCCCGCGGCCTTGCCGCGCTGGATCATCTCACGGTTGGCCGTCCCGGTGACCAGGATGAACCCGATGCGCTGCGTGGTTTTGTTCGCACGCAGGTTTTCCAGCAAGGTAAGCCCATCCATGCCCGGCATGTTGAAATCGGAAATCACCAGATGCACGGGCGCGGCAACCAGCTTGCGCAGCGCAGTCTCGCCATCGGCTTCATACTGAACCTTCTTGATTTCGGCCCAGTCAAGCGCCTGTTCGATCAGACCGCGGCTGACGCTCATGTCGTCGACCACCATCACGGAAAGCTGGGATTTGAGTGGCATGGCTGTCTTCTTTTCCTGGTTCTTGAAGGTGCGCTATTGCACCAGTTGGTAGGCCGTGGTGCCGATGGAGCGAAACCTGTCTGTCGCCGGCCCATCGATGCGTTCGGAATGTCCGACCATGAGATATCCGTTCGGATTCAGGATATTGACAAATTTCCGCCACAGCTGCTGCCGCATCGGTATGTCAAAGTAGATCACGACATTGCGGCACAGGATGACGTCAAACCGCCCCGAAAAGGGCCAGTCCTTGTGCAGGTTCAGCTCCGCAAAGCGCACCAGTTTCTGAACCTCGGGGCGGACCGCATATCCGCCATCGGACCGGGTGAAGTGACGGTCCCGCCGCGCAGGCTCGACCCCCTTGAGGGTCCGCTCATCATACTTGCCGGCCCTGGCGCGGGCGATGATCTCGGGGTCGATATCGGTGGCCAGGATCAGCAGGTCATGCCGGGCAGCCTCGGGGAAGGCCTCGAGCACCGTCATGGCCATCGAATAGGCTTCCTCACCCGAGGAGCAGGCCGCCGACCAGAGACGGACCCGCGCGCCTGATCTGGCCTTCGCAACCAGATCAGGCAGAATGCGCTTGGCCAGAAGCTCGAAGTGATGCGCCTCGCGAAAGAAAGCGGTCACATTCGTCGTGACGGCCACCAGAAGATTGCGCCGCTCGCCCACCCCGTCGGGGTGTTCCAGATAATCGCAATACGCCGAATAATCCGACATCTTCAGTGATCGCAAACGCCGGTTGGTGCGCGCCATCAGCAGGCCCTTCTTGGTGTCGGCCAGCGCGATCCCCGACTCCTGGTGCACGATCTGCGCCAGCCGGGCGAACTGTTCGGCGGTCATGGGTTGGGCGGTTTCCAGCATGGCCCCGCCTACCCCCCGTACTGCGGTGCATCAGGCAGCAACTGCATGAGGTCAATCTTGCGCAGGATGCGACCGTCGTCAAAGGTGATCATCCCCGTGATGAACTCATGCGCGGGATCCGAGGCAATATCCGGAACAGCCTGGATCGAATCATCACTGATGGTGACAATATCCGAAACCAGATCCGCCAGCAGCCCGACAATCCGCCCTTCATGCATGGCGATGATCACCACATGGCGGTGCGTGGGCTCTGAAGCGCCAAAGCCCAGCCGCGCCGAAAGATCGACAACCGTGACCACGGACCCGCGCAGGTTGATCACGCCGCGCACGTAATGCGGCGCATGTGGCAGGACGGTTGTAGGTGACCAGCCGCGAATTTCGCGCACCAGGCCGATATCGATGCAGAAGTCCTGATCGGTGAGTTTGAAGGCAATGACATCATGCTTGCCCTGAGCGTTATGCGAGATTGTCTGGAGCATGGTTTAACCGTTCGCTGCTATGGCCATACGATCGCGGCCGTGGTCCGAAGTTGAAGAGGTGATGATTTCCTCGGGGTCGATGATCAGGGCGATCTTGCCATCCCCCAGGATCGTGGCGGCCGAGACACCCGAGACACGGCCATAATTCTCCTCCAGGCTCTTGATCACGACCTGTCGCTGATCATGAATGGCATCCACCTGGAAAGCGGCCCGCTTGTGGTTGTCGGTTTCCACAACGATAAGCACACCGTTATGCGCATCCCCGGGCGCGGGCCGCAGGCCGAAGGTGCAGCCAAGGTCGATGATCGGGATCAGCTCACCCCGGTTCAGCAGTGCGCGGCCGGTTGCTCCGATATGATGCAGCGTCGCATGGTCCGGGCGCAGGGTTTCCTGAACCGCCGTGATCGGCAGGACCAAGGTCTGATCATCAAGCTGGATCAACATGCCTTCCAGTACGGCCAAGGTCAGGGGCAGCGAAATGGTGAAGGTGGTGCCCTTGCCCTCGGTCGAGGCGATGGTAACGCGGCCGCCCAGCGCCGTGATCTCTCGTCGCACCACATCCAGCCCGACACCCCGGCCAGACAGCGCCGACACCTCATCCTTGGACGAGAAGCCCGGGAGAAACAGAAGCGAGTCGATCTCACCCGGTGTCAGCGATGCACCGGGCACGACAAGGCCCTTGTCTTCGGCGATGCTGCGGACGCGGGCGCGGTCGATCCCGCCGCCGTCATCACTGACCTCGATCTGGACACGGCCCGATTTATGGGCCGCTGACAGGGTAATCGCGCCCTCCTGCGGCTTGCCGCTGCGATGTCGGCGGACCGAATCCTCCAGCCCGTGATCGACCGAGTTGCGGATCATATGCGTCAGCGGATCGATCAGGCGCTCGATCATCGTCTTGTCGACTTCGGTCTGTTCACCCACCGTGACCAGGCGCACCTGCTTGCCAGTGGCATCGGCCGCTTCGCGCACGATACGGTGCATCCGCTGGAAAACCTGTTTCAACGGCTGGGCGCGAATTGCCATCACGCTTTCCTGAATGTCCCCCGCAAGCTGTCGAAGCCCTTCAAGGGCACCGACAACCTCGGGCTCCTCGGACAGGCCGGCAGTCTGGATCACCTGCGTCAGCATGGCCTCCTTGATCACAAGCTCTCCGATCATGTTCATCAGCTTGTCGACCCGGTCGAGGTTCACGCGAATGGTTGCGGTTGTGGTGGCCTCGGCGGCTTTCGCGCCGGGGGCCTCGGCCCGGCCTTCCGGGCGCGGGGCCGCGGCTGAAGGTGCGGGCGAGGTCTGCGCGGGCGGGGTGCCTTCGGTGATGGCCGGTTCGGCCATGTCGCTGTCCTGCGGTTCCGGATCCTGCGAGTCCCGGAGGTCAGGGTCAGGATCCTCGGTCGTTTGGTCGATCGTGGCTATGGACAGCCGACAGCGATCCTCCACGAATTCGAAGACAGCCTCGACCTCGCTCAGCAGGGCTTCTGTTTCCAGTTCGATCTGCCACCGCAGGGTCGGAGTGTCAGCGGACCATTCGGACAGGACAGGAACATTGCCCGCGTCCAGCGTGACCCGGACCTCGCCAAGCTTTTCCAGCGCGCGAATCAACGCGGCCGGATCGTTCCCGCTGCGATACAGGTCCGCTTCGGCCATCAGCGAGATGACATAACGGTCCCCCACCGGGGAGCCGCCGAAGTCACCAAGGTCAAGCGAGAGCGGAACGAAGTCGACATCTGCCTCGGTTTCGTCCTCCTCGCCGATCAGGGCCTCCAGTTCGATCAGCAGCTCTTCGCGCAGGGCGTTTTCGCGTGTATCCGAAATCCGCGCCGCCGCCACCAGATCGGCCAGGCAATCCGATGACCGGTGGAAAACGGCCATCGCCTGCGGCGAGAGGTCAAGGGCCGAGGACCGCAGCAGATCCAATGCCGTTTCGAATTTATGCGCAAAGGAAACAAGATCCGTCAGGCCGAAGGCCGCCGCCCCGCCTTTGATCGAATGAACGGCACGGAACACGGCATGAACCGTTTCCATCTCATAGGTGCCTTCATCCATCTGCCGCAGACCGGTGGCAACGGCCTCAAGAAGTTCGTCGCATTCGACGAAAAACATTTCCAGATATTCGTCCATGTCCGACATCGGGCTTACCTCCCCAGGACCTTGTCGATGATGGCCACAAGCTGCGCATCCTCGAAGGGTTTGACGATCCAGCCGGTGGCACCGGCCCTGCGCGCGCGCGCCTTCAGGTCGCTGCCGCTTTCGGTGGTCAGGACCAGGATGGGAACCGTCGCATATTCCAGGCTGCCACGAACGCCCTCGATCAGACCGAACCCATCCATGCGCGGCATGTTCACATCGGTAATGATCAGATCAGGGTCGGCATCCGCCAGAACGCCAAGCCCCTCAACCCCATCCGAGGCAGTGTAGACCTCGAACCCGGCGGCCTTCAGGGCGCGGCTGACCAGACCGCGGATGGTAGGCGAATCATCGATTGCAAGTATTCGGGTCGGCATTTCAGGACACTCCGCACAGATCGGACGGGTCTGCGCCAAGCAGCGTCAGCGTCCGGATGGTGTCTTCGGACCAGTTGGCGATGCTGAACGCCTTGCCATCGGCGCGCCACTGCATCTGCGCGGCAACGAGCATCTCAAGCCCTATGCCGCTCAACCTCTGCAGGTCTCCGGCTTCGATCTGGACATCCTGACCACGCAATTCGCGCAATTGAGCGGCGACCCTGGTGGCCCCCCCGAGGTCAAGGATTTCTGGCAATGGAACGCTGACCACTCGCGAACTCCCTCTTGGCCTGACGGACATCCGAAACAGCCGGAACGGAAGACTCGGTTCGCTGTTTCGCTTCGGAATCGCTACCAGCCGCGGATTAACAATCCCTTTCGGCGCACGGGTTTCCGCACCCCGTGCAAAGCTGCGGCGCTGCAAGGGCTTTCTTAACACTTCGGACGGACACTCTGCGCATTCCCACAGCGGACTTAAAGCGAGTCAGACAATGCGTAATTCAGGTCCCTGGACACTGCTGGTTGCAGATCCCAACAGCCTGCGCCGAGAAAAGATCCTTCAGGCCTATGCCGATCGCCCTGACATTCGCGCGGTCGGCGCCGCAAGCATCGGCGAGGCGTATCGCCAGACCGAAGCCTTGCTGCCAAAGCGCGTTTCCCTGGCCTCCGAGTTTGCCCAGATGCGGGAATTTCCCGGGCTGGACAGCCTGTTCAAGATGATCGGTGCCGAAGTGGTGATCCACGGCAATGCGCTTTCCGGCGTCATGCCGATGGCCGTGCCGCCTGCCCGCGCCCGGGCGAATGCCCGGCGGACCGCGCTGCATCATGCAGGCGCTGCAAACCCCGAGCATGCCCCAGGCCCTGCCCCCGCCGGGCCCGCCATCGGTCTGCAAGGTGATCCCGGACATGGCCCGGATATCATCGGCATCGGCGCATCCACCGGAGGGATCGTGGCGATCGAACATGTCCTGGCCGGCTTTCCCGCCGATTGCCCGCCCACGCTGATTGTCCAGCATATCCGCCCCGGCTTTGCCGAAGGCGTCGTCCGGCGCCTGGATCGCATGGTGGCGCCACGTGTCGTTGCCGCGACGGATGGCGCTGATCTGCGCCGCGGGTATGTCTATTTCGCAACCGAGCCGGGGCGGCACCTGAGCGTTATCCAGCGCGCCGGACTGCGCGCGCGATTGAGCGATGAGCCCGAAGTCTGCGGACACCGTCCGGCGGTCGATGTGCTGTTCACCAGCCTGGCAAAGGTCACCGGCCGGTTTCGCATCGCCGCGGCGCTGCTGACCGGCATGGGAACGGACGGGGCCGATGGCATGGCCCTGTTGCGTCAAGGCGATGCTTTCACCATCGCACAGGACAAGGCGACATCGATCATCTGGGGCATGCCGCAGGCAGCGATCCAGGCCGGTGGCGCGGCGGCGGTATTGCCGCTGGACAGGATTGCCGCAGCCCTGTTGCGCTGCAAGGCCCCTGCAGCACGCACCGAGAGTGGCCAGTGATGGCGGGGCGCACTGAAAAGGTTCGCCATATCATCCAGGGGGAGCACTGTGTGTCGGATGCCCCGGATGAGGTGATTTCGACCATACTGGGGTCCTGCGTTGCGGCCTGCATCTATGATCCGCTGGCACGGATCGGCGGGGCGAATCACTTCCTTCTGTCAGACCCCGGCAACGGACCGGTCGATATCCGCTACGCAGCCGCCGCGATGGAAGTGCTGGTCAACTCCCTGCTGCGTCGCGGGGCGCAGAAGCGGCGGCTGGAAGCAAAATTGTTCGGTGGCGCGCGGATCATGCGCAACCTGCCCGACATCGGGGGCGCCAATGCCAAAGCAGCCGAAAAATTCCTGCGCGACGAAGGGATCCCGGTCATCAGCAGTGACCTCGGCGGGGAACAGGCCCGGCGCATGCGCTTCTGGCCAACCACCGGCCGGGTGCAGATCCAGCGTCTGGCGCCGCAGAATGCCCTGCCTGCTGAAGCCCCCCGGCCCCGGCAGACCAGCAATTTCGAACTTTTCGATGGGGCCGACGGATGACCGGGCACGCCCGGGCGCAAGACCTGACAGGTCCATGCGTCCCGCCCCGCGGCGCGGGCGCAGGCTTTGGCCCGGCGCTTGCGCTGGGGGTCATGGGGTTGCTTTTCCTGATGGCCCTGCGGCTTGCCCCCTCGAAGGACGATGCGGTCGCGGCCCTGATCTACCCGCCATGGGTGCCCGCACAGGAGCTGTCGGCAGACCTTGCGGCGCTTGACCTGCCCATGCGGGATTTCCGCTGGAACGGCAGATTGATCGCCCTTGACCTGAGCCAGGCCCCGATTGCGACCCGTGCGCAGCTCAACAGCTGGCGCGTTGGGCGCGCACTGCGGGTGTCAGGCAGTTTTGAACCCCCATGTGGTGCAATGAGGACTCCATGACATGACGACGAGTACGACGGATACACTTCAGAAACTGCGCGAAACCGGAGGCTTCTGGATCATGCTCCTGCTTTGGGGGATCGTGGCCCAGGCTGTGATCGCGGGATTTCTGATCGGCAATGTGAACCCGGCCGCCATGCTGGCCGTTGCCGCCCTGGCCGCGATCAACACGCTGGATTTCTTCAGCGCGCGCGGATCACAGCGCAACCAGCTGGTCAGCGCAACGGCGCTGGCGCTGGCCGTGGCGTTGATCGTCTATACCTTCGAAGGGCATGTATGGCAGGGCGACATGCACATGCAGTTCTTTGCCGCGCTCGCAATTCTGGGCATCTATTGCAACTGGCGCGCGATCGTGACCTTCACGGGCCTTGTCGCCGTGCATCACCTGGCGCTGACATTCGTGATGCCCGGCGCGGTATTCTACGGTGCGGCCGATCTGGGCCGGGTGATGGTGCATGCGGTGATCCTGGTCGCCGAAGCGGCGGCGCTGATCCTGATCAGTGTCCTGGTGGTCCAGGCCTTTGACAGGGCCGCGCGGGAGGAAGCCAGATCCCGGCAAGCCCTGCAGGAGGCCGATGACCTGCGCCGGGAGCGCGACCTCCAGTTCGAGGCTGAATCCCAGGAGCGCGCGGCCCGCATGGCGGTTCAGCACCGCGTTGTCACGGACATCGAAGCCGGGCTGACCCGGCTTGCCCGGGGCGACCTGTCCAGGCCCATCGACAGCCCCGCACATGATCCATTCCCCGCAGAATATGAAGCCCTTCGTTCTGCCTTCAACAACACCCTGCAGCAACTGGATGACCTGATCGAACATGTCGATACGGTGTCGGGCGCGCTCAGGGTTGATGCGACCGAAATCGGCCAGGCGGCGCAGGATGTCGACAATTCCGCCAATGAGCAGGCCGCGAACATGGCCGCAAGCACGCAGGCGCTTCAGGTTGCCCTGGACAACCTGACCGCCAGCCTGGACACCGCGCGCAAGGCCGAAGTGGAAAGCCAGGAAAACCAGACCCTGGCCGAAGCCGGGGGTGAGGTCGTCAAACAGGCGATATCGGCCATGCATGCGATCGAGCAAAGCTCGAACCAGATCACCCGAATCATCGGCGTGATCGAGGATATCGCCTTCCAGACCAATCTTCTGGCCCTCAACGCCGGTGTTGAAGCAGCGCGCGCCGGGGAAGCGGGCAAGGGCTTTGCCGTGGTGGCGACCGAGGTGCGTGGCCTGGCCGAGCGCGCGACAGGCTCGGCGCGTGAGATCCGCTCGCTGATTTCCCAAAGCGAGACCCATGTGAAGACCGGTTCGGAACTGGTGAGCAAGACCGGAGAGGCGCTCTCGCAGATTGTGACCCGTGCGGTGCGCGTGCGCGAGATGATCGACCTGATGGTGGCATCGTCCAGCGAACAGAATGCCGATCTTCGGTCTGCCAAGGCCAGCATCGACCAATCAGACAAGCTGACCAGACAGACCTTGTCGGCGGTCGGGCATACCCGAACGCTGGTGTCTGGGGTCACGGACAAATCCGATGACCTGGTCACCACCCTTGCCGCCTACAAGACCCCGGCCCAACCCGTGGATCTGGATTTCTCGGACCCGGGGGCAGCAACGAATTCTTCAACACTTCCGTCCTATCGTGCCGCAGGGGCACGGGCCTGACATTTCAGCGCCAAGCGCTGCCCGTCCCAGCTCAACTCTTGAGGTTTGCCATGCTCAACAATATCAAGTTCGGAACCCAGATCGCCACTGGGTTTTCCATAGTCCTCCTCCTGTTCATCGCACTGGCTGTATTCAGTTGGGACAGATTGAACCATCTGTATGACCTGTTTGCCGATTTCGAAGGCGCGGCTCAGATTTCCGTCGATGCCGCCGATCTTGAAGCCTCGGTGAGCAACGCCGGCCTGACGGTGGAGCATTTTGTCGACGGGCACGAGGGCGTCACGGGTGCGACAATCGTCACCGTGATGGAGAGCGTGCGCGATCAGGCCCAGGCCCTGGCGGAACGCGACATCACCTCCGCCGATCGCATGGTTTCGCTCAAGACACGTCACATTGCCGAGGTTGAAGCCTTCGTTCCAGTCTATGTTGAACGCAACGATCTTGTGCAACAGATTGCGGATGAAGGGATCAAGTATCGCCGCACCATCGGCAGCCTGCTGACCTCGCTGGAAAACCGGTCCGAGATCGACTTGGCCTATCACGCATTGCGGGCCTCGGAGAACTTTCTGCTTGCCCGGGTTCGGATCGACCGTTTCATCGCCTCGGGCGATGTTGCCGAATTCGAAAGTGCGCTTGATCCCTATGAGCGGACGCTGGCGTCGCTGGGGCGCATCCCCACGACGGCCCTGACCCTGGAGGAACGCGGCATTCTGGCCGATGCGCAGCGCGGTGTGCCCGCCTTCTGGGCCATCGCCAATAACCTGCAGAGCATCGAGATCGACAGCCGTGAAGCCCTGTCCGTGGTGACCGCCACCTCGGAGCAGGTGCATCAGGTCATGGAACTGGTCCGCAATCAGGCGGACACCATCCGCGACACCCTGTCGAGCAGGGCGCGGGGGATGATTTCGGATATTGTCTCCTCCATCCTCGCCGGGGTTTTCTTTGCCTCGGTCATTGCTGCGGGGCTGGGGGCCTTCCTGTCCATCGCGCTCTCGCGGCGGCTGTCGGCCACCGTGGACCAGACCCGTCGCCTGGCCTCTGGCGATCTGGATGTCGTCATCACAGGTGACCAGGGAACCGGGGATCTGGCGCAGCTTTCGCAGGCGCTCAGCGTGTTCAAGGAGAATGCCGTTCAGCGCCTTTCGGCCGAGGAAAGCGCCCGCATCAAGCAGGAGGAAGCCGAGGTCGTGCGCGAAGCGCAGGTCAGAACGCAGGCCCGGGTGGTCCGCGATATTGGTGACGGGCTGAACCGGTTGGCCCAGGGTGACGTCACGCATACGATCGACAGCCCCGCGCATGATCCGTTCCCCAGTGAGTACGAATCGCTGCGCGAGGCGTTCAACAGCGTGACGACAACCCTGTCGGCGACCCTGTCTCGGGCATCGGAAGTTGCGGATAATGTGCGCTCTGGCTCTGAAGAGATCACGGCCGCCGCACAGGATCTGTCCAGCCGTGCGGAGACCCAGGCGGCAACGCTGGAACAATCCGCGGCGGCGCTCAACCAGCTGACGGAAAGCGTCCGCTCGACTGCAACCCGGGCAAAGAACGCCCAGAAGGTTTCCGAAGATAACCGCTCCATCGCGGAATCCGGCGCCGCCGTGGTGCGCGATGCTGTTGCCGCCATGAAGAACATCGAAAAGTCTTCGGAACAGATCAATCGCATCATCGGTGTGATCGATGACATTGCCTTCCAGACCAACCTGCTTGCCCTGAACGCAGGGGTCGAGGCGGCCCGCGCGGGCGAAGCGGGCCGTGGCTTTGCCGTCGTCGCCTCTGAGGTGCGGGGGCTTGCGCAGCGGGCATCGGATTCGGCGCGCGAGATCAAGGCGCTGATTTCGGAAAGTGCCACGCAGGTTGAAACCGGGTCGACCCTGGTGGGCAAGACAGGGCAGAGCCTGGAAGAGATCCTGAGCAAGGCCATCGATGTATCGGAGGAGGTGTCAGCCATCGCGGTGAGTGCTGCCGAACAATCGACCGGCCTGGGCGAGGTCAACTCCGGGGTCAGCCAGCTTGACCAGGTCACGCAGCAAAATGCCGCCGTGGCCGAGGAAACCAATGCCGCAGCCAACTCGCTTCAGCGGCAGGCGGACAACCTTCAGCGCGAATTCGAAGGGTTCAAGATCCAGCGCGGCGCGAAGTCCCAGTTGCCTTCGCTTCGGGGGGGACAGTCTGGCAGCGCGACACCGGAAAAGATCGTCAAGCTTCGCTCGGAGCAGCCCGAGCAGCGCCAGAAGGCGGTTGGCGGAGAGTTCCTCGATTTCTGAGCGCGATGTCGGGGGCCTGGAAACAGGCCCCCGAACCCAGACAGTTTGCCCGGCGCCCCAGGCCAGGGCAGGTCCTGCGGCATCGGCACGGCTCTTTCGCATTGCCGGTGTGCATCAGGACCGGGGACATCCCGGATTGCGGAAACGACCGTGCGATCTTTGGGGGCACGCGCGGAGCAACCGAACAGGGCAGGAAGCCGACCTGCTGTGAAAGAGCAGACAACAGATCATTGATCCGCACCGAATAGACTGAAGCGACCGGTATACCCGGGGGGTCCATGCGTATTGTAATTGTTGAGGATAACACGGTCATTCTGGATGTCATTACAATGGCATTGCAGGCCGTGCCCGGCTACGAGGTCATTCCCCTAACCATGGCCGAAGACGGGCTCCACGCCTGTCAGGATGCGGTGGATCTGGCCATCTTCGACAACCAGCTTCCGGACCTGACAGGTATCGAGGCGATCGCGCGCCTGCGCGCCCTTCCCGCCACGAGGCACCTGCCCGCCATTGTCATCACCGGGGACAGCGACCGGCAGACACGGCTTGCCGCCATCCGTGCTGGTGCCAATGACTTTCTGGAAAAGCCCCTGCAGATCGAAGAGCTGCGCTTGCGCGTGCGCAATCTGCTGGCCTTGCACAAGGCGCAAAAGGATGCGGCAGCCGGACAGACGCTGCTGGAAACCCTGATCGCGGCCGCGGGCGCGAATGTCGCCATCGGCGATGCCCGCCGTCCCGGGGCGCCCATCCTGTACACAAGTGAACCCTTTCGCGCCCGGCTGGGCATGACGGCAGACGCATTGCAACGCATGCGTCTGGCCGATCTGTGGCAGGATGGAGCCCCCTCGGAAACGGTGGCCAAGCTGAAACAGGCCATCGGAACCTGCAGCGCAGGCAGCTTCACCCTGGCCGATCCCCTGGGCGATGGCGCGGCCTGGGCAGAAGTCAGCCTGCGCCCTGTTGCCGAAGCCGATGGCACTGTTCGGCATATCGTGGCCACCGTGTCGGATGTCACGGACCTTGTCAAAACCCGTCAGGCCCATGCAGTCGCGGAGTCGAGGCTGTCGGATATCGCGCGCGTCAGCGGCGCGTGGTTCTTCGAACTGGACAGCAGGTTACGGTTCCGATACGCGTCCGATGCCATGGCCGCAGGCCTGGGCGCAACACCGCAGCAACTGATCGGTATGCCGATCGGTGACCTGCAGTTGCAATTTGCTGACCCCCTGCAGCATGACACCGGGGTTGAGTCGCTCTTCGCGGCGCCGCATCCCGCGCTGCAAGGCGTGATGATAAAGACCCGCACGTCCGATGGTGGGCAACGCATCCTCCAGGTCAACGCGACCCCGTTTTTCGATGGATCAGGCACCTTTGGCGGCTATCGCGGCCATGCCAGCGATGTGACCGAAATCACTGCCACCCGCGATCAGGCCGCGCAGGCCAGCAAGGCAAAATCGATCTTTCTGGCCACGATCAGCCACGAAATGCGCACCCCGCTCACGGCGATCATCGGCCTGTCCGAAGTGGCAAACGGTGACCTGGACATGGCGGCACTGCATGCCGATCTGGCGGAAATCCGAACGCAGGCGCTGCGCCTGTCCGGCGTGTTGTCCGATGTGATCGATGTCGCCGACATGGAAGAGGGCAAGATCACGCTGGACGCGGCCCCCTTTGACCCCGTCAAGGCGCTTGAACAAAGTGTCACGCCCTATGCACAGGAGGCACAGACGCGTGAGCTCGGGTTCGAGCAGGAGATATCCGGCCCTCGGGACGGGCTGCGCCGGGGTGACAGCGCACGCTTCGCTGCGATCATCCGCGCGCTGGTGTCCAATGCGATCAAGTTCACCGCGCAGGGTCAGGTCAGCGTGGGGCTGTATCTGTCGGATCCCGCGCGGGTGATCTGCACGGTCAGCGACACCGGCATCGGCATGACCAGGGCAGAGCAGGAGCGCGCGCTGCTGCCCTTTGTCCAGATCGATGACGGCATTGCGCGCCGCTACCAGGGGGCAGGGCTGGGGTTGAGCATCGTCAAATGGCTGACAGAGGCGATGCAGGGCGATTTCCAGATAACCTCGACCCCCGGGATGGGAACGCAGATACGGGTCTCGCTGCCGCTGCCCGTTGCTCCAACTCGGGCGGCGACGGCACGCGACACCCGCGCAAAAAGCCCTCTTTCAGGCAGCCATGTGCTGGTCGCCGATGACAACATGACCAACCTGCGGATCCTGCAGGTGATGCTGCGCAGGATGGGGGCCAGGGTGACGCTGTCTTATGATGGCCCCGAAGCCCTGAGCGCCTGGCACCAGACGCCGTTCGACCTGGTCCTGCTGGACATCAACATGCCTGCGATGGCCGGGACCGAGGTCATTCGCAGGATCCGCGCGCAGGAAGCTATCCACCGCGCCCTCAGGGTGCCGGCGCTGGCGGTGACCGCCAATGCCCGGCCAGACCAGGTTTCCGAATACCGCGCTGCAGGCTTTGATGACTGCCTGTCCAAGCCTTTCACCGCCTCGGATCTGGCCACCAAGATCCTTGCATTGAAACCGACGAACAGGGACGCGGGCACGGAGAACCTGCCGCTCGGTGCAACCTCTGATTAATCCCTGATGTGATAGCCTCCTTTCGAGGTGGTTCCATGGAGCCACCTGCTTTCAGTAGAGGAGCGTGAAATGAAGAATACCCTGCGCGGTCTGGTTCTCAAGCTTGCGGTCATGGCCTTTGCCGGCACCGCCATGGCCGAGGACCTGCCGGTGCCGGAGGGGCCGGTCATACTGACCGTTTCCGGCGAAATCTCTCATACCAACATTGGTGGTACGGCACAGTTCGATCTGGACATGATCGAGGCCCTGCCCCAGCGCCTGACCTTGACCGAAACCCCCTGGTATGACGGGGTTCAGGAATTCTCGGGCCCGCTGCTGTCGGATCTGATGGCGAGCGTGGGTGCGAAAGGCCAGGAATTGCGGATCATCGCGGTCAATGACTATGCCGCCAGCATGCCACTGGAGGAGGCCCAGTCAATTCCCGTCATCCTGGCCGTGCGCCATGGCGGCGCGCTGATGTCGGTACGTGACAAGGGGCCGCTGTTCGTGATCTACCCGTTCGATGAGCACCCGGACCTCA
Source organism: Rhabdonatronobacter sediminivivens (assembly GCF_013415485.1). Lineage (GTDB taxonomy): Bacteria > Pseudomonadota > Alphaproteobacteria > Rhodobacterales > Rhodobacteraceae > Rhabdonatronobacter > Rhabdonatronobacter sediminivivens. The sequence goes on along the minus strand of NZ_JACBXS010000024.1, from coordinate 2,808 downwards.
ACAACGAGCTCGTTTTCTCGCGCTCGGTCTGGCAGGTCGTCGAGATCGAGGTCATGCCTTGAAGAAAGGGCGCCGATCCGCGCGCAGCTCGCTGCTGGGCCGGATCGGCCTGCTTTTTCTTGGCTCGGTCGCGCTGGCCGCCATACTGGCCGCAGGGGTTCAGTTCATGAACCTTCTGGATGCGGACCGGGAAATGGACGCCGTGGTGCGCGAAGATGCAATGTGGGCCGTGTTTCAGACGGACCGGCACATTCGGCAGTTGCATGCCCAGGCGATGATGATCACCGAAACCGGCAATCCCGGGTATCATCCGCGCCTGATGCGGGATTTCGATATTCTCTACAGCCGCGCGCGCCTGCTTGAACGCGGCACGTTTCGCCTCAATCTCAGCAACGACGGGACCCTGTCGCAACACGCGCATGAGATCGCCGCCTATGTGGTTGACCTGGCCGAGGTCATGGACGCCCTGCAACCGGATGATGCGGCCTATATTGACCGGGTGGCCAGGCTGGCTTCGGAACTGGATGAATGGCGTGCCCGCGCAAATCAACTGCTGTTGCAGGCCAACGCCGAAACCAATCAGATGCGCGTGTCCGACAGGTCCCTGCGTTCCAAGACGCAGGACAACTTGGGCTGGCTTGCCCTGGTGCTGGTCGGGGCCTGTATCGGGATTTTTCTGCTTCTTACGCTGCAGGTCCGCCAACTTGGACATGCCTATCGACGCATGGAGTTGCAGGAAGAACGCAGCCGACGCCACGCCCAGCGGGCGAAAGCTGCGAACACGGCAAAATCCGTCTTCCTGGCCACAATGAGCCATGAAATCCGCACCCCGTTGAACGGTATCATCGGTTCGGCAGAATTGCTGGCGCTGCAAGCCCTGCCCGGGGATGCCAACGCCCGCCTGGACACGATCAGCGCCCAGGCATTCCTGCTGCGCGACCTCATTGACGGGATCCTGGATTTCTCACGGCTGGAGGCGGGCCTCATAGATACCGCCCGGAGCGAGACCGATCTTGGAGTGCTGGAGCGGCTGCTTGCGTCGGCCTTTGCCGAACAGGCGCAGGGCTCCGGGCTGGAACTAAGCATTGATCTGCCGAAGCGGCACGTCATGGTCCATGATGCCCGCCTGCGCCAGGTCCTGGTGAACCTGATCGGAAACGGACTGAAATTCACGCATTCCGGCGGCGTAAGGGTGCGTGGTCAGATCCTCGAAGACGGGCTGCTGCGGGTCGAGGTCGAGGATGACGGAATCGGCATCGCGCCGGAGCATGTCCCAAAGCTGTTCAAGGACTTCAGTCAGATCGACAACGGGCACGCCCGCAATTACGAGGGAACCGGGCTGGGTCTGGCGATCTGCCGCCGGATTGTGGAAGGCCTTGGCGGAAGGATCGGCGTGGAAAGCACCCCGGGGCACGGCAGCCTGTTCTGGTTCGAGCTTCCCGTCGCCCCCCTGCCCGGGAAGGACGCCGCCAGCCTACAGGCGCAACCGGATGATCCGCCCGCCACCGTTTCCGGGCTGGATATCCTGGTGGCCGAGGACAATCCGGTCAATCTGGGTGTAATCACCGGATTGCTGCACCACCTGGGCCACCGGGTGCATGCTGCCCGGACCGGTCGCAAGGCCGTTGATCTCTTGCCCTCCCTGGCGCCGGATCTGGTGTTGATGGACATGCAGATGCCAGAAATGGATGGGCTGGAGGCAACCCGGCGCATCCGCGCCTTCGATCGCGACATCCGGATCATCGGCGTGACCGCAAATGCGTTCGAGGAAGACAGGCAGGCCTGCCTGCGTGCGGGGATGAATGACTTCCTGTCAAAACCCGTCACCGCACGCGCCCTGGACGCGGTGATCCGGCGCTTGCATGCGGGTCGCACGGCCCCACAGCACCCGGAGCCCTCCCCCCGGGAGCAGTCCCCCCCCTCCGCCACGGGTCCCGAGGATCACGCGACAGCCCCCGACGCCCAGTTGAATGACCTGGCGGCGGCGATGGGCACAGAAGTTGTCCTGAAGCTGATCGACCGGTTCGAAGCTGACCTTGCATCACATCGTCAGTCCCTGCTCTCGGCAGGTGACGCGCAAGAACCGGACACACCGAAGGTGCAGGACGGCGTCCTTCACAATCTCAAGGGCGCAGCCCTGACCCTGGGTCTGAGCCAGACCGGGCATGAGGCACAGCGCCTGCGCGGCCAGCTTCCGGTCACCGCGGCGCAGATCGACCGGTTGCTCGCCTTGGCCCGCGAAGACCTGCTAAACGCCCGCAGGGGCCTCATAGCGCTTGCGGAGTGATACCAGCACGCCCCGGACCGGCCCTGCGAAACGCACCCATGGGTGAAACGCGCCCGAGCTCGAAGACAAGAACCTGTTCCCGGCATCGGCGGGTGCGGTTTCATATGCTGCGGGCAAGTTACGAAGACCGGCGCGATGCGGGACCTACAGGAGGATGAACCGCAGGATGGCAAGCGAAAGATCGCGCAATGCTGCCAGCCCGGCATGGACCGCGCCGATGAGCTTCCGGGCCCCAGAACACTCTTACCGTCACGCGTGACCATGACCGACAGCCGCGTCGTCAACCGGTAAAGCGCCGGCTGCTTCTCGCTTTCGGGCGCTGCGGGGTCCGTGGCGGCGGCGGCGTCTTCGCGTAGCTCTGTGGCGAGGTCATTGTCGGACAAGTTTTTGCCGAGGCAGCTGAGGTGGTCGTCATGAGCGGGTGTGTGGTCTTCAGCAGCGGCTTAGAGTGGGTCACGACCAACCTGAATCCTTGGGATTCCCATCCGGCCTGATTTCTGATTCATACTGACTGCCTAGAA
>NZ_JACBXS010000023.1 GCF_013415485.1 Rhabdonatronobacter sediminivivens | reverse complement strand
GCCGCCTCCAGATAGGCCGGTTCGCACCCGTCAAGGCAGATCACAACCGCAGGCCCCAAAGGCCAGGGATAACGGCGCGCGTTAACGTCAACAGGGGGGTGCGTCATTCTCTTCCTCGGTTCTGTTGAGACACTCCAACGGCACTGCGGCAATCAGGCCTCGAAGATCCGGAGAGGCTGCTTCGGACCGCCCCAGGGACTGCACAGTGTCCGTTCGTTTTCGTGGCCAAGCATATTCAAAACCGAACCATAGGCAAATTCGTTTTTACCACTCATAGTATCGATTTTAAGAATACATACTGCGTTGAAAAACTGCACCGGAATGCGGCAAGGTCTTGCTGTGCCATAAACACCGCGGGCTTTCCCTTGCCTGCGGATGGCCTTGGCAAGCTCCGTTCCGCGTGGCATGTCAGCTGAAACCGTCATCCAAGGCCCGCCCATGACCCGTAGCCCCGCCCCCTTTCCCGCCGCCCGTATGCGCCGCCTGCGCCGCACCAACGCCCTGCGCGACATGGTTCAGGAGCATCAACTGGGCACCACCGACCTGATCTGGCCGGTCTTTGTGCGTGAGGGCACAGGTGTCGAAGACCCCATCCCCTCGATGCCCGGTGTTGCGCGGCTGTCCATCGACAAGGTGGTCGCCGCTGCGGCCCGGGCGGCCGATCTGGGCATTCCGGCGATCTGCCTCTTTCCCTATACCGACGCCGCGCTGCGCACCGAAGCCTGCGAAGAGGCCTGGAGCCCCGAGAACCTAACCAACCGCGCCATCCGCGCGATCAAGGCCGAAGTTCCCGAACTGGCGGTGATGACCGATATCGCGCTGGACCCGTATAACGCCAATGGCCATGACGGGTTCGTGGTGGAGGGCGAGATCGTCAATGACGAGACCGTCGCCGCACTGGTCAAGATGGGTCTGGCCCAGGCCGAGGCCGGGGCGGATATCCTTGGCCCCTCGGACATGATGGATGGGCGCATCGGCGCGCTGCGCAGCGCCTTGGAGGCCGCAGGCCACCGCGATGTGACAATCCTCAGCTATGCCGCCAAATTCGCCAGCGGCTTCTATGGCCCGTTCCGCGATGCTGTGGGCGCGGGCACGCGGCTGGTGGGGGACAAGAAGACCTATCAGATCAACCCCGCCAATACCGCCGAAGCGCTGACCTGCGTTGCCCGCGATCTGGATGAAGGCGCCGACATGGTCATGGTCAAGCCCGGCATGCCCTATCTGGATATTTGCCGCGCGGTAAAGGACAGGTTCGGCGCGCCGACCTTTGCCTACCAGGTCTCGGGCGAATACGCGATGCTGATGGCCGCGGCGCAGAATGGCTGGCTGGACGGAGACAAGGTCATGCTCGAAAGCCTGCTGTGCTTCAAGCGCGCCGGATGCGACGGGGTGCTGAGCTATTTCGCCCCGCGCGTGGCCGCGCTTTTGCGCGCCTGACCGCATGCCGGGCGACGCACCGCCCATGTGACCGGCCCGGGCGTGACAGCAAGGCCCGTCTGACGTATGGTTTCGTCTGAAAAGACCGGCCCAACACGGTCATCCGAAGCAGAACCCATGAACGAGGCACATCATGAGCGGCATCACACGGACCGGCCCCGACCTTGACCGAAGGGGGGTCACCCTGGGGCTGGGCGCCCTTGCTCTTCTGGCCGCCTGCGGCAATCCCATCGGCAGCGACGGCCCCGAACGGCTCGACGCACGGGTAGACGCCGCCCGCGACTTCCTGAAGAACAATTACCCCAGCCTGAATGAACTGTTCGACAAATCTCACGGGATCCTTTTCATTCCCGTCGTGACCGAGGCGGGGCTCTTCGTCGGTGGCGCCTATGGGCAAGGCGCATTGCGCATCAATGATGCAACTGTGGATTACTATTCCGCCACCCGCGCCAGTCTTGGTCTGCAGGCTGGCGCACAGCAATACGCCCATGCCCTGTTCTTCATGACCGAACAGGCCCTGTCGGATTTCCGCCGCTCCGAAGGCTGGGCTGCCAGCGCCGATCTGCGCTACGCGGTGCCCACACGTGGCGGAAGCATGGGGGCCGAGACCACGACGCAATTCGCTCCGGTGATCGCCGTGGTATTTGGCCAGTCCGGGCTGATTGCCGGCGCCTCGCTGGCGGGGGTGCGGTATCGGCGGATCGTGCCGTGATCCCGCGCGCTACAGCCGCGCCAATCGCTCGGTCAGCAACGCAAAGAACCCCTCGGCATCGATATCCCCGATGAACAGCGCATTGGGCGCACGCCCGGACACGCCCCACCAGTCGGCAACAGTCATGCCAAGGGTATAGCGCCCCTCGATTTCGATCTCGACATTGATCCGGCGGCCTGCGAACAGCTCGGGCCGCAGCAGCCAGCCGATGGTGCACGGGTCGTGCAGGGGGGCGCCTTCCGACCCGTATTTCTCCTTATCGAACCTTTCGAAGAAATCGGTCCAGGCGGCGACCGCAGGTCCCACCGCCCCTGGCAGTTTCCGAAACGCCTCGACCCGCGGCCGGGTGGTCAGCGCCTTATGCGTCACATCCAGAGGCATAACAACCAGTTCCACCCCGGAGTTGAAGACGACTTGCGCCGCCTCCGGGTCCACATAGATGTTGAACTCTGCCGCCGGAGTAATGTTACCAACCTCGAAATAGGCGCCGCCCATCAGCACCACCGCTTGCACTTTTTCAACAATATCCGGCGCGCGGAGGAAGGCGGTGGCGATATTGGTCAAGGGACCGATCGGCACCAACGTCACACACCCCGCAGGTTCGGCGCGCAGGGTGTCGATGATGAAATCCACCCCGTGCCCGGGCTGCAACGCCATGCGCGGCGCGGGCAGATCGATCCCGTCCAGCCCTGTCTTGCCATGCACATGCTCTGCCGTGACCAGGGGGCGGTTCAGAGGCCGGTCGCACCCGGCAAACACCTTCACATCGGGTCGCCCCGCCAGTTCACAGACAGTGCGCGCATTGCGCTCCGTCAGTTCCAGCGGCACATTCCCGGCCACGCATGTAATCCCCAGAAGATCAATCTCCTCGGGGCTGGCCAGGGCAAGCAGGATCGCCACCGCATCATCCTGCCCGGGATCGGTATCAATGATGATCTTGCGCCGTGCTAAAGACATGAACGCCCCCAAACTGCTTCGATGGCAACCCTACCCGGCCCCCGCAGTGGCGCAACCCCCCGCCCCGGATTGCCGCTTCATCTTGCCCAAAATACCCGGATTCCGTGACCTGCAAGCAGCCGCCCCCTTGTCTGCAAGGCACTGCAGCAGCGCGGCCCCGCCGCGCTGCCCGGCCCAACGCCTGTGCTGTGGCGCGGAACGCGCCGCTGCGACAGGGGGCGGGAGCGCTCCCTGCCAGCGGCGCCCAGACGGGTCAGGTGGTCTCCAGATACAGATCGCGCAGCGCGTTCGTGTCCAGCGCCGCCGCCTCACGCATTTCCTGGCGTTTGGTGCGCAGCATGTTGTCGATCAACTCCGGCGCAAATATCCGCGCCACATGCGGGCAGGTTTCGAAGACCGCAACCGCCGCAGCCCAGTCCGATGGCAAATGCGGCATATCCTGCGCATAGGCATTGCCGGTGATGGGTGCCGGAGGGTCGGCCGCATCCTCGATCCCGTTCAGCGCGGACCCCAGAACAGCCGCCATCATCAGGTATGGATTTATATCCCCCGCCGCGACCCGATGCTCGATCCGCCGCGCCTTGTGACTGCCCGAAGGCACCCGGATTGAGGCCGTGCGGTTTTCATAGGCCCAGCACACGCCCGTGGGCGCATGGGCACCCGGCACCATCCGCGCATAGGAATTGGCATGCGGGGCGAAGATCAGCGTGCTGCCGGGCATCGCCGCCATGCAGCCTGCGATCGCATGGCGCAGCATGTCGGTGCCCTTTGGCCCACCATCGTCGAACAGGTTACGCCCTTCGGCATCCAGCAGGGAAAAATGCAGATGCAACCCGTTGCCCGGCTGCCCGTCATAGGGTTTCGCCATGAAGGAGCCCGCGAACCCGTGCCGCCGCGCCAGCCCCTTGACCAGCAGCTTGAACAGCCAGGTGTCATCGGCCATCTTCATCGGGTCGGGGCCGTGCAGCAGGTTGATTTCGAACTGGCCCGGGCCAGCTTCGGAACTGGCAGTGTCGGCGGCGATGCCCATGGCCTCGCAGGCGTCATAAAGATCGTTGAAAAACCCGTCAAAGGCATCAAGCGCGCGCAGGGCCAGGGTGTCGGCGCCCTGGTAATGCCGCCCCGAAACCGGCGAGGGCGGCGGGCGAAAGCCTTCGCCCGAGTCATCAATCAGGTAGAATTCCAGCTCTGTCGCCATAACCGGTGTGATTCCCCGGGCACGGTAGCGGTCCAGCACCCGGTCCAGCGCATGGCGTGCATCGCCCGCGAAAGGGCGGCCATCATCATGGAACATCCAGATCGGCACCAGCGCGGCCTGGGGGCCGATCCATGGCATCGGCAGCGGACCGCGCCCTGTCGGGCGCAGCACACCGTCGGCATCGCCGGTGTCGAACAGCAGCGGGCTGTCCTCGATGTCATGGCCCCAGACATCGAGGTTGAGCGCCGAGAACGGAAACCGCGCGCCTTCGGTGCCCAGCTTGGCGGCATTGGCCACGGGAATACGCTTGCCGCGGGCCTGGCCGTTCAGGTCGGCGGCGGCGATGCGGATGTTTCGAACCTCGGGGTGGGCGGCGAGCCAGTCCTGCATGGTCTACCTTATATATTGCGGCCGGAAGCGGATGCGTTGGCGCTTTTCCTGCGGAAGATGCCGGTTCAGGCGCCGGTTGACCAGCCCGAACAGACCGATGATGATCAGAGTCAGCATGATGAAATACGCCGCCACGATCGGATAGGCCACGAAGGGGTTGAACGTCTGATCCACGAAGTAGCGCGCGTAGTAGAACGCCTCGCCGGACTGCTGGCGGGCCGGGAAGGCGGACAGGAACACCAGCGTGGTGGAGTGGGTGAGGAATATTGCCTCGTTCGTGTAGCTGGGCCAGGCCAGCCGCAGCATGTTCGGCCAGACCACGCGGCGGAATTTCGTCAGGCCACCCATGCCATAGGCGTCGGCGGCCTCCAGATCGCCCTTGGGCACGGATCGCAGGGCGCCGTAAAACAGCTCGGCCGAATAGGCGGTGGTATTGAGGATCAGCACGAAGAGCCCGCCCACCTGCGCCGTGGTCAACGCCGAGGTCTGGACGGTCAGCGTGGTAAAGCCAAGCGGAATGTCGATCCCTGTGCGCGGCAGCAGGATGAAGGCCGAGTAGAAGAAGAAAAACTGGATGAAAAGCGGCGAACCCCGGAAGAAGAAGACAAAGGCCGAGGCCGGGCGCCAGAGCCAGGGGTTGGCGCTGAATTTCATCAGCGCCACGCCGGTGGCCAGAAAGAAGCCGAAGAGGATGGCGAGGCCCGCGAAATAGATGTTCCACAACAGCCCGCCGCCGATCAGGAAAAGCTGGTCGCAGAAGGTGATATCCAGGCCCCGCGGCAGCAGCCGTTCGCCATAGTCCCGCCCCAGCGGGCGCAGGACATAGCCCTGGAAGCTTTCGGCGCAGGTTCTCATGGGGTGCCCTCGGGCGGGGCCGGTGCGCGGTTGTCGGCGGCGGAGGGGGGCGCTGCCCCCCGACGCGCAAGCACGCCTCCCCCCGGAGTATTTGAAGCAAGAAAATGGGGACGGGGCGGCGTGGTGGTCATGCCGCCCCCCGGCGCAGGCGCTCGCCCTCGGCGGTGGCCTGCCCACGCGACAGGCGGCGGGTGAGCCAGCCGAAGCTGCGCTCGCTCCCCCAGGTGAGGAACAGATAGAAGATCAGCAGGACCATGAAATACCAGACCCGCCAGTCCGGGTGCGGGTAGGTATAGAGCGAGGTCTTGGCGCCCCCAAGTTCGCGCGCCCAGAACACCGCGTCCTGGATGCCCAGAAGGAACAGCAGCGGCGTGGATTTGACCAGGATCTGCCAGATATTCGACAGGCCGGGCAGCGCGAAGACCCACATCTGTGGCAGCACGATCCGGCGGAACGCCTGGGCCCGCGTCATGCCGTAGCTTTCGGCGGTTTCGATCTGGGCCTGCGGGACGGCGCGCATGGCGCCATAGAGCGTGTTGGCAACGAAGGCGCCGAAGACCAGCGCGAAGGCGATGATTGCCATGGAGAAGCCGTAGACATTGCGCGTCCAGGCGCTGGCGCCCACGGGGGGCATCTTGGCCTCGCGGCAAACGATGAAATCATTGCCCTGGCGGATCGGCTGGTCCCAGTCCGGGCAGTTGATCTGATGGAGCACCCATTCGATCCCCTGCCCCAGCGCGATGGGCACGAACAGGAAGAACACGATGTCCGGCACCCCGCGGACCAGATTGACATAGCCGCGCCCCAGCAGGTTGACCGGCGCGAAATCCGACCGCAGCGCCAAGGCGCCCAGTATGCCCATGGCCAGCGCCGCAGGCGCGGTGATCGCCAGCAGCAGCATCACCACCAGGAACGAGCGGTAGAACGCCATATGCGTCCCGCTGGTCAGGTAGCAGGCAAACCACTGCCCTGTCGGCAGGATCGAAGGGTCGGCGCAGAATTCGAACATGGGGCGACCGCGAAAGGGCGGCGGCGGGGGGCGGCCCCCGCCGCCGGGTTCGGGATCAGAAGGTGGGCGTGTCCTCGCCGAACCACTGGATCAGCAGTTCATTGAGCGAGCCGTCTTCCTTCATCTCGGTGATCACCGCGTCAAAGGTCTCGCGCAGCTCGTTATCCGACTGGCGCAGCCCCATTCCGACGCCGCCGCCGATATGCATCGGCTCGCCGATGAATTCGAGGTCCGAGGATTCCTCGACGATGGGGCGCAGGAAGTCGCCATCGGCCAGCACGGCATCCGCCTCGCCCGCGCGCACGGCGGCGATGGTTTCATCGGGCGTGGGGAATTCGATCAGGTCGGCATCGGATTCAGCCACGAACCCGGCCTGAACGGTGTTGGACTGGGTGGCGATCACGCCGCTGTCGATCACATCGTCGCCGGTGCCGATCAGCGCGGCGTAGCGCGAGGGGTCGGGCTCCTTGTAGTTCTGGGTGAAGGAGATGATCTCGGACCGGGCTTCGGTGATGCTCATGCCCGCGATGATGGTGTCATAATTGCCCGCCACCAGATTGGGGATGATGGTGTCCCAGTCATTGATGACCCATTCGCAGGTCAGGCCCGCGCGCTCGCACATCTCGTTGCCGAGGTCGATCTCGAAGCCTTCAAGCTCGTTGTCGTCATTGATAAAGTTGAACGGAGGATAGGCGCCTTCGGTGCCCATGCGCACCACATCCTGCGCGGCCACGGCCGAGGCCGAAAACGCGGCGGCGGCGGCGATCAGTGTCAGTTTCTTCATGGTCAGCTCCCTTGATTGGACTTTGGGGTATTGCCTCAGGCCGGTTCGGTGGCGCGGAGGAATTGCTTCAGGCGCGCCGATCTTGGCGCGCCGAAGAGCGATGCGGGCGGGCCTTCTTCCTCGATCCGCCCTTCATGCAGGAACACGACATGGTCGGACACATCGGCGGCCAGGCGCATGTCATGGGTGACGATCAGCATGGTGCGGCCTTCCTCGGCCAGGGCCTTGATGACGCGCACCACCTCTTGTTCCAGTTCCGGGTCCAGCGCGCTGGTGGGTTCATCGAACAACAGCGCGCGCGGCTCCATGCAGAGCGCCCGGGCGATCGCGGCCCGCTGCTGCTGCCCGCCTGACATCTGCGCGGGGTAGACATCGGCCTTATCGCCGATACCGACCTTGTCCAGCAACGCGCGGGCACGCGGCTCCACGGTGGCGCGGTCCTGTTTCAGCACCGTCAGCGGCGCTTCCATCACATTCTGCAGCACCGTCATATGGGACCAGAGGTTGAAGCTCTGGAACACCATGGACAGGTTGGTGCGGATGCGCGTGACCTGCGCGCGGTCGGCGGGGTGGCGGTTGTGGCCCGTGCCCCGCCAGGCCACCGGCTCGCCGTTGAACAGGATCTCGCCCTGCTGGCTGTCTTCCAGCAGGTTGCAGCACCGCAGAAGCGTGGACTTGCCCGAGCCCGAGGAGCCGATGAGCGCAACCACATCGCCCCGGTTGGCGTGGATATCCACACCCTTGAGCACATCCAACGTGCCGTAGCTCTTGTGCAGCCCACGGATTTCGATGACGGGAGGGTCTTGCATGCGCACCGCGTTGTGTCGAACCAGCCAGCCCGAGTAGGACGCAAATCGCGCGCGAATGCAATGCTGACTTTGCGCAAGGATGCCGGGAGCGGTCGCCCCAGCCGGTTACTGCCCGCCACAAAGCAGATTGCGCAGCAGCCCAGGCAGACCATCAGGAAGGTCTTCGGCAATCAGCCCTGGGCCAAAGGCGCGGGCGGCCTCAAGATGCAGGAAACTGCCCAGGCGCGCGGCATCGAAGGCCGCAAAGCCCCGGGCCAGCAGCCCGGTGATGATCCCCGCCAGAACATCGCCCGCCCCGGCGGTGGCAAGCCATGGCGCCGCGCGGGGGCCGGTTGCGTCGGACCGGGCCAGGCTGCCATCCGGCGCGGCAATGACCGTCACTGCACCCTTGAGCAGCACCACGGCACCGCTGCGCAGCGCCGCCTCACGGGTGGCCGCGGCCTCGTCGGCCCGCGCGGCGTCGGCCAGGTCCGGAAACAGGCGGGCGAACTCTCCGGCGTGGGGGGTCAGCACCGTCTGTGCCGTGCAGAGCGCATGGAGCACGCGCGGGTCAGGACCATAAGCGGACAGCGCATCGGCATCCAGCACTACGGTCCGGCCCGCGCCCAGCGCCGTCGGCACAAGGTCACGCGCACGCTCAACGCCCATTCCGGGGCCGAGGCAAAGCGCATTGAAGCGGTGATCATCCAGCATCCCGGCCAGGGCGCGGCCATCTTCTATGGGGCGCAGCATCACGGCATCCAGATGCGCAGCGTTTTCGGCCAGCGCCGCTGGCGGACAGCCCAGCGTTACCAACCCCGCACCTACCCGCAGCGCCCCGCGGGCGGCCAGCCGTGCCGCGCCGCCCGCCCCCGGCCCACCCGAAAGGATGACCGCATGCCCGTGGTGATACTTGTGCTGATCGGCGCGCTTGTGCAGCCGGGCGATGAGCGGGGCCAGATCAGACGTCATCGGCATGCCCCGCCCAGGGCTCAAGCCCGATATCGGCGATCACAAGCTTACCGCTGCGCTCCGGGCCCTGCCCGGTCACATGGCCTCGTTTGGGCCGGTGAAAGCTGACGGTCATATCCGCGGGGATCACCACCCCGCCCGCCGGGGGCAGGCCGGTATCCGCCGACAGCCCCGAAGCGATGTCCACGGCCACCACCCGGGGCCGCGCATCGTCAAGCATCCGGGCCAGACGCTGGAAAACAGGGGCGTCCAGTGGCCGGGTCAGGCCGGTGCCGAACAGCGCATCGACCACCAGTTGCGCCTGGGCCAGGGCCTCGGGGGTCAGCGCATCTGGCGGGAGGGTGGCACCCAGACCCGCCCAGCGGCGGGCGTTTTCGGCAGCGTCAGGAGTCAGCGCATCCGGGTCACCAAAGAGATGGAGCGCAACTTTCCAGCCATGCGCATGCAGCAGCCGCGCCACCACGAACCCGTCGCCGCCGTTGTTGCCCGGACCGCACAGGACCACGGCGCGCGCGCCGGCCTGCGCAAGGTCCGGCCAGGTCGCGAAAACCGCCTCCAGCACCCCTGCGCCGGCGCGCTCCATCAGTTGCAAGCCGGTGACAGCCCCCGACTCGATTGCCGCCCCCTCAACGGCGCGCATTTGTGCAGATGTCAGGATTTCGGTCATCTTTCGCCCTGCCAAATTTCTTTTCAGCCCATATTTTGGGCACTTCGCACAACTTTTCGCCAAAAATCGGCGATTCCCTGTCTCCACGCCCGCAAGCGAGCGCTCTGCGATTGCCGCCACGGGCCTGAGGTGGTCTGACACAGGAGATCGAGGAGCGGACCCAAGGGAGCGTACAGGAATGAAGAAGATCGAGGCGATCATCAAGCCGTTCAAGCTGGATGAAGTCAAGGAAGCCCTTCAGGACGTGGGCGTTCAAGGGTTGTCCGTGATCGAGGTAAAGGGATTCGGGCGCCAGAAGGGGCATACCGAACTTTACCGTGGTGCCGAATATGTGGTCGACTTCCTGCCAAAGGTGAAGATCGAGGTCATCCTGTCCGATGACCAGGTTGACGCGGCAGTGGAAGCCATCATCTCCGCAGCGCGCACCGACAAGATCGGAGACGGCAAGATATTTGTCTCGCCCGTCGAGCAGGCCATTCGCATCCGCACCGGTGAGTCCGGCGAGGATGCGCTTTGAAAACCGCCACGCCCCCTGGGGCAAGGCACTGAATCCACCAACGAAAAAGGGATGATCACCAGATGAGCATTGCTGACGTTCTGAAACTGATCAAGGATGAGGACGCCAAGTTCGTCGACATCCGCTTCACCGATCCGCGCGGCCGGCTGCAGCATGTCACCATGATGGCCAGTCAGGTCGATGAGGATTTCCTCGAAGAAGGCCTGATGTTCGACGGCTCCTCCGTCGCGGGCTTCAAGTCGATCGACCAGTCGGACATGAAGCTGATGCCCGACACCGAGAGCGCCTATGTCGACCCGTTCTATGCGGAAAAGACCATTTGCCTGCATTGCAACATTCTGGAGCCCGACACCGGCGAGCATTATGACCGCGACCCGCGCGGCACCGCCGTCAAGGCCGAAGCCTATCTGAAGTCCTCCGGCATCGGTGACAGCGCCTTCTTTGGCCCCGAAGCCGAGTTCTTCGTCTTCGACGATGTGCGCTTTTCCACATCGATCAACAAGGTCAGCTACGAGGTGGACGCTCTCGACGGGTCATGGAACACCGACACCGAGTATGAGAACGGCAACATGGGCCACCGCGCCGGTGTCAAGGGCGGCTACTTCCCGGTGAACCCCACCGACATGGGCACCGACATGCGCTCGGAAATGCTGACCACCATGGACGAAATCGGCATGAAGGTGGACAAGCACCACCACGAGGTCGCCAGCTGCCAGCATGAGCTTGGCCTGATCTTCGGCTCGCTCACCAAGCAGAGCGACGAGCTGATGAAGTTCAAGTATGTGGTCCATAACGTGGCCCATGCCTATGGCCGCACCGCCACCTTCATGCCCAAGCCCATCAAGGGCGACAACGGCACCGGCATGCACTGCAACATGTCGATCTGGAAAGACGGCAAGCCGCTGTTTGCCGGCGACAAATATGCCGACCTGAGCCAGGAGGCCCTGTGGTTCATCGGCGGCATCCTGAAGCACGCCAAGGCGCTCAACGCCTTCACCAACCCCTCGACCAACAGCTACAAGCGCCTGATCCCGGGCTTTGAAGCCCCGGTGCTGCTGGCCTATTCGGCGCGCAACCGCTCGGCCTCGATCCGGATTCCGTGGACCGAAAGCCCCAAGGCCAAGCGCGTCGAAGCCCGCTTCCCCGATCCGTCCTGCAACCCCTATCTGGCCTTCTCGGCGCTGCTGATGGCGGGCATTGACGGGATCAAGAACAAGATCGACCCGGGTGAGGCTTCGGACAAGGACCTCTACGACCTGCCGCCCGAAGAGCTGGCCGACATCCCCACCGTCTGCGGCTCGCTGCGTGAAGCCATTGGCGCACTGGAAGCCGATCACGAGTTCCTGCTGGCCGGTGACGTCTTCACCAAGGACCAGCTGGACGGCTACATCGCGCTGAAATGGGAAGAGGTGTACAACTACGAGCACACCCCGCACCCCATCGAATACCAGATGTACTACAGCTGCTGAGCCAGCATATCGCGCATTGCATCCCCCGGCACCGCCGGGGGATTTTTTTGCGCTTTTTCAGTGCATTGGAAGAACATCACGCGGACGGGAAGATTACTTCTTGTCAGGCGGGTTCAAAATCTGCAAACCTCTCCGGACAACCCTGACGACAGATCATGGGTGACCAACAATAAATTTCCCGGGGAGGGATGCATGCCCGATGGGGCCTTGCCTGTTCTTGATGTCAAGAACCTCAAGACCGTGTTTCACACACGCTCTGGGGACATCCATGCCGTGAATTCGGTCAGCTTTGATCTGCGCCCGGGCGAGTTGCTGGGCGTGGTGGGCGAATCCGGATCGGGCAAATCCGTCACCATGATGTCGCTGATTGGCCTGCTGCCCTCGCCCCCAGCCGAGGTGCGCGAGGGTCAGGTGATGCTGGGTGACCAGGATCTGCTGAAGATCGGCGAGGAGCGGTTGCGCGCGATCCGCGGGCGCGATGTGGGCTTTGTGTTTCAGGATCCCATGACCTCGCTCAACCCGGTGTTCACGGTCGGTTTCCAGATCATGGAGCCGCTGCGCCGCCATATGGGCATGGACAAGAAACGCGCCCGCAAACGCGCGGTGGAGCTGCTGGAGCTGGTGGGCATCCCCGATGCCGAACGGCGGCTGAAGGATTTCCCGCATCAGTTTTCCGGGGGCATGCGCCAGCGGGTGATGATCGCCATTGCGCTGGCCTGCGACCCCAAGGTGCTGATTGCGGATGAACCCACCACGGCGCTGGACGTGACCATCCAGGCGCAGATCATCGAACTGGTGAAGGACCTGCGCGAAAAACTGGGCATGGCGATCATCTGGATCACCCATGATCTGGGCGTGATTGCCGGGATCGCCGACCGTGTGATGGTCATGTATGGCGGGCAGGTGGCCGAACACGGCCCCGTGCGCGAGGTCTTTGCCAACCCCGCCCACCCCTATACCCGCGCGCTGTTGAAAACCGTCCCCAAACTGCGCGAACCGCGCGCCGAAAAGCTGCGCGTGATCGAAGGCCAGCCACCCATGCTGGGCGCGCACCCTGCAGCCTGCCCGTTCCGCGCCCGCTGCGCCCATGCCTTTGACCGCTGCGCGCGGGAAAACCCGGCGCGCCGCCTGATCGGCAAGGGCCATGACGTTGCCTGCCATTGGGACCACCGCACGGGAGAGCCGACATGACATCCCCCCGAAAGGCGCTGGTCGAAGTGCGCGACCTGAAGATGCACTTCCCCATCTCCGGCGGGCTGCTGCGCCGCCAGGTGGGTGCGGTCAAGGCGGTCGATGGCGTATCCTTTGACATATTCGAAGGCGAAACACTGGGGATCGTTGGCGAATCCGGCTGCGGCAAGTCCACCTGCGGCCGCGCGGTGCTGCGGCTCTATGACATCACCGAGGGCTCCATCAAGATCGACGGGACCGAGATCGGCACCATGGGCCAGGGCCAGTTGCGCCGGATGCGGCCAAAGATGCAGATGGTGTTCCAGGACCCGCAGGCCTGCCTGAACCCGCGCATGACCGTTGCCGGGATCATCGCCGAACCGCTGGATGAGCATGGCAAGCTGTCGGGCAAGGCAAAGCTGGACCGCGTTTACGAGTTGATGGACGCGGTCGGCCTCAACCGCAATTTCGCCAACCGCTACCCGCATGCATTTTCCGGCGGGCAGCGCCAGCGGATCGGCATTGCGCGGGCTCTGGCGCTGAACCCCAGATTCATTGTCTGCGACGAACCCATCGCCGCGCTGGACGTGTCCATCCAGGCGCAGGTGGTGAACCTGCTGGAAAAGCTGCAGGACGAATTCGGCCTGACCTACATGTTCATCAGCCATGACCTGAGCATGGTCAAGCATATCGCCGACCGCGTGGCGGTCATGTATCTGGGCAAGGTTGTGGAACTGGCAGAGCGCGACGAACTCTATGAGCGCCCCCTGCACCCTTATACCGAAGCGCTGATGTCGGCGGTGCCCGAGCCTGACCCGGCGATCGAGGCCAAGGTCGAACGCATAATCCTTCGTGGCGATGTGCCCTCGCCCTCGAACCCGCCAAAGGGCTGCAATTTCTCCACGCGCTGCCCCAAGGTCATGGATATCTGCCGCAAGCTGGACCCCGAATACCGCGAGGCCCGGCCCGGCCATTTCGTGGCCTGCCACCTGCACGATGCGGGGATCATGGATAATCAGACGAACGCCGGATCAGCCGGCGCCCCCCCGAGGAACGAGCATAAACAACAAGGAGAGGACGCATGAAACGAAGAACAGCCCTGATGGGTGCTGTCGCCGCCGCCGCGCTGGTGCCGGGGATGGTCATGGCCGAGGAGCGCGAGCGCGGATCGTCGGGCCATCTGAATGTCATCTACTGGCAGGCCGTGTCCACGATGAACAGCTACCTGTCCGGTGGCACCAAGGAGATGAACGCGGCCTCGGTCGTCTGGGAGCCTCTGGCGCGTTTCGACAATGAAGGCGAGCTTGTCGCCTGGCTGGCCGAGGAGATCCCCACGCTGGACAATGGCGGCGTGTCCGAGGACCTCAAGACCATCACCTGGGTCCTGAAGGAAGGCCTGCTGTGGTCGGACGGCACCGATGTGACCGCCGAGGATGTGGTGTTCACCTATGAATACTGCACCCATCCCGAGGGCGGTTGCTCCTACCGCGACCGGTATGCGGGCATCGAGAGCGTCGAGGCCGTGGACGACCGCACCATCCTGATCACCTTCGAGGATGCGACGCCCAACCCCTACATCCCCTTTGTGGGCGCGGGCTCGCCGATCATCCAGCGGGCGCAGTTCCAGGACTGCATGGGCGCCCGGGCGCCAGAATGCACCGACGAGAACTTCGCCCCCATCGGCACCGGCCCCTATGTGGTGACCGACTTCCGCCCCAATGACGTGATCCAGTTCGAAGCCAACGAGAACTACCGAGTCGCGAACCAGCCCTATTTCCAGACCATCACCTGGGCCGGGGGCGGCGATGCCACGGGCGCCGCGCGCGCCGTGTTCCAGACCGGCGAGATGGATTACGCCTGGAACCTGCAGCTTGCCCCCGAAGTGATCGAGCAGATGGAAGGCGGCGGCATGGGCACGCTGCTGGTGGACTTCGGCCCGCTGATGGAGCGGATCGAGTTGAACTTCACCGATCCCTCGCCCGACCTGCCGGCCGATGAACGCGCCACCATGCAGCATCCGCACCCGATCCTGAGCGATATCCGCGTGCGCGAGGCGCTCAGCCGCGCCATCGACCGCGAATTGCTGACCGAGATCGGCTATGGCCCCACCGGGCGCCCGGCCTGCAACTTCATCGTCGCACCTCCTGCCATGGTGTCGCCCAACAACGATGACTGCCTGGTGCAGGACATGGACCGCGCCAATGCGCTTCTGGACGAGGCCGGCTGGGAACGCGGCTCGGACGGCATCCGTGTGAAGGACGGCGAGCGGCTGGAACTGCTGTTCCAGACATCGACGAACGCCGTGCGTCAGGACTTCCAGGCGCTGATCCAGCAGTGGTGGCGTGAAATCGGGGTCGAGGCGCGCCTGCGCAACATCGACGCCGGTGTGTTCTTCGGCTCGGACCCCGGCAGCCCGGACACCTACATCAAGTTCTGGGCCGATGTGCAGATGTATGCCTCGCTCTTCGAAGGCACCGACCCGACCCCCCACCTGGAGCAGCGCCGCTGCGGACGCGAGCCGCGGCCGGAAACCCAGTGGCAGGGGCAGAACATCAACCGCTACTGCAACCCGGAATACGATGCGCTCTGGGCCGAACTGAATCGCGAGCCTGACCCCGAGCGTCGTCAGGAACTGGTGATCGCGCTCAACGACATGTTCATTCAGGACTATGCGCATATTCCGCTGGTCGCGCGGGGCCGGGTGTCGGCTGCGGCGAACACGGTCGGCGGCATCATCCTGAACGTCTGGGACTCCGAGCACTGGAACCAGGCCGAATGGTACCGGATCGAGGATTGATCCACGCCTGAGTCTGCCCGCCCCGGTTTTGACCGGGGTGGGCCCCTCGAATGACCGCTCAAGCCGCGGGGCTTCGCTGCATGTTTACCTATACCCTCCGCCGCCTGGCCTTCGCCGTGCCCACGGTTCTGGTCATCAGCCTGATCGTTTTCCTGATGCTGGACATGGCGCCGGGTGATCCGACCGGCAGCCTGCCGCTGACCATCCCGCTGGAAGTCCGCGAACAGATCCGCGCGGCGCTTGGCCTGGGCGATCCAGTGCTGGTGCGGTATTTCAAGTGGCTGCATATGATGGTGATCATCGAGCCATCGCATATGCTGGCCAATGCCACCGGCTGGAACGTCGCCGTGGAGGGCCCGCGCATCCTGTCCTGGCAGACCCGGTCGCCGGTGGGCGATATCATCGTGCAGCGCATTCCGCAGACGCTGTGGGTCGTGGGGCTGGGCTATCTGTTCGGCATTCTGATCGCCGTCCCCATCGGGGTGATTTCCGCCTACAAGCAGTATTCCTGGTTCGATCAGACCGGGACATTCGTCTCCATGGTCGGTTTTTCGGTGCCCACATTCTTTACCGGCGTGGTGTTCATCCTGATTTTCTCGGTCTGGCTGGGCTGGTTCCCGTCCATGTACGACACCACGCACCGGGTGCGTGACTGGGACAGCTTCCTGTTCCAGGTCCGCCAGATCGCCATGCCGGTTGCGGTGCTGGCGCTGTTCAACGCCAGCCAGATCAGCCGCTTCATGCGCGCCTCCATGCTCGATAACCTCAATCAGGATTATGTGCGCACCGCGCGCGCCAAGGGCATGGCCGAAAAGACCGTGCTGCTGGTCCATGTGCTGCGCAATTCCATGATCCCGGTCGTCACCGTCATCGCCATCGGCATCCCCACCGTGTTCACCGGCGCCATCATCACCGAACAGATCTTCCGCGTGAACGGTCTGGGCGATGCGCTGATCCGGGCGATCTATGTCAGTGACTGGCCCATGGTCCAGACCATCACCTTCATCTTTGCGATCCTGATCGTGCTCTTCAACCTGATCGCCGACGTGCTTTACGGCATCCTTGACCCGAGGATCCGCTATGACTGACACCACCCCCGTCACCGCCGCCGAGGACGTCCACGACCTGCGCCCGCCGCGCAACCAGTGGTGGGATGTCTGGGATCAGTTCAAGTCTCACAAGGGCGCCATGGCCGGGATGTTCGTCTTCATCTCGATCCTGCTGTTCGTCTTTGCGGGGCCCTGGGTCTGGCAGGTTGATCCCGGCCTGATCGATATCCGCTCACGCAACCAGGGATCAAGCTGGGCCCACCCCATGGGCACCGACCAGCTGGGCCGCGACCTTCTGGCCCGGATGATGTACGGGGGGCGCATTTCCGTGGCCGTGGGCCTGACCGCCATGCTGCTGGGGCTGGTGCTGGGCACGCTGATCGGTGTGCTGGCCGGGTATTTCAAGCTCATGGACGGCCCGCTGATGCGGGTGACAGACCTGTTTCTGGCGCTGCCGCTGCTGCCGCTGCTGCTGATTCTGGTCACCCTTTTCCGGGATCCGCTGGAGGGCGCCTTTGGCCAGGCTGCGGGCGTGTTCGCGCTGATTGTCGTGGCCATTGCCGTGACCAGCTGGATGCAGACCGCGCGAATCGTGCGCGGGGATGTTCTGGCGCTGAAGGAACGCGAGTTCGTGCTGGCCGCACGCTCCATCGGCACGCCTGCACGGCGTATCAGTACCCGCCACATCCTGCCCAATGTCATGTCTCCGATCATGGTCTCGGCCACGCTGGGCATCGCTTCGGCCATCATCACCGAATCAGCGCTGTCCTTCCTCGGCCTTGGCTTCCCGCCGGATTTTCCCACCTGGGGGCGCATTCTCTATGACGGCCGCGACTGGATCGAACAGTATCCCGCGCGTGTGGTCTGGCCGGGGGTCTTGATCTCTCTGACCGTGCTGAGCGTGAATTACATCGGAGACGGGCTGCGCGACGCGCTGGATCCGCGTATCCGGGGCCGCTAGGCCAGGAGGCCGTGGGCCAGTCAACTGTGGGAAGGGTGTTGCAGCGAAACCCATGCATGGTGGCATTGCGCCCGTCCCGGACCATGTGAATTGACCACGGCAGGCTCTCGGGCCTAGGAGCGGGCATACCCACGCGATTACCCAAGGGATCACTCAGAATCATGCGATACCTGTCATCTCTGCGCCATGCACTTCGTGCCGCCGTTGTGTCCGCAGCCGTTTTCGCCGCAGCCCCCATGGCCCTTGCCGAAAGCCCCCGGCTGGCCTTTGGCCTTGGCCCTCAGGCGGTAATCGCCCCCAGCTATCCTGGCGCGGATAGCTACACTGCCCGCCCGGGCGCCATCTTTCAGCTCCAGAACCTGCGTCTGGGTGGGGTGACGCTGTCCGAATCCGACGGCTGGTTCGACCGGGATGGCACTGGTTTTCGCGGCTCGCTGCGGGTGCTCAGCGCCCGCAAGGCAAGCGACAACCCCGAATTACAGGGGCTTGAGGATCTGAGCACCGCCCTGGAACTGGGCGGCGGTATCTATCACAAGACGCGCGAGTTCCAGATCTATCTGGATCTTCGTCACGGAGTGACCGGCCATCGCGGCTGGGTCGGCGAGGCCGGGATCGACATGTTCCTGCGCCCGGTCGACGGTCTGACCCTGGCTGCAGGCCCAAGGGTCGGCTTTGCCGATGGCGGCTACATGCGCCAGTATTTCGGCGTGACCGGCGCCGAGTCTGCCGACTCGGGGCTGGCCGCATTCACTCCGGGCTCGGGATTCCATTCCGCAGGCGTGGGGCTGCGCGCCGTCTATGAGCTGAACCAGGACTGGGCCATTCTTGGCTCTGTCGGGTATGATCGGCTGATCGGCGATGCCGGCCGTTCGCCCATCGCCCGGCAAGGGTCGCGCGATCAGTTCAGCGTCACTCTGGGCGTGGCGCGGGTCCTGCGCCTGCACTGAATGTGCTGCAGGGATTGCCGGGGGCCACGCAGGCCCCCGGCTTTGCGGCCATTGCTGTGGTCGCGTCATAATGTCTTATTTGAATTTCTGAACATTTCCATCATGACTCCGGGGCGATCCACCAACCCACACGGAGGTCACGATGATTTCGAACAAGCTCACAGTCGCAGCGGCTGCCCTGGCCACGGCCACCGCCTTCGCCACCCCCTCGATCGCCGAGGATTCCATGCCTCTGGTCACCGTCGTGACCAGCGAAAACGCACAGACCCAGCTCATGGCGATGGTGCTGACGACCCAGGCCATGGAACAGGGGGCCGAAACACGGATACTCCTTTGTGGCCCCGGTGGTGACATTGCCCTGGCCGAGGCCCCCGAAACAGCCACCGCCCCGCAACCCCCGCGCGACATGAGCCCTCAGGGAATGCTGCAGATGCTTATGGACCGTGGCGCCACGGTCGAGGTCTGCGCCATCTACCTGCCAGGGCTGGGCGCCGATGAGAGCGTCCTGATCGAAGGTGTGGGCGTTGCCCAACCGCCCGCCATGGCCGCGGCCATGCTGGGTGAAGGCACACGGGTCTGGTCCTTCTGATTGCTTTTCCGGGTCGCGGCATGTGACCCTGGGTCACGTGCCGCCCTGCCGCTTCGGATACGCTATCAGGACCTACGACCCGGCACGCGGTCAATCTCCCCGTCGGCAAGAAGCCCGGTACAACTGACTTGCAGCAAGGCAAGGTCTGTGCGCCTGCCGCCGCGCGCCCGTCAGGGCGCGCGGCCCGGCCCAACCGAAGGGCGCGGATTTTCAATCCGTGCGCTTCGGGCGGGAGCCCGCCCCGCCCTATTCTGCCGCTTCGGCGTAATCCTCCATCGGCGGGCATGTGCAGACCAGGTTGCGGTCGCCATAGACATTGTCCACCCGCCCCACCGGAGGCCAGTACTTGTCTGTCCGGAAACTGGCGGGTGGAAAGCACCCCTGTTCGCGGCTGTAGGGCCGATCCCATTTCGCCACCAGATCCTCGACCGTATGCGGCGCACGCTTCAGCGGGTTGTTGGCGGCGTCGATCTCGCCCGCTTCCACCGCCGCGATCTCCGCGCGGATGGCCAGCATCGCGGTCACAAAGCGGTCGATCTCGGCCTTGGTCTCGCTCTCGGTCGGCTCCACCATCAGCGTGCCCGCCACGGGCCAGCTCATGGTCGGCGCGTGGAACCCGTTGTCGATCAGCCGCTTGGCAATATCATCCACGGTGATCCCGGCCTTGGCAAATGGCCGCGTGTCCAGAATGCACTCATGCGCCACCCGCCCCCGGTTGCCCATGAACAGCACCTCATAGGCACCCTTCAGCCGCGCAGCGATATAGTTCGCGTTCAGGATCGCAACCCGCGTCGCCTGTGTCAGCCCCGCACCCCCCATCATCACGCAGTACGCCCAAGAGATCAGCAGGATCGAGGCCGAGCCGAAGGGCGCGGCCGAAACCGGTCCTTCGGCGCCGCCGGTCTCCGGGTGGCCGGGCAGGAAGGGCGCCAGATGCGCCCCAACCCCGATCGGCCCCATCCCCGGGCCGCCACCGCCATGGGGGATGGCAAAGGTCTTGTGCAGGTTCAGGTGGCTAACATCGCCGCCGATCTCGCCCGGTTTGACCAGCCCGACCATGGCGTTCAGATTCGCCCCGTCGATATAGACCTGCCCGCCGTGGTCATGGGTGATCTTGCAGACCTCCCGCACGGTTTCCTCGAACACGCCATGCGTGCTGGGATAGGTGATCATGCAGGCCGCCAGCCGGTCGCCCGCCGACGCCGCCTTGTCGCGGAAATCATCCAGGTCGATATCACCGTTGGGCGCGGATTTGACCGCCACAACCTTCATGCCGCACATCTGGGCGCTGGCCGGGTTGGTGCCATGGGCCGACATTGGGATCAGACAGATATCCCGCGCGCCCTCGCCCCGGCTGCGGTGCCAGGCCTGAATGGTCAGCAACCCCGCATATTCCCCCTGCGCGCCCGAGTTGGGCTGCATGGACATGGCGTCATAGCCGGTGATCTCGCACAGCTTCGCCGCCAGATCGTCGATCACCTCGGCATAGCCCTGTGCCTGGTCCGCGGGAGCGAACGGGTGGAGGTTTGCAAACTCGGGCCAGGTGATGGGCAGCATCTCGGCCGCGGCATTGAGCTTCATGGTGCAGGACCCCAGCGGGATCATCGCCCGGTCCAGCGCCAGATCGCGGTCGGCCAGACGGCGCATGTAGCGCATCATCTCGGTTTCCGCCCGGTTCATGTGGAACACCGGATGGGTCAGGTAATCGACATCGCGCAGCATCGGCTGCGGAAAGCCCAGCCGTTCACGGTGCGGCGGAACCCCATCTATGCCAAAGGCGCGCAAGACGCGCATGCAGACCCGTTCGTCACAGGTCTCGTCCAGGCTGATGCCCACCCGGTCCGTGCCGACACGGCGCAGGTTCAGCCCTTCCAGACGCGCGGCGGCCAGGATGCCAGCCTGGCCCACGCCGACCTCGACCGTGATGGTATCGAAGAACGCCTCGGTCAGGACTTTCGCCCCGGCCGCGCGCAGCGCGCGGTGCAGCCGCTCGGTCAGTCCGTGGACCCGTTCGGCGATGGCGCGCAAGCCTTCGGGTCCATGGAATACGGCGTACATGGAGGCCATAACGGCCAGCAGCGCCTGCGCCGTACAGACATTGCTGGTGGCCTTCTCGCGCCGGATATGTTGCTCTCGTGTCTGCAGTGCCAGCCGGTAGGCCGGGTTGCCGCGCGCGTCGATGCTGACGCCAACGATCCGCCCGGGCATGGAACGCTTGTAATCATCCCGGCAGGACATGAAGGCCGCATGCGGGCCGCCATAGCCCATGGGCACGCCAAAGCGCTGCGCAGACCCCACGGCGATATCCGCCCTCATGGCGCCCGGCTCTCGCAGCATGGTCAGCGCCAGCAGGTCCGTGGCCAGAATCGCCACGGCCTTTGCCTCATGCAGCGCGGTGATGCTGCCGGTGTAATCCACCACATCGCCATAGGTCCCGGGATACTGGAAGATCGCGCCAAAGACCGCTGCGGGGTCCAGCGCATCAGGGCGGCCGACAACCACCTTGATCCCCAGCGGCGCGGCCCGGGTCTGCATCACGGCGATATTCTGCGGGTGGCAGTTTTCATCCACAAAGAACGCCGCAGCCTTGGACTTTGCCACCCGCTTTGCCATCACCATCGCCTCGGCGCAGGCGGTGGATTCGTCCAGCAGCGAGGCATTGGCGATCGGCAGCCCGGTCAGGTCCGCCACCATGGTCTGGAAGTTCAGCAGGGCCTCCAGCCGCCCCTGGGCGATTTCCGGCTGATAGGGGGTATAGGCCGTATACCAGCCCGGGTTTTCCAGGACGTTGCGCTGGATCGCCGGCGGAGTGACCGTGCCGTAATACCCCTGCCCGATGAGCGAGGTCAGCACCTTGTTTCCCCCCGCCGCCTTGCGCAGATGCGCCAGCATCTCGCCCTCGGACAGCGGCGCCCAGCTCAGGGGCTTGTCCTGGCGTATGCCCTGCGGCACCGTCTGGTCAATCAACTCCTCCAATGATGCCACGCCCAGCGCCTGCAGCATCGCCTCCATCTCGGATGGCGAGGGGCCGATATGACGGCGGTTGGCGAAGTCATAGGGGTTGTAGGTGCTGTAGGTCATGGGGTTACCTTTGAGGGTCCGCGTATTTCTCGGTAAAGCGCAGCGTCAGGCGGAGATTTTCTGTGTCAATGTTCAGATCAGTGAACCTGAAGACCCCGACATATCCGTCGCGGGCCAAGGTTTGCGCGTCACGGTCGCGCTGAATGACAACCAGATCATTTCCCTCCAGAGCCGCGACGAGTTCCTGAAACCGCTTCTGGTTCAGGTGTTCGGGGAAAATCTCGGCGCTGTATCCATCCCGTCCCTGCCGGTGCAGGTGGTGAAGGACGCCCAACATGCGTCCTTCTACCTCGGCCACCCATCGACCGCGCTGGCCGCGTATGTGGACCCGCCGCAACATGTCAGCCGATGAAAGCCTTGTACTCATCCTCGGACATGAAATCGTCCAGGACGCTCATGTCATCAAGCTTCATCTTGAAGAACCAGGCATCGCCCTGCGGGTCATCGTTGACCATGCCGGGGGCGTCGGACAAGGCATCGTTGACGGCGACGATCTCCCCGTCGCAGGGGGCCAGGATATCGGAGGCGGCCTTGACCGATTCGATCACGCAGACCTCATCGCCCTTCGCGACCTGGGTTTCCAGTTCGGGCAGTTCCACGAACACCACATCACCCAGCTGTTCGGCAGCATGTTCGGTGATGCCCACCACCACCAGATCGCCTTCGACCCGCAGCCATTCGTGTTCCTCGGTGTATTTCATTGCACGCGCTCCCTCTGCACTTGTGCTGTTGCCTATTTCCTGTATCCGGCAGGGCGGAAGGGCAGGTCAACCACCCGCGCCGGGTGGCGCTTGCCGCGCAATTCGCCGAAAACCTGTGTGCCTGTGGCGCTGAGCGCGGCCGGCAGATAGCCCATGGACATGGGCGCCTCGATGCTGGGGCCATAGGCGCCCGAGGTGACGGTGCCGACCGGCGTGTCCGCCGTGTCATCGGCGAAAAGCTGCGTTCCCGCGCGCATCGGTGCACGGCCTTCGGGGCGCAGACCCACGCGGCGGCGCTCTGGTCCCGTTTCAAGTTGGCGCAGGATCACATCGGCGCCGGGGAACCCGCCTTCGCGCGCCCCGCCCCGGCGGCGGACCTTCTGGATGGCCCAGCCCAGAGCGGCCTCCACCGGCGTTGTGTCGCGGGTGATATCGTTGCCGTAAAGGCACAGCCCCGCCTCCAGCCGCAGGCTGTCGCGTGCGCCCAGGCCAATGGGCGCCACCTCGGGGCGGGCCAGCAGGGCGCGGGCAAAGGCCCCGGCGCAGGGTTCAGGGACCGAGATCTCGAACCCGTCCTCACCCGTATAGCCCGAGCGCGAGACCCAGAGCGCCGCGCCGTCCCAGTCATACGTTGCCACATCCATGAACCGCATGGCAGCCACACCAGGAACCAGCGCGGCCAGTGCGGCTTCGGCCAGTGGCCCCTGCAGGGCGATCAGGGCGCGATCGGTCACCGGCGTGACCGTCACCCCGTCCATATGCGCGCGCATATGGGCAATGTCGGCCTCCTTGCACGCGGCATTGACCACCAGGAACAGATGATCGCCCCGATTGGCCACCATCAGGTCATCCAGAATCCCGCCCCGCTCATCGGTGAACATGGCATAGCGCTGGCGTCCTTCGGCCAGCCCCTGCAGATCGACCGGCACCAGCCGCTCAAGCGCCGCCGCCGCGGCCTCACCACGCAGGATCACCTGCCCCATATGGCTGACATCGAACAGCCCGGCCTGGGCGCGCGTGTGCAGATGCTCGGCCATTACGCCGGGCTTGTATTGCACCGGCATCGCATAGCCCGCAAAAGGGACCATCTTCGCGCCCAGATCCAGATGCAGGTCATGCAGGACCGTGCGCTGCAAATCCCCGTTCTGACCACCTTCAGCCATGCCGCCCCCTTGTCTGCCTCGGCCGGACATCCGGCACCGCCATGACGGGCAAGGCCCGCCGGTCCAGTGCCCCCTCTGTCCTGTCGCCTGAGATCGTTATCCCTTCGGCGGGCGCGCGCGGGCGCCACTCTCCAGAGCGTATCGGCGTGTTCGGTCCTTTTGCCTGAGAGTTTACCGGGGCGGTTGCTCCTTCGGCCCTGACGGCGATGCGCCAGTGTCTCCCGAACACATGGGGACGCTAACGTATACCTTGGTATCCTGACAAGAGGATTTCTGCCTGGGTGTCAGCCTTGCCTTTCGCGCGCTGCAGGGACAGACTGCGCGGCATGAGCGATCCTTTCTTCTTTGGCTACGGCAGCCTGGTAAACCGCCGAACCCATTCCTTCCCCGAGGCATTCCCCGCCCGCATCCGTGGCTGGCGCCGGGCCTGGCGCCATTCACGCAGCCACGGGCGCACCTTTCTGACCGCCATCCCCGATCCAGGCGCAGAAATCGACGGGCTGGTGGCCTGCGTGCCCAGGGGAGACTGGGCGGCACTGGACCAGCGCGAAGCTGGCTACCAGCGTCACGCTGTCCCGGGGCCAGAGCTTGTCCATTCCACCGCGCGTGATCTGGCCGCGCAGATCTACGCCATCCCCGCCGAAAGCTTTACCGACACGGTACACCCGATCCGGCTGAGCTACCTGGATGTGGTCATACAGGGCTATCTGATCGAATTCGGCGAGGCTGGCGCGCTTGAGTTCATCGACACAACCGACGGCTGGAACACACCGATCCTCGATGACCGTGCGGCGCCCACCTATGCCCGCCATCAACGGCTGACCCCATCCGAACGCAGCTTTGTCGATGAACAATTGCGCAGGCTGGCGGCGACCGTGATTCGCGGCTGACGCTGCGCCGCGCCTGACACTTCCGCGACCGGACCCGCCCTGCCTCACCGGTGCGCCTGCGCACCAGAGCGCCCCCGAGGCGCGCAGGGTGGGCGGGTGGGCGCGGCTCGGGGGCGCTTGCCCCCATATGGTTTTCCCGCGCCCAGCGGCGGATACTCAGACAGCCTCCGGCCGGAAAGGTCAGTTCACGATAGCGGCTTCGGTCTTGGCGCGGATCTCGTCCTCGGTCACGCCCTCGGCGGTTTCGACGATCTTCAGCCCGCCTTCGACCACATCCAGCACGCCCAGATTGGTGATGATCCGGTTGACCACCCCCTGCCCGGTCAAAGGCAGCGTGCAGGATTTCAGCAGCTTCGATTCGCCCGCCTTGTTGGTGTGATCCATCACCACAATGATCCGCTTCACCCCGGCCACCAGATCCATGGCACCGCCCATCCCCTTGACCAGCTTGCCGGGGATCATCCAGTTGGCGATATCGCCGTTCTCGGCAACTTCCATCGCGCCCAGGATCGCCATGGCGATCTTGCCGCCACGGATCATGCCGAAGCTCGTGGCACTGTCGAAATAGGACGTATGCGGCAGCGCCGTCACCGTCTGCTTGCCTGCGTTGATCAGGTCGGGGTCGATCTCATCCTCGGTGGGGAACGGGCCGATGCCCAGCATCCCGTTTTCCGATTGCAGCGTGACGGTCACGCCTTCGGGGATGTAATTGGCCACCAGCGTCGGAATCCCGATGCCTAGGTTCACATACATCCCGTCCTGAAGTTCCTGTGCGGCGCGTGCCGCCATCTGGTTGCGATCCCAGGGCATGATCTTCCCTCCCCTCAGGCTGCGCGCGTAGTGCGCTGTTCGATCCGCTTTTCATGCTCGCCCTGAACAAGGCGATGCACATAGATGCCGGGCAGATGGATATGATCCGGGTCCAGGCTGCCGCGCGGGACGATCTCTTCGACCTCGGCCACGCAAATCTTGCCGCACATGGCCGCAGGCGGGTTGAAGTTGCGCGCGGTGCGGCGGAACACCAGATTGCCGGTGTCATCGGCCTTCCAGGCCTTGACGATGGACAGGTCGGCGACGATGGCGCGTTCCAGGATATAGGTTTCGCCGTCGAAATCCTTGTGCTCCTTGCCCTCGGCGATGACGGTGCCGACGCCGGTCTTGGTGTAGAAACCGGGAATGCCGGTGCCGCCTGCCCGCATCCGCTCGGCAAGGGTGCCCTGCGGGTTGAATTCCAGCTCCAGTTCACCGCTCAGATACTGGCGCATGAATTCGGCGTTCTCGCCCACATAGGAGGACATCATCTTGCGCACCTGCCGCGTCTGCAACAGCAGGCCCAGGCCGAAATCATCCACCCCTGCGTTGTTGGAGGCCACGGTCAGTTCCTTCACCCCTGCGTCGCGGATCGCTTCGATCAGAAGTTCGGGGATCCCGCACAGGCCGAAGCCCCCCGCCGCGATGGTCATGCCATCGAACAGCGCCCCATCAAGCGCTTCCGCCGCGCTGCCATAGACTTTCTGCATAAGTCCCTCTCCCATTCCGGTGTGGCGGTGTTGTGGCGCAGCGCCCGGCGCAAGTCAATCGCCGCGCCGCAGCGCGATCAGAGTTTCCAGGGCACGCAGCGCGCCGCCAGCGCCGCCGGCATCCGGGCAATGTGATACTGGCCCTGCTGGTGCCACGAGGCGGTTTCCATATAGCCCGCAACCTCGGGCCAGGCGGTCATTTCGTCATGGGGGACAAGAAACCAATCCTCGCGGTCCGGAAAGGCCAGCCACAGGTTGCGGCCCATGTATTTGCGAAAGATGCCCCAGCGGCTTTTCTGCTGGATCAGCCGCAGGGCATCGTCGCTTTCCCGGTGCGCGATCAGGTCGATCCCTTCATCGAACACCGGCAGGAACACGTTGAACCCCTGCTCCAGCAGCCGCGTGCTGAGGATGTTGCGCAGGATCACCTCGCGCCGGCTCATTCCTTGTCGGTCTCGGTGCTGGCCTTCTTCGTGGTCTTCTTCGCCGTCTTCGCCCTGGCCGCCGCAGATTTGGTTCTGGTCGCCGGTTTCTTCGCCGCCGTAGCCTTGGCGGCAGGCTTCTTCCTGCCCTTTGAGCCAGCCTTGGCGGCGATCAACTCCAGCGCCTGCTCCAGCGTCACATCCGCAGGCTCCACCCCCATGGGCAGGGTGGCGTTCACCTTTTCCCATTTCACATAGGGACCGTAGCGGCCCTCCATCACGGCGATATCGCCACCATCAGGATGCGCGCCCAGGGTGCGCAGGGGCTCAGGCGCCGCGCGGCCGCGCGTCTTCTTGGCGGCCAGAACCTCCACCGCGCGATTCATGCCGATGGTGAACACCTCGTCCACCTCGGGCAGGTTGGCGTATTTCTTGCCATGCTTGACGAAAGGGCCGTAGCGCCCGATTCCGGCCTCGATCATCTCGCCATCATCGGGGTGGGGGCCGACAGGGCGCGGCAGCGACAGCAGCATCAGCGCCTTTTCCAGGTCCATATCCTCGACCGCCCAGCCCTTGGGCAGCGATGCGCGCGGAGGTTTGGGCACCTCCTCGGTGGCCTCGCCGCGCTGGACATAGGGACCGAAGCGCCCGGTGCGGAGCGTGATCGCATCGCCATCGTCATGGCCCAGCAGCTTGCCATCCCCGGACAGTTCGGCCTCGGCTTCATCCGTCACACCCAGCGGGCGGGTGTAACGGCATTCGGGATAGTTGTTGCAGCCGATGAAGGCCCCGCCCGACCGCGCGGTCTTCAGGTTCAGCCGCCCCGCCCCGCATTTGGGGCAGGTGCGCGGGTCCGCACCGTCCTCGCGCGGGGGGTAGAGTTGGGGCGCCAGCACCTCGTCGATCTTTTCCAGCACCTCGGTGATGCGCAGGTCCGAGGTCTCGGCGATCGCGGCCGAGAAATCCCGCCAGAACCGCTCCAGCACCTCCTTGTAATCGCGTTCACCGGCGGAAATGTCGTCAAGCTGCTCTTCCAGCCCGGCCGTGAAATCGTATTCCAGATAGCGGCGGAAATAGTTGACCAGAAAGATGGTCACCAGCCGGCCCTTGTCCTCGGGGATCAGGCGGTTCTTGTCCTTGCGCACATAGCCCCGGTCCTGAATGGTGGTGACGATGCTGGCATAGGTCGAAGGCCGCCCGATCCCCAGCTCCTCCATCTTCTTGACCAGCGTGGCCTCGGTATAGCGCGGGGGCGGCTGGGTGAAATGCTGCTCGGGCGTGACAGCGCGCTTGGCCATCCCCTCGCCCTCGGCCACCTGGGGCAGGCGCTTGTCATCGTCATCAACCACATCGTCGCGCCCTTCCTCATAGACGCGCAGAAACCCGTCGAACAGCACCACCTGGCCGGTGGCGCGCAGCCCCACCTGACCATCGGCCGAGCCGATATCGACCGTGGTGCGCTCCAGACGCGCGGCCTCCATCTGGCCCGCGATGGTCCGTTTCCAGATCAGGTCATAGAGCTTGCGCTGGTCCGCGTCCGACACCTTCAGCTTGTCGGGGCTGACGGCCATGTCTGTGGGGCGAATGCATTCGTGGGCTTCCTGGGCGTTCTTGGCCTTGTTCTTGTACATGCGCGGCGATTTCGGAACATAATCATCGCCGTAGCGCGATTTGATCTCATCGCGCGCGGCCATCACGGCCTCGGGCGCCATGTCGATCCCGTCCGTCCGCATATAGGTGATGTAGCCCGCCTCATAGAGCCGTTGCGCCGTGCTCATGCACTGTTTCGCCCCCATGCCGAACTTGCGGCTGGCCTCCTGCTGCAGGGTCGAGGTCATGAACGGGGCCGAAGGATTGCGGCTGGCGGGCTTGGCCTCGACCGAGGTTACCTTAAGATCGCGCGACGTGACAGCCTGCACCGCAAGCTCTGCCGCCTCGGCGGTAGCAATGTCGAAGCGGTCCAGCTTCCTGCCGCCCAGAACGGTCAGGCGGGCGTCAAATTCCGCCCCGCGCGGGGTCGCCAGCCGCGCGGTGACCGACCAGTATTCCCGCGCGCGAAAGGCCTCGATCTCCATCTCGCGCTCGACAATCAGGCGCAGGCAGACCGATTGCACCCGCCCGGCGGATTTCGCACCCGGCAGCTTGCGCCAGAGCACGGGCGACAGATTGAACCCCACCAGATAGTCCAGCGCGCGCCGCGCCAGATAGGCGCGGACCAGTTCCATGTCGACCTCGCGCGGGTTCTTCATGGCCTCGGTGACGGCGGCCTTGGTGATGGCATTGAACACCACGCGCCGCACCGGCGTGTCCTTCTTCAGCGCGCGCGATTTCGCCAGGGCCTCGGTCAGGTGCCAGCTGATGGCCTCACCCTCGCGGTCGGGGTCGGTGGCCAGGATCAGTTCCGGATCATCCTTCAACGCCTCCGAGATCGCGCGGATGTGTTTGCGCGAATCGCTGGCAACCTCCCATTTCATGCTGAAATCATCGTCGGGCGCGACAGATCCATCCTTCGGCGGCAAGTCGCGGACATGACCATATGAGGCCAGCACCGTGTGGTGACTTCCCAGATACTTGTTGATTGTCTTGGCCTTGGCCGGTGATTCGACAACAACGACTGCCATGAAATACCTCTGCTGCAACACCGACGCAGTGTGGCTTGCGTCTGGCGCGGCAAGATGTGCGCCCGATGCGCGGATTGTCAATGCGTCCCCTCGGCGCCGCCCCCCGGCCCGTCCTGCCCTGTGCCCCTGCACAGGGCAGCGCACCCGAGGCGCGCAGGGTGGGCGGGCGGGAGCGCGGCTCGGGTGCGCTTGCGGCGCCTGACACAGCCGCGCCGGTTCGGGATACGCGGCGTCCGGCGGCCTCAGCCGCTCTGACCGATCCGGAACACACACGGGTCCGAAGGCAACTCGGGCAGGGTCGCACACAGCCCGCGCGCCACCGACCAGGCGGCAAGAACCTTGGGCACATAATCGCGGGTTTCGGCAAAGGGCGGCACCCCATCGTTGCGCCGCACGGCCCCCTCACCCGCATTATAAGCCGCCAGTGCCAGCACCACGTCATTGTCGAAATGCCGCATCAGCCAGTCCAGATACGCGACCCCGCCGCCAATGTTCTGCACGGCATCGAAACTGTCCTCGACCCCGAATCGTGCTGCCGTGGCGGGGATCAGCTGCATCAACCCCTGCGCACCGGCATGGCTGACGGCATCCTGCCGCCCCGCCGATTCGACCGAAATCACCGCCAGGGCCAGCGCCGGGGACACCCGCTTGCCAATGGTCGCGCGCAGGATCGCGGGGCCATGGCGTTGGGCGATATCCTGCAGATGCTGCATCCGCGGCGCGCGCACCGGCACCCCGCCCGAAGGCGGGTCCCCCAGCACCACCATGGCACTGGCATACCGCCCCGCACCGTCGCCCAGCGCAGGCGAAACGCGCTCCCAGAACCAGGCATGCTGCGCCTCTCCGCGCGGGGGCCGTGGCGTGGCGGGTTGCGTTCCGGGGGTCACGATCTCTGGCACGCGGGGCGGAATCGCCAGCCGCCGGGCCTGATCCTCGGGGTCGATCTGCGTGGTGATTCGTCGCCCGCCGTCGGCCTTTGGCACTGCAATCCGCCGAAAGGTGAAATCTTCCTGCCCCGAAGCGATCGCCTCGGCCTGCAGCATCGAGGCGCCCAGAATGACGCTGGACATCGCCAGCGCTGCCAGACCGCAACGCGGGAAAATGCTTGTGAACATGGGTTCTGCCGACTGCTCGTTTTACTTTTTATTAGGCCGACCATGCCAGAACCGGTGCATCCGGGCCAGAAATTTGCGAATCCGCCGCCATCTGCGCCCGCAACCGGCGTTTTTCAGCCACGCTCCATGGGTGATCGACCGTTTTCGCGGCGATTGTTTCGCCCGGGCGTTGCTGCCCGCATATGGGCACAGACAAACACCGAAATTGAACGATTCAGGCCACAGTCTCGCCACGGTTGGGGGGGCATATGGTCCTCAGCCAAACGGAAGGCGCAGCGGAGAACACACCCTGAGTTGACCGGCGGGCTGAGCAAAACGTTCAAAACTGGAGAGTACACATGAAACTGTTCGCAATCATCGAAAACTTCCGCAATGACGAATCCGGCGCCGTGACCGTTGACTGGGTCGTGCTGACCGCCGCCATCGTGGGCCTGGGCATCGCCGTGGTCGCTTCGGTCCGTTCGGGCACCACCCACGTTGCCGACGCCATCGACGAATCGCTGTCGGCTGGCACCCTGGCCGACGTCGACTTTGACAACAACTGATCGCCCGGGACAGCATGACCTGAACGGGTTGAAAGCAACGGCCGCACCAACCCTGGTGCGGCCATTCTGTTAGGGTCGGCATTCAGGCCCTTCTCGCAACAGGTTTTTCGGGTTGTTCGAGGTTCCAATAGTCACGAGGGCAGAGACATGATCGACACAATCAAATCCTTCGCCAGGTCCGAATCCGGTGCGATGACGGTGGATTGGGTGGTCTTGACTGCTGCGACCTGCCTGCTGGGCGTGATCTTCGTGCTACAGATCAAGGGACCGCAGGACGATATCGGCGGCGAAATTGACCGCAGTCTCAGCGCAGGCACGCTGAGCGAACTGTCCTTCATGGAATGATGCCGACCCCGGGACAATCCTTGCAAAGCGCGGGCTTTGGCCCCCTTCAGGCCGCAATCCGTTCACAGGAATGCCCGATTCCGCAGCAATCCTGACGACCGGAATTGAACGGCACCCTGTGCGCCCTCCAGCGCAGGCCCGAAACACAGAAATACAGGTGAAATCATGCGTGCAGTATTCGGACTTGTCCTTCTGGCCGGCGTCGCTCTGGCGGGCTTTGCCGTATACATGACGCAGGATTACATCTCCAAGACCCAGGCCGAGCTGGCCGCCGCACGCGCCGGTCAGGGCGCCGATGTAGAGATGGGCGAACTGGTGCTGGCCCGGCGTCCCCTCCGCTATGGCGAGCCGCTGGAGCGTGACGCCGTGGTAGTTGCCCCCTGGCCAAAATTCGCCATCCCCGAAGGCGCCTTCACCAGCGTGGACGAACTTTTCCCAGAAGGTGAGCGTGAGCGCGTTGTGCTGCGCATGATGGAACCGCGCGAGGCGGTGATGACCTCGAAGATCAGCGCGCCGGGGGCCGATGCGGGCATCACCTCGCGGCTTAGCCGGGGCATGCGCGCCTTTACCATTCAGGTCAACGTGACCACCGGTGTTTCGGGCTTCCTGCGCCCCGGAGACCATGTCGATGTCTTCTGGACGGGCCGCACCGGCGGCGGCGAAATCACTCGCCTGATCCAGAGCCAACTGCGGCTGATCGCCGTTGATCAGAGCTCGGACATGGACCGGCGCAGTGCCGTGGCCGTGGCCCGCAATGTGACGGTTGAAGCCTCGCCCTCGCAGATCGCCGCCCTGGCCCAGGCACAAAGTACCGGTCGCCTGTCGCTGGCGCTGGTCGGCCTGGATGATGACAGCGCCGAATTCGCCGAGATCGACCAGCGCCGCCTGCTGGGGATCGAGGAACGCGAGGAAACCGTGGTGCAGGAGGCCGAGAAATGCCACGTCCGCACCCGCCGCGGCGGAGAGCTGGTGCTGATCGAAATCCCCTGCACCAACTGATTGCCCCCGTCGCGGCCGCCAGGAGCGTTGCATTTTCGCCGCATCAGGACACCAGATACGGTAGAAACCCTTGGAATCGGCGCCTTCATCTAGCGGTGAGTGGTGCCGTTCTACGTAAAGATCACGCCACAACCAACTGAATCTTGAAAAAAATACGGAAATGGCGCAATCTTCACGGCAAGCGGGCAATGTCAGACCCGCATTTTTCCGTGATCACCAGAGGCAGGATCACAATGCATATGAAAAGACTTCTTGCCGCTGCCCTGATGGGTGGCGCGCTCATTGGCCAGGCCCCGGCACCAGCACAGGCTGAGGTGCTTCGGGTTCTCAACGGGCAGGCGTCATCGACGTTGAATGTGGCCATGAACCGCGCAGTGGTGGTCGAAAGCGACACGCCTTTCGCGGAACTTTCGATTGCCAACCCGGGCATTGCCGATATCTCCACCCTGTCGGACAGGTCCATCTATGTGCTGGGCAAGGTCCCCGGGCGTACCACCCTGACGATTCTGGATGCCGAAGGGCGGCTGATCTCGAATGTCGAGGTGCGGGTCACCCCCGATGTGGCCGAATTCCGCGAGCGGTTGCGCCAGGTGTTGCCGAACGAACGCATCGAAGTGCGCACCGCCAATGACGGGATCGTGCTGTCGGGGGTCGTCTCATCCATCACCAGGATGGATGCCGCGCTGCAATTGGCCCAACGCTACGCGCCGGAACGGGTGTCCAACCTGATGTCCGTCGGCGGCACCCAGCAGGTGATGCTGAAGGTGCGGTTTTCCGAGGTCCAGCGCGACGCCGGCAAGAACCTGGGCGTGAGCCTTGTGGCCGGATCGGACCGCGCGGCGGTGGGCACGGGCATCTTTTCGGACGGCGGGACCGCTGGTGCGGCCCTGGCCGGGGAACCCTTCACATCCGCCACCCCCCGCTTCGGCGCGCTGGGCGCACGTTTTGGCGGCGGCAGCTTCGCCGCGCAGGTCCTGCTGGAGGCGCTGGAATCCCAGGGCATGGCCCGCACACTGGCCGAACCCAACCTGACCGCCCTGTCCGGTCAGGAGGCCAGCTTTCTGGCCGGTGGCGAGTTCCCCATCCCCATCGTCGATGACGAAGGGCGCGTGGCCATCGAATACAAACCCTTTGGTGTGGAGCTGGAGTTCACCCCGCGGGTGCTGGACAACAATGTCATCAATCTGGAGCTGAAGGCTGCGGTCAGCGGGATCGACGGGTCGGCCTCGGTCACGCAAAGCGGTGTGCCGGTGCAGGCCTTCCGCCGCCGCGAAACCCAGACCACGGTGGAACTGCGTGACGGCGAAAGCTTCGCCATCGCCGGGCTTCTGGAAGACGACTTCCGTGCCGCCGCGCGCCAGGTGCCCTGGCTGGGCGATATCCCGGTGCTGGGTGCGCTGTTCCGCAGCTCGGAATACAACCGCAACCAGACCGAACTGGTGATCATCATCACCGCGCATCTGGTCAGCCCCACCCGCGGCGAGGCGCTGATGCTGCCCACCGACCGTGTCCGCCCCCCCAGCGAACGCGCCCTGTTCCTGGACGGCAATGTGGCGGCACGCAGCGGTGGCGGTGCCGTGGCCGAGGTCTCGCGCCAGGATTTCGCCAGCCCCTATGGCTATGTGATGGACTGAACCATGATCGCCGCGATTGGCCTGGCAGGGCCCCGACCGGTGAATCGTAACGCACTGAAGCGAGGCGCATCATGCAGATAACACGTCGTTTGTTTCTGACCGGGGCCAGTGCGGCGGCGCTTGCGGCATGCGCCGGCCCCGACGGGATGGAGCGCGAGGCCGGGATCGAGATCGACGAGGGCGGCTTCGGCAATCCCACCATGCGCAATCAGCAGGTGCAGAGCGGGCAGATCGACTACACACGCGCCTTGGCCGAACGCTTTGCGCGCGAGGTCCCCAGCATGGTGAACTTCGCCTTTGACAGCGCCACGCTGGATGCCGAGGCCCGCGCGATCCTGCGGCGGCAGGCGCACTGGATCCGCCAGTTCCCCGAGGTCCGCTTCCGCGTCTATGGCCACACCGATCTGGTGGGCAGCGCGGCCTATAACCACCGTCTGGGCATGCGGCGCGCCAATGCGGTGGTGAATTACCTTGTGCAAAACGGTGTCGGCCGCGACCGCTTGGCTGGTGTGGTCTCGCATGGGCAGACCCGGCCGCTGGTGGCAACCCAGGCGCCGGAACGGGCGAATCGCCGCACCGTGACCGAAGTTTCCGGCTTTGTGGGCCGCCATCCCACCGTGATGGATGGCCGTTACGCGCAGGTCGTGCACCGGGAATATGTCGGCAGCGCCACAAGGGTGCACGGCCAGGTCACCGGCAATATTGACTGAAGCCCCTTGCATCTGATGCGATCAAGCGACCCGCAGCACGCTGCCGGGTTGCTTTTTTCATGCGTTTTCAAAGTTCTGGCTGTTCCGAATCGCGTGTAACGCCGCCAGGGACATTGCCGTAGGCAAGACCGGCGAAACCGGGCACCAGCAGCGAACAATTCGCGCCTTTTGGCCAAATTGTCGCCAACATTCTCGGCAACTCTCTGATCATGGCTCCCGAGTGTCCGGCCGTGCGCAGGTATTCTGCGCGCGCGGTAGTCTCGGGTAAAGCATTTCACCCCAGAATGGGGCGGTACAAAAGTTGAGAGGTTGAGCCCATGGCAGGCAATGTCGCGATGAAACAGGAAGTCGAGAGTGTCCGCGCCTGCACGGTTTCGCGCGATGTGCAGAATTTCGATCTTCTGATCGAGGATATGGAACTGGAATACGGTGAAGCCTGGGGGGACCTGAACTTCGCCCAAGCCTTGCAATACCTGGACCAGCCGGCCGCGGAAACGCTTGAAATGCTGGCGATCGCCATGGACGACGATGATGAGGCCAGCCTGCCTCAGATCCGCGCATTGATCCAGCGCGCCTGTGCGATGAATGTTCAGGTCCTGCTGATCGCCGAGGCGCTCTCGCCCATCCTGCTCCATCAGCTTCTGCGTCTGGGCGCCGATGATTTCGTGCCCTATCCCCTGCCCGAAGGCGCGCTGCATGACGCCATCGAACGGCTGAACCGTCAGCAGGAAGCTTTTTCCGCCACGCCAACCCCAGCCGGGGGCGGTGGCAAGAATGGCGTTGTCTTTGCCACCCAGGGCCTTGCGGGCGGTGTCGGGGCCACCACCCTTTCGGTAAACCTGGCCTGGGAACTGGCCGCGCGCCAATCCGAACAGGAACTGACGGTCTGCGTGCTGGATTTCGACCTGCAGGGCGGGTCTGTATCCACCTATCTGGACCTGCCGCGCACCGAAAAGGTGTTCGAACTGCTGTCCAACACCGCCAGCATGGACCGCGATGCGTTCATGCAAACCCTGCAGAAGGTCAATGACCGCCTTCATGTGCTGACCGCACCTTCGGACATGCTGCCGCTGGACCTTCTGGGTCCTGATGAGATCGAGCGCGTGCTGGCAATGGCGCGGAGCAACTTCGATTTTGTCATCGTCGATATGCCCCGCACCATCGTGCAATGGACCGAAACCGTGATGTCCAGCGCGACAATCTATTTCGCCCTGATGGATCTGGACATGCGTTCGGCGCAGAACACGTTGCGGTTGATCCGGGCGCTCAAAGCCGATGACCTGCCGCTGGACAAGCTGCGCTTCGCGCTGTCACGCGCGCCGAAATTCACTGACCTTTCCGGCAAGTCCCGGGCCAAGCGGATGGCCGAAAGCCTGGGCGTCTCGATCGGCCTGAACCTGCCCGACGGCGGCATCCAGATCCGCGAGGCAAACGACCACGGCCTGCCGCTGGCCGAATTCGCGCCCAAGAACCCGTTGCTGAAGGAGGTTCGCAAACTGGCCGAATCACTGTTTGAAATCGAACTCGCCGCCGCTTCCGGCAAGAACTGACAAGGGAAACCCCGATGTTCGCGCGATACAAGAAGAACGCCCCGCCCCCCAAGGCCAGCGCCGCCGTGCCGCCCCGGCCCGAACAGGCCACCATCCCTGACGCGGCTCCGGCCCAGCGCATTCAGAAACCGCGCCCCGGCAACACCCCTGCCCGCCCGGAGATGACCGACAAGGAGCGCCAGCGAAAGCGCAAGCTTGATGAGGTCAAGCGCGAGTTGCACAAGCGACTGCTGGAGAACCTCAACCTTGCTGCGCTGGAACGCGCCAGCGAGGCTGAGCTGCGCGCCGAAATCTCGGCCATCGCCGCCGAGGCATTGAGCGAACTCAACGTCGTTCTGAACACCGAAGAGCGTATGACCCTGAACCAGGACCTGTATTTTGAGGTCATGGGGCTGGGCCCACTGGAACCGCTGCTTGCGGATGACTCGGTCAACGACATCCTCGTGAACGGCCCCCACCGGGTGTTTGTGGAACGCAGCGGCAAGCTGGAACTGTCCGAAGTGACGTTCCGCGATGAAAAGCACCTGCTGCGGATCATCGACAAGATCGTTTCGGCCGTGGGGCGGCGGGTGGATGAATCGAACCCCTATGTGGACGCGCGGCTGGCGGACGGCTCGCGCTTCAACGCCATGGTGCCACCGATTGCGGTGGATGGGTCGCTGGTGTCCATCCGGAAATTCAAGAAGGAAAAGCTGGGGATCGACGATCTGATCCGCTTCGGGGCGTTTTCCGAAGAAATGGCCATG
This sequence comes from Rhabdonatronobacter sediminivivens, assembly GCF_013415485.1. GTDB lineage: Bacteria > Pseudomonadota > Alphaproteobacteria > Rhodobacterales > Rhodobacteraceae > Rhabdonatronobacter > Rhabdonatronobacter sediminivivens. The sequence continues at coordinate 32,681 of NZ_JACBXS010000023.1, read as the reverse complement.
TATCTGGAAGCTGCCGTCGCCACACGCCTGAACGTGATCGTCTCGGGCGGGACGGGTTCGGGCAAGACGACCACGCTGAACGCGCTGTCCAGCTTCATCGACAACCGCGAACGGATCCTGACGATCGAGGACACGGCCGAATTGCAGCTGCAGCAGGTGCACGTGGGCCGCATGGAAAGCCGCCCCGCCAATGTCGAGGGCAAGGGCGCGGTGACCCAGCGCGACTGTCTGAAGAACGCGCTGCGGATGCGGCCGGACCGGATCATCGTCGGGGAAACCCGGGGCGAGGAAGTGATCGACATGCTGCAGGCCATGAACACCGGCCATGACGGGTCCATGACCACCATCCACGCCAACAGCGCCCGCGATGCCGTCAGCCGCCTGGAAAACATGATCGCCATGGCGGGGATCGAAATGCCGCTGAAGGCGATGCGCGCGCAGATCGGATCGGCCGTCAACCTGATCGTGCAGGCCAGCCGTTTGCAGGACGGCTCGCGCCGCATGACCTCGATCACCGAGGTCACGGGCATGGAGGGCGAGGTGATCACCCTGCAGGAAGTGTTCCGCTATGAGCGCACCGGAATGGAACCGGATGGCACCATCCTTGGCCATTTCACCGGCACCGGGTTGCGCTCGCATTATTCGGACCGGTTCAAGCGCTGGGGCTACGATCTGCCGCCCAGCATCTACAACGAAGTTCGGGGGTAACCGGCCATGGAATTCTCTATCTCTCCGCTGATCTATCTGGCGATCTTCGGCGCGGTTCTGCTGCTTGTCGAAGGGATCTATCTGCTGGCCTTTGGCAAGTCGATCCAGCTCGGCGGCCGGATGAACCGGCGGCTGGAGATGATCGAGAAGGGCAAGTCCCGCAATGATGTGCTTGAACAACTCCGCAAGGAGATCAACCAGCATGTCAGCGGCAATGGCATCCCACTCTACTCCCTGCTGGCGGACAAGGCACGCAAGGGAAATATCGCCTTTGCGCCACGCACCCTGATCCTGCTGATGGTGGTGCTGAGCATCTTTGCCTTCACCGCGCTGAGCCTGGCCACCCCCGCGGAACCGGCGGTTGCTGCGCTGGTGGCCACGGGTTTCGGTGTCGGTGGCGTCTATTTCTGGGTGTCCAGCAAGGCCAAGAAGCGGTTGGCCCTGATCGAGGAACAACTGCCCGATGCGATCGAACTGATCGTGCGCAGCCTGCGCGTGGGCCATCCCTTTGCCTCGGCCCTGTCCATCGCCGCCAAGGAGGTGCCTGACCCCCTTGGCACCGAATTCGGCATGATCGCCGATGAAGCCGCCTATGGCCGCGACGTGGGCGAGGCGCTGGCCGAATTCGCCGAACGGGTGGACATGCAGGACATCCGCTTCCTGTCGGTCGCGGTAACGATCCAGATGCAATCCGGCGGCAATCTGGCCGAAATCCTGGATGGGCTGGCCAAGGTGGTGCGCGCGCGCTTCAAGCTGTTTCGCAAGGTCCGCGCCATCACCGCCGAGGCAAAATGGTCCGGCATGTTCCTGTCCGGCTTTCCCATCGTCGCCATGATCATGATCACGATCATCAAGCCGGACTATTACGACGATGTGAAGGAACACGCGATGTTCATTCCCGTCGCGCTGATCGTCTTTGCCTTCCTGGTCGTGAATATCCTCTACATGCGCAAGATGGTCGACATCAAGGTTTGAACCGAAAGGACGCGGCAGATGCTGGATTCCGTTACACAGATGCTTGTTGACCTGCTGGGTCCGCTGGGTCCGCTGATCGTCATGGGGCTGGCGGGGGTGGTGCTGATCCTGGTCACGCTGGTGATGGTCATGCCAAAGGGACGGCGGGACCCCATGGACCGGCTGCGCGAGGAAACGCGCCGCAAGTCAGCCCCCGGCGCCAATGCCACAGGGCAGTCCATGCGCCGCGCAACCGGCGGCTCGCGCCACAGCAAGAAGCTGGAGAAATACGCCGCCTTCCTGGAGCCGACCAACGAGCAGGAAATGTCGGATGCGCGCCTGAAGATGATCCAGGCGGGCTATTACAGCAAGACCGCGGTGCGCGACCTGGCCGCCATCCAGTTCATCCTGTCGGTGTTGTTCCTGCTGGGCGGCCTGGCGCTGGCGCTGCTGGTGGTGGACCCCGATGGCGAAAGCCCGGTGATGATGGCGGTCACGGTTCTGGGTCCGACCCTGCTGGGATACTATGGCCCGCGGATGTGGGTGGATAACCGCCGCAGCCTGCGCCAGGAGGAGATCATTCAGGGGTTCCCCGATGCGCTGGACATGCTGCTGATCTGCATCGAGGCAGGGCAATCGCTGGACCAGGCGATCCAGCGCGTGGGCAAGGAAATCGGCCGCGGCTATCCTGCCCTTGGCGAAGAGCTGCAGACCGTCAGCCATGAAATCCGCGCGGGCAAGGACCGGGCCGATGTGCTCAAGGACATGGGCAAGCGGTGCGGCGTGCGCGATATCGACAGCTTTGTCACCGTGATGGTGCAATCTGCGACCTTCGGCACCTCGATCGGCGATGCCCTGCGCGTCTTTGCCGAGGAAATGCGTGACAAACGCGTGATGACCGCCGAAGAAAAGGCGAATGTCTTGCCCACCAAGCTGACCTTGGGCACAATGATGTTCACGGTCCCGCCCTTGCTGATCATCCTGATCGGCCCTTCGGTGCTTGGCATTTCCGAAGTTCTGGGGGGCGGCGTAGTTGGTGGGTGATCTTGCGCAATCTGCTGTTTGTCCTGGTGCTGGTTCCGGCAATGGCCGCATGCACGGTGTCGCAACAGCAGACCTCGTGGGGGATGGACGGCCCAGCCGCACCGGCCGGAACCGCGCGCGTCACGGATGCCGTTGACGGGCTGGAGGTCGGCCACCGTCTGATGGGCGCGGGCGAGTATGAGCTTGCCTTGCGCGCCTATTATCGCGCCGCAGCCGAGCAGGGGATCAGTGTCGATGTCCTTTCGGCCGTCGGCTCTGCCAATCTGCGGCTGGGGCGGCTGGGCCAGTCCGAACAGATGCTGCGCCGCGCCCTTGAGGAAGACGAAACCTTTGTGCCCGCGCTGAACAATCTGGGCGTGGTTCTGGCCGAACAGAACCGCTGGGCCGAAGCGCAGCATTATTTCCGCAATGCCTTTGCCTTTGACAGTGGCCGGTCGGACGCGATCCGTGAAAATTTACGCCTTGCTATCGCAAATTCAGAGCGAACCAGCTATGCTGAACCTGAGGCAAGTGCGTTTGCGCTGGTGCGCCGCGGGACAGGTCAGTATCGCCTGCTTGCAACACCCTGAGCGGATGCGCTTGAAGCACGAGCAGTAAGGGACGCAAAAATGCGCCAAATGATGTTGCTTCCGCTGATTTTCAGCGGAGCGTGGCTTCTGTCCGCCTGTGGCGAGAGAAGCGACGCGCAGGTGTCACGCGCCATGGAAAGCGTGGCCGCCGTCGATCAGGAAAACATGCAGGAAATCATGCTCAGCGCCGCCGACCCGGCCGAGGCGGTGAGCTATTTCCAGGGTGCGGTAGAGCGGAACCCGGACTCGATCTCCGCCAAGCGCGGGCTTGCCCGGTCGCTGGTGCGCGCCGGCGGCGCCGCGGAATCGATCCCGGTCTGGCGCCAGGTGATGGAGCACCCCGACAGCACCAACGAAGACCGGGTGTTCATGGCCGAAGCCCTGTTGCGCGACAACAAGTGGGACGAGGCCGAGGCCGCGCTCAACGCGATCCCGCCCACGCATGAAACCTTTCACCGTTACCGGCTGGAAGCCATGATTGCCGATAACAACAAGCAATGGGACAAGGCCGATCATTTCTATGAAACCGCTATTGGCCTGACAACGCGCCCCGCTGGCGTCTACAACAACTGGGGGTATTCGCGCCTGAGCCGCGGCCAGCACCAGCAGGCCGAACGCCTGTTCGCCCAGGCCCTGCGCCATGATCCCACATTGTTCACCGCCAAGACCAACATGGTGCTGGCCCGTGCCGCGCAGAACCAGTATTCGCTGCCGCTGATCGAAATGTCCCAGACCGAACGCGCCATGCTGCTGCACACCATGGCCATTGCCGCCATCCGCAAGGGTGATGTCTCCATCGGCCAAGGGCTGCTGGTCGAAGCCATCGACACCCACCCGCAGCATTTCGAAGAAGCCGTGCGCGCCCTGCGCGCCCTTGAAGGCAACGTGAGGGCCGGATGAACACCCACCTGCCGGCCGATGCCGCCCTGTGGTTCCTACCCTTCGTGCTGCCGATCGCGCTTTGGGTCGCCTATAGCGACATGAAGTGGATGAAGATCCACAACAAGGCCGTGATGGCGCTGGCGGCGGTCTATCTGCTGGTCGGTATTCTGGTGTTGCCGATGCAGGTCTGGCTCTGGGGCTGGGTGCATCTGGGGGTGGTGCTGGTGCTGGGCTTCGTGCTCAGCCTGACCGGGATGCTGGGCGCTGGGGATGCCAAGTTCGCCGCCGCCATGGCGCCCTTCATCGCACTGGGGGATCTCAGCCTGTTCCTGCCGCTGCTGGGCGCGATGGCAATCCTGGCGCTGATCATGCATCGGGTGGCCCGGCGCATTCAGCTGGTGCGGCGCGCCGTGCCGGATTGGGAAAGCTGGGAGCGGCGGGAATTTCCCATGGGCCTGGCCCTTGGCCCTGCGCTTCTGTTCTATCTCATTATTGCCGCAATCTACGGATATTGATCGCAGAACTTCACCCTGACGCCCTTTCGGCTCAGGGACCGCCATGACCCGCTTCCAGAGTGCCCGAGGTCCGGACATGAACAAACCCGTTCTCAGCATCACCGCCCCCGCCACCCCCAAGAGCCTTGACGATACCGGGCTGCCCTATGTGATGATGCGCGACATCGTGCTCAAGACGATGTTCCGCACCTCGCTGACCAAGCTGACCGATATCGCCGCGCGCGTCTGCCTGCCGATCCCCCAGACGCTGGAGATCATCGACCGCGGGCGTGAGGAAAAGCTGATCGAGGCCATGGCCACCATGACCGCCGGCGCCAGTTCGGACGCAGGGTTCCAGCTGACCGATGCGGGCCGCGCGCGCGCGCTCGATGCCCTCGGCCAGTCGGAATACTACGGCGCCATGCCGGTGCCGCTGGATCAATACCGCGAACAGATCAAGCGCCAGTCCATCCGCAACATCCAGATCACGCGACGCCAGTTGAAGATCGCCATGGGCGATCTGGTGCTGCCGCCCGCGCTGATGGATGATCTGGGCCCTGCGGTCAGTGCCGGGCGCTCGATCCTGCTCTATGGCCCGCCGGGGAACGGAAAATCCTCCATCGCCAACGGCATCCGCGCGGCCATGGGGGACAACATCTACGTCCCCCGCGCGATCCTGCTGGGCGGCCAGATCATGAGCGTCTATGACCCCACCGTGCACCGCATGGTGCGCCAGTCCGATGACAACCCCTCGCTTCTGCGCCAGACCGGCAACCGCTTTGACAACCGCTATGTCCATTGCGAACGCCCCACGGTCATCACCGGGGGTGAGCTGACGCTGTCCATGCTGGATCTGACCTATGACAATGTCGCGCGCACCTATCAGGCGCCGCTGCAGTTCAAGGCCATGGGCGGGGTTTTCATCATCGACGACCTTGGCCGGCAGGAGGAACCGCCCCAGGCGCTCATCAACCGCTGGATCGTGCCGATGGAGATGTATTACGACATCCTGGCGCTGAACTCGGGCGAGAAGATCATCGTGCCCTTCGACACGCTGATCATCTTCTCCACCAACTTCCACCCCAACGAGATCTTCGACCAGGCCGCCCTGCGCCGGATCTTCTACAAGATCAAGATCGACGGCCCCCGGCAGGAGGATTTCCTGAAGATCTTCTCGCTGGTGGCGCGCAAGCGCGGGATGCCGCTGGATGAAGAGGCGCTGATACACCTGCTGCGCAACCGCTACCCCGAGATCGACAACATCTATTCCAACTATCAGCCGGTGTTCCTGATCGACCAGATGATCGCCATCTGCGAGTTCGAGGGCATCCCCTATCAGATGACCCCCGATCTGATCGACCGCGCCTGGAAGAACATGTTTGTCGAGGATGAACACATCGTGAAATAAGCCCGGCGCCGGGCCTCAGCCCTCAATCACCCGCAGCGGTGTCCCTGCGGCAAAGGCGTGCACACATTCGGCCGTTTCGCGATACATCCGCGCATAGGTGGCCAGCGCGCCATAGCCGATATGCGGGGTCAGGATCAGCCGCCCGCTGTCGATCAACGCGCCATCGCGCCAGGGGCTGTCGGCGGGCAGCGGTTCTTCCTCGAACACATCAATGGCGGCGCAGCCGGGGCGGCCCTGATGCAAGGCGGCCAGCAGGGCGTCACGGTCAATGATCGGCCCGCGCGAGGTATTGACCAGCACCGCATCGGGCTTCATGTGCGCCAGTTCCGCCGCGCCGATCAGCCCGCGCGTGCGATCCGACAGCACCTGATGGATTGACACCACGTCCGATGCCTCCAGCAGCGCGTCCAGGCTTTCGGCGCGGGTGACGCCGACCTCGGCGCAGCGGGCATCGGTGAGGTTCGCGCTCCATGCGGTGATCTCCATGCCGAAGGGGCGGGCCAGGGCCGCCACGGCGGCGCCCAGCCGGCCAAGACCCACCAGCCCCAGGGTCAGCCCCTCCAGATCGCGCCCGGCCCCGGCCTGCCAGCCGCCGCCATTGACGGCGTTCAGGTTGGGGATCAGGTTGCGCGCGGCCACCAGGATCAGCGTCATCGCCAGATGCGATGTCGCGCTGGCACGGCTGGCGGTGCCGCAGACGGTCACCCCGCGCGCCGCCGCCGCACCCATGTCGATGGCGGCATTGCGCATCCCCGTGGTCACGATCAGCCGCAGCTTTGGCAGCGCCGCGATCAGCGCGCCGGGCAGCGGCGTGCGCTCACGCATGATGCACAGCACATCGAAGGGGGCAAGCGTTTCGGCCAGCGCGTCGTCCGGGATGGAGGTGTCAAAGACCGTGACATCCGCCCCCAGCGCGCCCCAGTCGCCAAAGCGCATGGCGTAGCCGTGGTAGTCATCCAGAACCGCGATCTTCATGTCATTCCCCCGTCATGATGCCACAGGCTTGCCCGAAGCCCGCGCCTGCTGCAACCCGTTGCGCCGGGCCATGGCAAAGCGGCACAGGGCCGCGAAGCGGTAAAGCCCGTGGACGAACTTGCCATAGGGCATGGTCAGGAACAGCGCAAAGACCACCCCCAGATGCAGCGCCAGAAGCGTCCCCATGGCCGCCGTGCCGCCCAGGAATTGCAGCGCCAGACCCGTCACGGCGGTCAGGAACAGCATCAGCGTGAAGCCCACATCCATCCCCAGCGTGCGTGCATCACGCAGCGCCGGAAGCTGCGCGCGCTTCGCCGCCAGCAGCCCGCCGGTGCCGATGGCCAGCGCCACGCCCCCGATATTGCCCAGCACCTTCGGCAGCTCCCACCAGGCATAGGGCGCCACTCGGTCGAACCCGTAGTGATAAACCGTCCCGGCCGAGGTCGCCGCAAAGCACAGCAGGAAACCGTAGAAGGTCAGGTGATGATAGAGGCGCCGGTTGTCCGTGGGTTTGTCGGTTTCGTTGAAGCACCCTGCCCCGCCGCCATCCAGATAGCGCAGCGACCCGGCATCGCGGATCGCCTGCCAGAGCGAGGGGCTGTCGCCTTCGACCGAGCGCACGGCATTGGCGTCAGACCAGAAATTGCGCAGCCCCATGCCCATGGCAAACAGCGCAAACAGGAACACCGGGCCAAAGACCGCCACCATGGCGTTATGCGACATCAGCGCATAGAAGCCTTCGGGCGCGGTCTGCGCGGAAAAGAGCGCGCCGGGGTCATTCCACAGGATCATGCCGATCAGAAACGCCGCAACCGACAGCGCGGCGGCCATCGCGATCACCAGCCCGTTGCGCTGGAACGCGGGCGCCAGTGCCGCGGGCCAGGCGTAATGGGCGTAGCTTTCCTGGCGGACCCTGGCCAGCGTGCGCGGCAGGTCGATGGCGAATTCATGCGGCGGCGAGAACTGGCAATCATGGTAGCAGGCGCCGCAGTTGTGGCAGAGGTTGGCCAGATAATCGATATCCCCGGCGGCAAAGCTGCGCTGCATCTGCAGGGCGGGAAAGACGGCGCAGATCCCCTCGCAATAGCGGCAGGCGTTGCAGATGGTGATCTGGCGCGCGGCCTCCTGTTGCAGGTCGGTTGCGGTGGCGTCAGTTGCGGACATGGCGTGCGGCCCCTTCTCCTGCGACGCGGCCAAAGACGGCGCCGATGGTCATTCCGATACCGGCCAGATAGCCCTTGCCCAGGACATTGCCGGCCATGATTTCGCCTGCGGCGTAGATATTGGCACTGGGGCGCCCGTCATTGGTCAGGATGCGGGCCTCGCGGTTCACGCGGGTGCCAAGATAGGTGAAGGTGATCCCCGGCCGCACCGGATAGGCGTAATAGGGCGGCGTATCGATCCGCCGTGCCCAGTGGGATTTCGGCGGCTCCAACCCTTCGGTCCGGCAATCGTCCAGTTCATCAGTGTTGAATGTGCCATCCACCACGGCGGCATTGAAGCCCTGGACGGTGGCCTCGAATTTCGCCGGGTCCAGTTCCAGCTTCTCGGCCAGTTCGCGCAGGGTCGGCGCCTCGATGGCCGGAAAGACCGAGGGCATGAAGCGGCCGATCGCCTTGTCATCAAAGACGATATAGGCGATCTGGTCGGGCTGGTCGGCCACCAGTCGCCCCCAGATGGCATAGCGTTTGGGCCAGAAATCCTCGCCCTCGTCATAGAACCGCTTGCAGTCGTTGTTCAGGACGATGCCGAAGATGATGCAATCCAGCCGGGTGACAATCCCGCCGTCGAATTGCGGCGCGCGGGCGTCGATGGCGACAGCGTGGCATTGGGTGGGATCGCCCACCGGCTGCATGCCCGCGTCCAGCAACTGGCGCAGCAGCGAGCCGCGGTTATAGGGGGTGCCGCGGATCAGGAAGTTCTCGGCCCGGTCGCCCCAGTATTCACGCAGCCAGTCGATATTGGCCTCGAACCCACCGGCGGCGGCGACCACGGCGCGGGAATGGACGCGCAGCGGCCCTTCGGGGGTGTCGATCAGGGCGGAGCGAAAGGCGCCGTCCTCGATATCCAGTTCCGTGGCGGCGCTGTCATAGCGGATCTGAACGCCCAGGTTTTCGGCGGTGTCATAAAGCGCATTGAGCATCGCCCGACCGCCGCCCAGAAAGAAGGCATTGGTGCGGCCCAGATTCAGCGTCCCGCCCAGCGGTTTCTGGAAGCGCACGCCGGCCTCGGTCATCCAGTCCCAAAGCTCCTTGGACTGGGCGATGGTGAAACGTGCAAGGTCCGGGTCGGTCTGGCCGCCGGTGACGCGCATCAGGTCGTCGTGGAACTCGTCCTCAGGGTAAGGGCCGGTCAGGATTTCGTTGCCCTGGTCATGGGCGCAGCGCAGGTTGCGGGTATGGCGCGTGTTGCCGCCGCGATAGAATTTCGGCGCGGCCTCGACCACCAGCACCTCGGCGCCCTTGCGGCGGGCCGAGATCGCCGCGCAAAGCGCCGCGTTGCCGCCGCCGATCACCAGCACATCGGTGCGTATTTCGGAAATTTCGCTCATGGGTCTGCCTCTGATCGCCGCGTGGCCTTCGGGTGCGTCTCTTTGTATACACTTGGATGCAATCCGGTCAAGCCACTCTGCGCCCCATACCCGTCCGTGGCCAAGCGACCGGGTGACAAGCCCGGGCGCAGGCCCTATAACACCGCCGAAGTATGCAAACGCAGGGCAGCACACATGACCGTTCTTGTCTTTGGCCACAAAAACCCGGACACCGATTCCACCGGCTCGCCGCTGATCTGGGCCTGGTATCTGTCGGAAATCGCCGCCACCCCGGCCCGTGCCGTCCTGCTGGGTGAACCCAGCGCCGAGGCAAAATTCGTGCTGGATCATTGGGGCGTGGACCAGCCCGAGATCATTTCGGATGTGGAGCCCGGCACACAGGTGGTGATCGTGGACACGAACAACCCGGCCGAGCTTCCCGCCTCGGTGAACAAGGCCGAGATCCGCGCCATCATCGACCATCACAAGTTGACCGGCGGGCTGCAGACCGTGGCGCCCATCGACATCACCATGCGCCCGCTGGCCTGCACCGCTACCATCATGCATGACCTGATGGGCGACGATGCCGGACGCATGCCGCGCGCGATCAAGGGGCTGATGCTGTCCTGCATCCTGTCGGACACGCTGGAGTTCCGCTCGCCCACCACCACCGACCATGACCGCCAGCTGGCCGAGGGACTGGCGCGCGATCTGGGGCTGGACCTGTCGGCCTATGCCGCCGAGATGTTTGCGGCGAAATCCGATGTCTCGGGCCTGTCGGATGAGGATCTGCTGCGCGTGGACGCCAAGTCCTTTGACGTGGGCGGGCTGACACTGCGGGTATCGGTGCTGGAAACCACCGCTGCCGCGCCGGTGGTTGCGCGCAAGGCCGGGATCATGGAGGCCATGGCCCGCGTGGCCGCCGATGATGGTGCCGATGAGGTGTTGCTGTTTGTCGTCGATATCCTGAATGAGGAAGCGACACTTCTGTTGCCAAATGACCGGGTGCGCAGCATCGCCGCCAAGTCCTTTGGCATAGCGCCCGAGGGGGACACGGCGGTCCTGCCCGGCGTGATGAGCCGCAAGAAGCAGATCATTCCGTTCCTCAAGGTCTGAGCCTTGCGCCACGCGCCCCTGAGCGCCTCCCACCCGCCCACCCGCGGCGCTCTGGGGCGCGCGTATCCCTCCCAGCGCAGGTTCCCGCCCATGACCGAGATGATCGACTCCCTTGCCGCCATCGCGGCGCGCTATGATGTGCTGTTCTGCGACCTCTGGGGTTGCGTCCATGACGGTGAGCGCGCTTGGCCCGCGGCCGTTTCTGCCTTGCAGGCGTTTCGCGCGGGTGGGGGCAAGGTGGTGCTGATGACCAACGCCCCCCGTCCGGCCCCTGCGGTGGAAAAGGGATTCCAGCGGCTGGGCATCCCGGATGACGCCTGGGATCTGATCGTCAGTTCGGGCGATGCGGCGCAGGAGGCCATGGCCAATGGTGCTGTAGGGCGCAAGATATGGCATCTGGGCCCGGAGAAGGACTATCGCTTTTTCACCGACCTTCCCGAAGGCTTGACCGCGCCGGAACGTGTTCCCTTTGAACAGGCCGAGGGGATCGTCTGCACCGGCCCGTTCGACGAGTTCAACGACCATCCCGATGACTATCGCGGCACGTTTCTGGCCGCCAAGACGCGTGGGCTGAAGCTGCTCTGCGCCAACCCGGATATCGTTGTGGATCTGGGACATCAGCGCATCTGGTGCGCGGGCGCTCTGGCTGCTGTTTACACCGAAATGGGCGGCGAGAGCCTGTATTTCGGCAAGCCGCACCCACCCATCTATGACCTGGCCCGGCGCAAGCTGGCGCAGGCGGGGATCGATGTCCATTCCGATCATGTCCTGGCCATCGGCGACGGGATCGACACCGACATCCGCGGCGGGGTTGGCGAAGGGGTCGATACGCTGTTCATCACCGGTGGGCTGGAGGTGGCACGCTTCGGGGATGACCCGACCGCACCGGAGCCGGATCTGTTGCGCGACTGGCTGAAGGGACGCGACACGCCGCCGCGCTTTGCCATGGGGCGGCTGCGCTGACGGCTGCCGAAGCCCCGAAACGCACGCGCAATATTATTGCAACATACAACCTGTTGGATTATCAAAATTACCCTCAGGGGTTGCGCCGAGTCGCGCGCCGGACTATGCTGCACTGCAACATGACCCGGACCCCAGCCTCAGGGAGCAACCCCATGCTCGATACCGACATGACCCGCAACATGCCCCGCGGCACGATCTGCATCGAGGATCTGGAAATCGGCATGCGCCGCTACCTGCGCAAGGAAATCACCGACCGCGATATCGAACTGTTTGCCGAGGTCTCGACCGACCGCAACCCGGTGCATCTGGATGATGATTATGCCCGCGACACCATCTTTCAGGGCCGCATCGCCCATGGGATGCTGACTGCGGGGCTGATCTCGGCGGTGATTGGCGAGCAGCTTCCGGGCCATGGCACGGTCTATATGGGCCAGAGCCTGAAGTTCATGGCCCCGGTGCGCCCGGGCGATGTTGTGCTGGCCGAAGTGACCGTCACAGCCATCGACCATTCCCGCCGCCGCGTGACCCTTGATTGTCGCTGCGCCGTGGGCGATACCACCGTCCTGAAGGGTGAGGCGCTGGTTCTGGCGCCCAGCCGCAAGTTCGATTAGGCGGGGCAGCCCCCGCGGGGGCTGCATGCAGGAAGTCACCGGCTGGAAATGCGTAGATCCCGCCCTGCGCGGCGCGTCAGTGGCGCTGGGCAATTTTGACGGGGTGCATCTGGGTCACCAGTCGGTCATCAACCTGGCGCGGCGCCCCGGGGCTCCGCTGGGCGTTGTCACTTTTGAACCCCATCCGCGCGAGTTCTTCGCCCCCCAGGCCCCGCCTTTTCGCCTGATGAACGCCGAGGCGCGTTCGAACCGGCTGGCGCGACTGGGGGTGGAGCGGCTGTTCACCCTGCCCTTTGGCCCCGACCTGGCCGGGCTGAGCGCCGAGGCCTTCGCCGCCGAGGTCCTGCATGACGGGCTGGGCGTGTCGCATGTGGTGGTGGGCGAGGATTTCTGTTTCGGCAAGGGGCGTGCGGGAACGGCGCCCATGCTGGCGGACATGGGCCGCCAGATGGGATTTGATGTGACCATCGCACCGCTTTTGGGTGGGGCCAGCGGGGCGGTGTCATCGACCGCGATTCGCGCCGCTCTGACCGAAGGCCGCCCCGCCGATGCCGCGCGCATGCTGGGCCATTGGCACCGGATCGACGGCGCGGTGATGCATGGCGAAAAGCGCGGGCGAGAGCTGGGCTATCCCACCGCCAACATGTCCATCGAAGGGCTGCACCCGCCGCGCTTCGGGGTCTATGCGGTGAAGCTTGATGTGCTGAACGGCCCGCATCAGGGCGCGTATGCGGGCGTGGCCTCGCTGGGGGTGCGGCCGATGTTCGGAGAAAACCGGCCCAATCTGGAAACCTTCATATTCGACTTCACGGGCGATCTCTACGGCACCAGCCTGTCGGTCGCACTGGTCGCCTTTCTGCGCGGCGAAGTGAAATTCGAATCTCTGGAGGCGCTGATCGCACAGATGGACCGGGACAGCGCAGAGGCCCGCGCCGCCCTGGCAAAGGCGCCGGACTGGCCGCGGGTGGGTGCCAGCCGATGACCGCCCCCTGTCGCCTCCTGGCTGGGGGGATGCCCCGTGCCGCGAATCCCGATAGGGTGCCTGCATGACCCTGCGCCCCCGCTTCTGGGAGAAGATCCCGCTGAACCGCATGACCCCGCAAGAATGGGAAGTGCTGTGCGACGGCTGCGGGAAATGCTGCCTCAACAAGCTTGAAGACGCCGACACGGGCGAGGTCGCCTTCACCCGCGTTTCCTGCCGGTTACTGGATACCGAAAGCTGCCGCTGCGGAAATTATGCCATCCGCAAGCAACTGGTGCCCGAATGCGTGGTCCTGACGCCAAAGACCCTGCCGGATGTCGCTTATTGGCTGCCGCGCACCTGCGCCTATCGGCGCCTGCATGACGGGCGCGGGCTGGCCTCGTGGCATCCGCTGGTTTCCGGCGACCCGGAGACGGTGCATGAGATGGGCGTCTCCGTACGCGGGTTGGCAGTGCCGGAATACACGGTCAGCGAAGACGACTGGGAAGACCACATCATCGACGAGGTGCCGTGATGCAATTTGCCTCGGACAATACATCAGGGGTGCCGGGGCCGGTGCTGGAGTCACTGGGCCGGGCCAACGAAGGCTATGCCATGGGCTATGGTGGCGATGCCTTGACCACGCAGGTCCGCGACCGCCTGCGCGATCTGTTCGAGGCCCCGCAGGCCGAGGTGCGCTTGGTCACCACCGGCACCGCGGCCAACGCCCTGGCGCTGGCGGTGCTGACGCCACCCTGGGGCGCGATCTGGTGCCATGATGCAGCCCATATCGAATGCGACGAATGCGGCGCGCCCGAGTTCTTTGTCGGCGGGGCGAAGCTGATCACCATGCCGGGCGATCACGGCCGTATCGTGGCGGATACGCTTGACAACAGTCTGGCCCGCGCGCCCCGGTCCGTGCACAACATCCAGCCCGCCGCCCTGTCGCTGAGCAACCTGACCGAGGCCGGAACCCTCTATGACCCCGATCACCTCGCCCGCCTGTGCACCGTGGCCCGTCGCCACGGGCTGGGCGTTCATCTGGACGGCGCGCGTTTCGCCAATGCGCTGGCGGCCAGTGGCGCCTCGCCCGCCGAGGCCAGCTGGAAAGCCGGGGTGGATGTGCTTTGTCTTGGCGGCACCAAGAACGGGCTGATGGGGGCCGAGGCCGTGATGATCTTCGACCCCGCCCGCGCCGCCGAATTTGACCTGCGCCGAAAACGCGCGGGGCATCTGCTGTCAAAACATCGCTATCTGGCGGCGCAATTCCTGCCATGGTTGGGGGATGGGCTGTGGCTGACCCTGGCACAGCGGGCCAACGCCGCCGCCGAACGTCTGGCCAAGGGCCTCGCCGCGCTGCCCGGCGTCACCCTGCGCCACCCGGTTGAAGGCAACATGATCTTCGTCGACTGGCCCGAAGACTTGGCGCGGCACCTGCGCACCAACGGCGCGGTGTTCTATGATGCGCCGGGACCGGGGACTCCTCCGACCAGCGGTGCGCGGCTGGTCGCATCATGGGATACGGACCCACGCCAGATCGACGCGTTCCTGCAGCTGGCCCGGGACATCCCTGCGGATGCAATGGCGGCAGGCACCGGATGATCTGCGACAGCGGGCGCAACGCCCTGCCCTGAATACCCGGCAAGCGCCAGAAGCGCCCACGAGCCGCGCCCCACCCCCCCCACCCGCGCGCCTCATGGGCGCTGGCCAAATGCGCAAGCGCTTTTGGCCATATATTGATGGTGCCGAAGCGCAAACCAGACTGAAGCTGCAGGCAGGATCAGCACCTTTGCGCAGCCTCCCAGGGCGTGTTAAGTGCCACTGCGCAAGCCGACCGCCTGTCCTGGCACTGCCGGTCAGGCGCGATCCTGCTCTGCCAGGAACGCCGCAACCGCATCGGCGTCCGGCATGGCCTCGGCGGTTCCATGTTGCGTGACTTGAAGCGCAGCGGCGGCGGTTGCGCGACGCATGGAGTCGGTCGGCGGCAGGCCCGCATCAAGTGCCGCGGCCAGCGTTCCGGCGAAGCAATCCCCTGCCCCTGTTGTATCCACTGCCGTCACTGCAAAGGCCGGCATATGGATTGGTGGTGCCCCGCGGGCAATCCAGTCTGCACCGTCGCTGCCACGGGTCACCACCACCGTTTCCACCGGCAGATCTTCCAGCGGCATGTCAAGTGCCTCGGACAATTGCGCCGCTTCGACCGCGTTCAGCACCAGCATGTTGCAAAAGGGCAGGATCGCGCGGGTCGCCTCAACCTCGAAGGGCGCTGCGGAATAGATCACCTCAAGCCCCTTGCCAATGGCCAGTTCGGCGACTTCGGGTTGCAGGTCGGTTTCGTTCTGCAACAGCAGAATATCGCCAAGTGCCGCCTGCGCCAGTGCCGCCTGAACAGCGCCCAGATCCTGCGCGCGATTGGCGCCGGGGTGGATGACAATGCTGTTTTCCCCCGCGTCATCCACCATGATCACCGCATGCCCAGTGACCATGTCATCGCGCTGCACCACACCGGCGCAATCCACCCCCAGGGCTGCCAGCCGCTCCAACATACCGGCCCCATCGCGCCCCACGGCCCCCAGATGCACCGTGCGCGCGCTCGCCCGCGCCGCGGCCACCGACTGGTTCGCCCCCTTGCCGCCCAGCCCGGTGGCATGGTCCAGCACCGCCAGTGTCTCGCCCGGCGCGGGCAGACGCGGCAGCCGGTAGAAATGATCGATATTGATGGACCCGAAACAATAGACCGTCATCGTGCCTGCCCCGCCAGAAAGATGCCCCGGTGATACAGGCGCCATGGCACCGCGGCAAGCACGCTGCCTGCCCGCCGTCCCCGGGGCGCGCAGGGTGGGCGGGTGGGCGCGCCCCGGGGACGGCGGGCAGGCAGCGTGTTTTTCGGTTTCACCCGGGTTGGGGCTTTTGTAGGGTCAGACCCGCAATGCAGATGGTCCGGGACCAACGGGGGACGCGGTGGGCGAAACGGTCACGCCGATGATGGCGCAGTATCTGGAGATCAAGGCGCAATACCGCGATGCGCTTCTGTTCTACCGGATGGGCGATTTCTACGAACTGTTCTTCGATGACGCCGTCGCCGCTGCGGCGGCGCTGGATATCGCGCTGACCCGGCGCGGCAAGCATCAGGGCGATGACATCCCCATGTGCGGCGTCCCCGTCCATTCCGCCGAAGGATACCTGCTGACGCTCATACGCCGGGGCTTTCGGGTGGCCATTGCCGAACAGATGGAAAACCCCGCCGAGGCCCGCAAGCGCGGTTCGAAATCGGTGGTCGCGCGCGATGTGGTCCGTCTCGTCACCCCCGGCACCCTGACCGAAGAGTCGCTGCTGGATGCGCGCCGCCACAACTATCTGGCCGCCTACACCGAGGTGCGTGAAGCCGGCGCGCTGGCCTGGTGCGACATGTCCACCGGTGAATTGCGCGTCATGGCCTGCGACCGGGCGCGGCTGGGCCCCGAACTGGCCCGCCTCATGCCGCGCGAATTGCTGGTGCCCGAACCGCTGGAAACCGACCTGCGCCCCCTGAGCGAGGAACTGGGCGCCGCGCTCACCGCCTCTGCGCGTGCCAGCTTCGACAGCCAGTCCGCCGAGGGTCGCCTCTGCACGCTCTATGGTGTGGGCACGCTGGAAGGCTTCGGCAGCTTCAGCCGGGCGGAACTGGGTGCTCTGGGCGGGCTGGTGGCCTATCTGGACCTGACCCAGCGCGGAAACCTGCCACTGCTGCGCCCTCCGGTGCGCGAAGCGGCTGCGCAGGTCATGCTCATCGATGCCGCCACCCGCCGCAATCTGGAACTGACCGCTGCCCTGGCGGGCGGGCGCGAAGGGTCACTGCTGGCCGCCATTGACACCACCGTCACCGCCGCCGGGGCGCGGCTTCTGGAACGGCGGCTGTCCAGTCCCTCCTGCGTTCTGGGTGAAATTCACGCCCGCCAGGCGGCCGTCGGCCTGCTGCACCAGGAGGCGAGCCTGCGCGCAGAGCTTCGTCGCGCCCTGCGGCAGGTGCCGGATATGGACCGTGCGCTGTCACGGCTGGCACTGGAGCGGGGCGGGCCGCGCGATCTGGCCGCCATCCGCGACGGGTTGGCCCAGGCCGGACAGATCGCCGGGCTGCTGGACCCGCAGGAGTTGCCCGAGCATCTGCAACAGGCCACCCGGGCCCTCGGCGGCCATGACCCGCTCCTCGAAGCGCTGGATGCAGCCCTGGTGGCCGATCCGCCCCTGCTGGCGCGCGATGGTGGCTTCATCGCACCCGGCCATGACGCGGATCTGGATGAAGCCCGCCGTCTGCGCGACGAAGGCCGCAGCGTCATCGCCGGGATGCAGGCCGATTACGCCCGCCAGACCGGGATCACCGCGCTGAAGATCAAGCATAACAACGTGCTGGGCTATTTCATCGAAACCACGGCCACCCATGCCGAGAAGATGCTGGCGCCGCCGCTTTCGGAAACCTTCATCCACCGCCAGACCACCGCCAACCAGCTGCGCTTCACCACCGTGGAACTGTCCGAGATGGAGACCCGCATCCTCAACGCGGGCGCCCATGCGCTGGAACTGGAAAAACAGCTTTTCGACGGGTTGCGCCGCGCCGTGCTGGAGGCCGCGGGCATAGTCTCGGCCTGCGCCCGTGCGCTGGCAGAGATCGACCTGGCGGCGGGGTTCGCGGAACTGGCTGCCAGCGGCGACTGGTGCGCGCCCCGGGTTGATGACAGCCGCGCCTTTGACATCCAGGCCGGACGCCATCCGGTGGTCGAAGCCGCCCTGCGCCGCGCGGGCGACAGCTTTGTCGCCAATGACTGCACCCTGTCACCCGCCGACACCGATGGCGCAGCGATCCGGCTGCTGACCGGGCCGAACATGGCGGGCAAATCCACCTTCCTGCGCCAGAATGCGCTGATTGCCGTGCTGGCGCAGGCGGGCGCCTTTGTCCCCGCGCAACAGGCCCATATCGGGCTGGTGAGCCAGGTCTTCAGCCGGGTCGGCGCCTCGGATGATCTGGCGCGCGGGCGGTCCACCTTCATGGTGGAAATGGTGGAAACCGCGGCGATCCTGAACCAGGCCGATGCCCGCGCGCTGGTGATCCTGGATGAGATCGGTCGCGGTACGGCCACCTGGGACGGGCTGTCCATCGCCTGGGCGGTGCTGGAACATCTGCATGACATCAACCGCTGCCGCGCGCTGTTTGCCACCCATTACCATGAGATGACGGGCCTTGCCGCGCGGCTGCGCGGGGTCGAAAACGCCACCGTCGCCGTGCGCGAATGGGAGGGTGAGGTGATCTTCCTCCATGAAGTCCGCACCGGCGCCGCCGACCGCTCCTACGGGGTGCAGGTCGCCCGCCTGGCCGGGCTGCCCGAAGCCGCCGTCACCCGCGCGCGCGAAATTCTGACCGCACTGGAAAGCGGCGAACGCGAAGGCGCGCGCAATCCCGTTGCCCTGATCGACGAATTGCCGCTCTTCGCAGCCCGCCCCGCACCCGCGCCACAATCACCCGCCCCAAAGGCCGATCCGGTGGCCGAACGCCTTGCCGCCGTGCACCCCGATGACCTCTCCCCGCGCGACGCGCTGGCGCTGCTGTATGAATTGAAGGCCCTGTCGCGCCCGCCCTCCGACCCCTGAGCCGCACCGCCCTCCAGACGCAAAAGCATGCCCGGGGCGGCGCAGCCCACTCAACCGATGTGACCGCGCGGTCCCGCGCCGCATTGCGCGCGGTGCAACAGCAGATGATCCAGAAGCACACAGGCCATCATCGCCTCGCCCACGGGCACGGCACGAATGCCGACGCAGGGATCATGGCGGCCCTTGGTCACCACTTCGGTCGCCTCCCCGCTGCGCGTGATCGACCCGCGCGGCATCAGGATCGACGAGGTCGGCTTGACCGCAAAGCGCACCACAACCTCCTGCCCCGTGGAAATGCCCCCCAGAATCCCCCCGGCGTGGTTACTGCCATAGACCGGGCCTTGCGCGCCCATGCGGATTTCGTCCGCGTTTTCAACGCCGGTCAGGGCGGCGGCGCCCATGCCCTCGCCGATCTCGACCCCCTTGACCGCGTTGATGGACATCATGGCCGCGGCCAGGTCCGTGTCCAGCTTGGCATAGATCGGCGCGCCCAGGCCGGGGGGCACATTGCGCGCCACCACCTCGATCACCGCGCCGACGGAATTTCCGCTCTTGCGCAGGCTGTCGAGATACTCCGCCCAATCCGTGGCCGCCTGCGCATCGGGCACCCAGAAGGGGTTGCGGTCGATCTGCGCGGCGTCAAAGCGCGCACGGTCGATCCCATGCGGCCCCATCTGCACCATATAGCCCTGCACCTCCAGCCCCGGCACCAGATCGCCCAGCACCGCGCGCGCCACCCCGCCCGCCGCCACCCGTGCGGCGGTTTCGCGCGCGCTGGAGCGCCCGCCCCCGCGCGGATCGCGCAGCCCGTATTTCTGGAAATAGGTGATATCGGCATGGCCAGGGCGAAAGGTCGCCTCGATATCGCTGTAATCCTTGGACCGCTGGTCGGTGTTGCGGATCATCAGCTGAATCGGCGTGCCGGTGGTCCGCCCCTCATAGACGCCTGAAAGGATCTCGACCGTATCCGCCTCACGCCGCTGGGTGGTGTAGCGGCTTTGCCCGGGCTTGCGCCGGTCCAGCCAGGGCTGGATCACGCTTTCATCCAGCGCGACCCCCGGCGGGCAGCCATCCACGGTGGCGCCCAGCGCAGGCCCGTGGCTTTCGCCCCAGGTGGTGACGCGAAAGATATGGCCGAAGGTGTTGAAGCTCATCTGCGAAACCTGTCCATCCGTGATCCGGGCTGCCCCGTTGGCCCTTTCCATAGCTGTCCCGGCCCCAAGGCTCAAGCGAGGCGAGAGAGCCGGGTTTCCCCCCTCAGAGGGCCAGCGCCTCCAGGATCAGCACCAGCAGGATCAGCGCGGCAATGGCGCCTTGCCCCAGGCGCCAGCCGATCCCGCGCGCTTCAAGCGTGGCCGGAAGGGTCTGCGCCAGTTGCCGCAGCGCGCGGCGCGCGCGGGTGCCCACCAGCGCCACCCGCTCCCACAGCAGCACGAAAGGCGCCGTTACCTGGCGCAGGAAGGCCGCCGTGCCCACCGCCACCGTATGGGCATAAAGCGCCGCCCCCGCAGCCAGCCCCATCCCCGCCAGAACCGGCCAGAACGCGCCCGGCGCAGCGCCGTTCACCGGCCCGGCCCACCCGGGCACCAGCGCCGGCCACAGGAGCGGCAGCGCCCCGGACACGATGACCAGCGACAGGAAAGGCAGCACCAGCCCCTCGACCCGCGCGCCCGGGGGCACCGCGGGTGGGGAGCGCCACAGGAACACCACGAACCGCGCCATCAGCAGCGTGGTGGCAATCCCCGAAAGCGTCAGCGCCGCGATCAGCCACGGCAGCCAGACGGGTGAGCCTTCGGCAAGCGCGGTCTTGAGCGCCTCCTTGCCCAGCGCGCCGGAGCTGAAGGGCAGCCCGGCCAGCACCAGCGCCGGGACCAGCACCGCGCCGGTCAGCAGCACCCGCCCCCGCCACCCGGGCTGCGCGGCCCAGGCCCCCGCGCCCAGAAACAGCGCGCCCTTGGACATGGCGTGATGCGTGGCCTGGAACACCAGCACCGGCAGGATCACCGGCCAGGCCTGCGGCACCATCAGCGCCGCCCCCAGCCCCAGCGCGATGATCCCCATCTGGCTGACGCTGGAAAAACCCAGCACCGTCTTTGGATTGGTCTGCTGCACCCCGGTCAGGGCGGCGGCGAAGAGGCTTATCAGCCCGGCGGCCATGATGACCGTGGCGTGATCCTCGAACGCCTGGATGCCCAGCGGCAGTGTGACCATCATGCCATAAAGCCCGGCCTTGATCATCGCCCCCGACAGCACCGCGCTGGCGGGAACGGGGGCCGCGCCATGGGCAGGGGGCAGCCAGAAATGCAGCGGCATCAGGCCAAGTTTGGTGGCAAAGCCAATGATCAGCAGCGCCGCGGCCAGATCGGACATGGGCGCGATGCGCAGCTCCGACAGCAAGAGCGTCTGTGCCTGCCCGGCCGCCAGCGCCAGCCCGGCAAAAAGTGCAAGCTCCCCGGCAATGACAAAGATGATATAGAGCTGCGCCGCGCCGATGGCGGCCTTGCTGCGGGTGTGGACCACCAGCCCGAAGGCCGCAAAGCTCATCAGCGCAAACAGGGCATAGAAGCTCAGGGCGTCCTGCGCCAGGATCAGGCCCAGGTTTCCGGCCATGGCCAGCAGGAAGCAGATGCCGAAGCCCGTGCCCCGGGGGTCATCGTGCAACCAGTGCCGCGCCGCGGCCCCCGCCGCCACCCACAGCACCGCCGTCAGGCCCAGGAACACGCGTGCGATCCCGTCCAGCCCGAATTGCGCGCCCAGGATCAGCCAGTCCAGCCGTACCGTCACCGGCATGGTCAAGGACACCGGCGCCAGCAGCGCCAGCGCCAGCGCAGGCAGCGCCGCAAAGGGCATCAGCCGCCAGACCATCCCCCGCGCACCCGCCAGCGTCAGCAGCGCCGCCATCAAGAGCGGCACTCCGAACGCGGCAAGAAGGGCAAGCACGGCCATGGGCTTACTCCTGATACTCGATGGCGACGACGAAGCGCGTCCAGTCCAGCGGGCTGAAGGGCGCATTGGCGAAGGCACCGGCAAAGACCACCATGGCCGCCGTGGCAATGGGCGGCAAGGCCAGCATCCAGCCGATGCGCGGGCGACCGGGGGTGCCGGGCGGCGGGCTTTCGGCGGGGCGGTCTGCCTCCAGGAACCAGGCGCGATAGAGCATGGGCAGGAAATAGATCGCATTGAGCAGGCTGGAGCCCAGCAGCAGCGCAATCACCCAGTCCTGTCCGGCATCCAGCCCCCCCTGCGCCAGAAACCACTTGCTGATGAACCCCGCCAGCGGCGGCAGGCCGATCATGCCCAGCGCCGCCAGCGAAAACGCCGCCATGGTGAATGGCATCGCGCGGCCCACGCCGTTCATCTGGCTGACCTTCTTGACGCCCAGCCCCTCGGCCAGGTTACCGGCGACCATGAACATGGTGATCTTCATCAAGCCCTGATGGATCAGATGCGCCAGCGCGCCAGTGGCGGCGATGGGGCTGGCCAGCGCCACGCCCAGGGTGATGTAGCTGACCTGGCTAACGGTGGAAAAGGCCAGCCGCCGCTTGATGTCATCCTGCGTCAGCGCCCGGAGCGATCCATAGAGGATGGTAATCGCCGCCGCCGCCGCCAGCGGTTCTGCCAGTCCCAGCGCGTGGGTCGCCTCGATCCCGAACAGCTCATAGACCACGCGCATGATGCCAAAGGCGCCGGCCTTGACCACCGCCACCGCATGCAGCAGCGCCGAGACCGGCGCAGGGGCCACCATGGCGATGGGCAGCCAGGCGTGCAGCGGGACCAGCGCCGCCTTTACCCCCAGCGCGGCAATCAGCACCACAAACAGCGCCTGCGCCATGCGGGGTGAGTCAGCGATCACCGCGTCCAGGATGCCGCCCGGGGCGAAATCGGTATTGCCCGCCAGCATCCACAGCCCCAACGTGCCCAGAAGCAGCAGCAACCCGCCCGAGAGCGTGTAAACCAGATAGATCCGCCCCGCCCGCAACGCCTGCGCCGTGCCGTTGTGGATCACCAGCGGATAGGTGGCCAGCGTCAGCAGCTCATAGAAGATCAGAAAGGTGAACAGATTGCCCGCCATGGCAATGCCCACCGTCGCCGCCACGCAGAGGCTGAAGAAACCGAAGAACCGCGCCCGATGGGGCCCGCGCTCCAGATAGCCCACGGAATAGACGGTGGTGATCAGCCACAGCACCGCCGAAAGCCCCACGAACAGCACCGCCAGCGGGTCTGCCTGCAGCTTGAAATTCAGCCCCGGCAGCACCGTGAAGCCGATGTCATAGACCGCGCCCCGGCTGACGCGCCAGCTCAGCCAGGCCACCAGCGCCAGCTTCAGCGTGGCCGCGCCCAGGTTCAGCGCCGTGCGCAGCCGGGCGTTGTGTTCAGGCAAGGCAAACAGCACCGGCGAGACCAGGAGCGAGGTTAGCAGGATCGCCAGCGGCAGAAAGCCCCCGGCCTCGGGCAGGGGGATCATGGCCAGCCCCCCGCACGGCCGATCTCCAGGAATTCCAGGATGGGCGCGGCCACCAGCCCCAGCGCCACCCCCAGCGCGGCCAGCGCCAGCGGCGCGTAATCCATCGGCGCACGTCCGCGCTGTTCGACCACGCCCCCCGGCACATCCGCCTCCACCCTGTCAAAGCGCAGGAACCCGGCAAAGACGCGGCTGAAATAGGCCAGGCTGAACAGCGTCCCGGTCATGGTGATCACCACCCAGTGCCAGTTGCCGGCGGCCAGCGCGCCCTCCATCACCATCCATTTGCCGATGAACCCCAGCGACGGTGGCAGCCCGATCAGGCTGACCGCGGCAAAGGCAAAGGCCAGTTGCGCCAGTGCCGGGCGCACCGGGCTGCGGTCCAGATCACGGATGCGGTCATGGCCAACCTCGGCCCGGATGCGCCCGGCGGCCAGGAACATCGCGCCCTTGGCCACCCCATGCGCCAGGATCAGCACCGCCGCCGCCTTCCAGCTATGCGCCAGCCCCGCAACCCCGGCCTGCGCCAGCGCCACGAAGATCAGGCCGATCTGCGTGACCGTGGACCAGGCCACCAGCAGCTTCAGCCGGTCCGCGCGCAATGCCTGCACCGACCCCCAAAGGATCGCCCCCGTGCCCATGAGGCCCATCAGCACCACCAGCGCCTCGCCCGGGGCGGGCATGTGCTGCAACAGCCGGACGATGATATAGAGCGCGGCCTTGACCACCAGCGCCGACAGCAGCGCCGACGCCGGGGCCGTGGCGTTCGCATGCGCCGCAGGAAGCCAGAAATGCAGCGGAAACAACGCTGTCTTCAGGGCCAGCCCCACGAACATCAGCGCCAGCGCCGCCACCAGCGCCCCCGAAGGGTCTGCCCCCGCCAACCCGCCGAAATCCAGCCGCCCCAGCTGCAGATAGACAAAACCCACCCCCATCAGCAGCAGCAGCGCACCCAGGATCGACGCGAACATGTAGTCCAGCCCGGCGCGCAGCGCGGCGAGGCTGCCGCTCAGCACGGTCAGGCCCACGGCGGCCAGGGCGATGACCTCGATCATCACATAGAGGTTGAAGATATCCGTGCCCAGGTAGACCCCGTTCAGCCCGGTCAGCAGCAGCAGCCAGAGCGGCCAGAAATACTGGCGCGGGCGGGCGGTTTCAGCGCTGCGCGCAACGCGGCCGCCAAAGGTGTTGACCGCGCCCATGCTGACAACCGCGCCCACCCCGGCGGTCATGGCGAGCATGGCGGCGCTCAGCCCATCGACATGCAGGTTGATCCCCAGCGGCGCCCCCCAGCCGCCCAGGGCCACGGTGCCGGTGCCAACGGACTGCACCTGCCAGCACAGGCCCACCGCCGCCCCCGTCACGCCCAGCGCCACCCCCATGCCGACAATCGGGGCATGGCGCGGCAGCACAAAGGCCGCGATGGCGCCGATGAGCGGCAGGAACAGCAGCGCCACCATCCAGAACTGCAGCGGTTCGGTCATTCCGGGGTGTCCTCGGGGATTTCCTCGGGGGCGCTCTCCAGCGTGTGCAGGCGCCGGATCAACGCCAGGGCGACCGCCGTGGCGCTGACCAGCACCACGATCCCGGTGATCACCAGCGCATGGGGCACCGGGTCAGCGCTGTCGGGCGGCATCCGCCAGGCCCCGGCCACCAGCACGAAGGCCGCCCCCATGCCGCACAGGTTCAGCGCCAGAAGACGCCGCAGCCGGTCCCGCACGCATAGCGCGCCAAAAAGCCCGATGCCAAAAACCACGATCCCCGTCAGCCCATAGATCAGCGCCGGCGTCATTGCGCGCCCTCCGACGTGTCGGCGGGCCGGGGTTGCACCCCCGGTTCGCGGCCATGAAACAGCGCCGCCAGCGTGGCAGCGATCGAGATGGTCACCATCCCTTCGATCAGCAGGATCAGCGGCTTGGCCAGCCCGGGCGGGTATTCGAACACCGCGCGCCCGCCCCAGGCCACCAGAAGTGCCACGCCCGTGAACACCGCCACCCCCAGCACAAACAGCCCGCGCGCCGCAGCCCGATGCGCAGGCGCCGGTTCATAGACATGCGACATCAGCAGCAACAGCCCCACCGCGGCCAGCACCGCCCCGCCCTGGAACGCGCCCCCCGGCGCCACCGCCCCGGCCCAGAGCACATAGACCCCCACAACCACCGCGCCGGGCAGGACCAGCCGGGCAAAGCCCTCATAGACCTCTCCCATCACCGGGGGATCGGACTGCGGCAGGCTGCGCTCCACCAGCCAGACGGCGATGACAGCGGCCAGCAGGACCACGACCTCCATCAACGTGTCATAGGCCCGGAAATTCAGCAGTACGGCGGTCACCGGGTGGTCCACGCCGCTTTCGGGCATGGCATCGGCGACCGCCGCATCGAAGCCCGGCCCGCCCAGTGGCGCAGTGACAAATGCAGCCGCCAGCCCGATCACCACCAGCCCGCACATGACCGCATTCGCCGCAATGACCGCGCGGGGCACCTGCGGGTCCGGGGGGCGCTCGGAAAGCGCCTCGGGCAGGTGCAATGTGCCGCTGACCCGGCGCAGGTGGTAAAGCGTCTTCAACAGCAGCGCGCCAGTGACGCCGGTGCCGATGGCAGCCTCGGCCAGGGCGACATCAGGCGCGGCCAGCCGCACCCAGGCCAGCGCTGTCATGAGCCCGAAGGTGACAAACATCACGACCATCGCAAACAGGTCGCGCACCCGCAGCGCAGCCACCGCCAGCCCGATGATCAGCAGCCCCAGAAGCATGTCAAACAGCAAAAGCAGGTCGGTCATGGCGCCTCGCTATCGTTGCGGTGGGCGCGGGCATGGCGCGCGATCATGTGGCCGCAGGTGGCGCTGGACAGGGCCACCGCAAACCAGATGACGATGATGCGCAGCACCTCTCCGGGGGTTGAGGCCAGGCAGATCGTGCCCAGACAGACCAGCGCCAGGCCAAGACCATCCGCCTTGGTCAGTGCATGGAGGCGGCAGAACAGGTCAGGGAATCGCAACAGCCCCACGGTCCCGGCCACGAAGAACACGGTGCCCAGCCCCATCAGTGCCACGCCCAGAAACTCCAGCATCACCCCTGCCCTCGCCGACCCAGCACCACAAAGGCCACCAGCGACACCGCCGCCAGAACCGCAAACACCAGCGCCACATCCAGCAGCGCGGGCATGCCCATCAGCCGCGACAGGATCAGCAGCATGGCAACGGCCGCAGTGCCGAAAAGCTGCACCGCCATGATCCTTTCAGCCGGGGCGCGCCCGCGCAGCACCGCCAACAGCCCGCCCATGACGCTCAGCAACAGGATGATCAGCAGGATTGACAGGAACAGGCCAGCGGTCATCTCAGCGTTCCTCCCCTTGCGGCGGAAGCGCAAAGGCCGCGCGGATGCGGGCCTCATGCACCTGCAGCGCGCCGGTCAGGTCGGCCTCGGTATCCAGCATATGCACCAGCAGACGATCATCGGGGTGGTCCCCGTCCGCCGGATCAATCTGCGCCGAAAGGGTGCCCGGCATCAGAGTGATGGTGTTGATGAACACGGTCCGCGCCGCGCCCGGCGAAAGCTGCAGCGGATAATGCCGGAACCCGGGCCGCAGCCGCATGTCCGGCGACAGGGCGCGGCGGCTGACATCCACCGCGCCGCGCACCGATTGCACCGCAAACCAGCCCGCAAAACGCAACGCCCCCAGCGGCGAAAGCCGCCAATACGCAGGCCACGGCAGCATCATCGCCAGCGCGGCCCCGGCCAGGACCGCCGGAACGCCCATGAACCAGCCCTCGGGGTCCCAACCGGTCAGCCCGCCCCAAAGCAGCGTCAGCACCGCCACCGTCCAGACAAGACGGCGGCGCGGCAGCGGGCGCCTCAGCATGCGCAGTCCTTTGGGTTCAGCCGGTCCATGTTCGACGTCATAATATGATCCGGCGCCGGATTCGAGGGTGCTTGCGCCTTGTTGCAGGTTCCGTCACCGGATTTCTCGGCCGATGGTCGGCAAGACACCCTCTCCAGACGCAGATGGTCACGAAAAGCGGTTTTCATCCGCCCCGGAATTGCTTTAACAGACAGGCGCCGACCGGCCCTGCCCCACCCCTTTGACCGGAGATACTCCATGTCCGAACCGTTGCGCCTTGGAATTGCCGGACTGGGAACCGTGGGGATCGGCGTGGTGAAGATCGTCCAGACCCATGGCGACCTGCTGGCCGCGCGCTTCGGTCGCCCGGTGGAGATCACCGCCGTTTCGGCCCGGTCGCGCGGGCGCAACCGCGGCGCCGATATCTCGGCCTATGCCTGGGAGGATGACCCCGTCGCCCTGGCGCGCCGCGCGGATGTCGATATCGTCGTCGAACTGATGGGCGGCGAGGACGGCCCCGCCCTAGCGCTGACCCGCGCCGCCATCGCCGCGGGCAAGGATGTCGTCACCGCCAACAAGGCCATGCTGGCCATTCACGGCCAGGGCCTGGCCGAAGAAGCCGAAGCCGCAGGCGTTGCCCTGCGGTTCGAGGCTGCCGTGGCCGGGGGCATCCCGGTGATCAAGGCGCTGACCGAAGGGCTGGCCGGCAACCGCATCACCCGCGTCATGGGGGTAATGAACGGCACCTGCAACTATATCCTGACCCGGATGGAAGATGCAGGCCTGCCCTATGACACGGTGTTCGATGAGGCCGCGCAGCTTGGCTATCTGGAAGCCGACCCCAACCTGGACGTGGGCGGGATCGATGCCGCGCACAAGCTGACCCTGCTGACGGCAATCGCCTTCGGCACCCGGCCGGTGTTCAGCGCCATCGATATCGAAGGCATCCAGCGCATCTCCATCGACGATATCCGTCATGCCGCCGACCTGGGCCTGCGCATCAAGCTGCTGGGCGTAGCGCGCATGACCGGGCGCGGGCTGGAACAGAGCATGTCGCCTTGCCTGGTGCCCGCCGACAGCCCGCTGGGGCAACTGAAAGGCGGCACCAACATGGTGGTGATCGAAGGCGACAGCGTGGGCCAGATCGTTCTGCGCGGCCCCGGCGCTGGCGAAGGCCCGACCGCCAGCGCCGTCATGGCCGATGTGGCGGACCTGGCGCGCGGGCTGCGCATTGCCCCCTTCGGTCAGCCCGCGGCAACCCTTGAACATGTCGCCGCCGCCCGCGCCACCGCGGCCAAACCCTTCTACATGCGCATGACCCTGCTGGACCGCCCGGGCGCCCTGGCCCGCGTGGCCGCGGCCCTGGGCGATGCGGGCGTCTCCATCGACCGGATGCGCCAATACGGCCATGCGGGCGCCGACGCGCCGGTGATCATCGTCACCCACAAGACCACGCGCGACGCCATCGACCACGCGCTGGACCTGTTCCAGGGCACCGGCGTGGTGGTGGGTGACCCCGTGGCCATGGCGATCGAACACGTCTGATTGGATCAGGCCCTGACCGGCTGCGCCGCGTTCTCCCTTCATCGTGCCCCAAATACGCAACCTCCCGCAGCCAGCACATGCGCGGCCGTCCGGTTGGCGCCGCAAGACCACCACAGCCCGCCCGCTGTTTGCGCTCACGCCCAGCGCGGGGCTTGTCAGGGCGCAACCCGCGGGGCTAGACAGAACGCCAACCCCAGATTTCACCGACAGGAACAGTCCATGACCGCCACGCCCCCGGAATTCCACGACCGCCTGCTTTCGCTGGGCCTTGCCCGCGTGTCCGAGGCAGCCGCCCTTGCTTCGGCCCGGCTGGTCGGGCGCGGCGATGAAAAGGCCGCCGATCAGGCCGCCGTCGACGCCATGCGCACCCAGCTCAACATGCTGGACATCAACGGCGTCGTGGTCATCGGCGAGGGCGAGCGTGACGAGGCGCCGATGCTCTTCATCGGCGAAGAGGTCGGCAACGGCAACGGCCCGGCCGTGGATATCGCCCTGGACCCGCTGGAAGGGACCACCCTGACCGCCAAGGATTTCCCCAACGCGCTGACCATAATCGCCATGGCGCCGCGCAATACCATGCTGCACGCCCCGGATATCTACATGGACAAACTGGCCATCGGACCGGGCTATCCGAAGGACGTGGTCACGCTGGACATGTCACCTTCAGAGCGCGTGCGCGCCCTGGCCGCCGCGCGGAAGTGTGACCCCTCCGACATTACCGTCTGTGTGCTGGAACGCACCCGGCACGAAGAGATGATCGACGACCTGCGCTCGACCGGCGCGGCGATCCGGCTGATCATGGATGGCGACGTGGCCGGCGTGATCCATTGTGCCGAACCGGATATTACCGGCATCGACATGTACATGGGATCGGGCGGCGCCCCCGAAGGCGTGCTGGCAGCGGCGGCGCTCAAATGCATGGGCGGACAGATCTATGGCCAGTTGCTGTTCCACAACGAGGACGAGATCGCCCGCGCCCGCCGCGCCGGGATCGAGGATCTGGACCGTGTCTATGCCCTGGATGAGATGGTCAGGGGCGATGTGATCTTTGCCGCGACCGGGGTGACCGATGGCTCGCTGCTGCATGGTATCCGCCGCCAGCCTGGCTGGCTGACGACCGAAACCCTGCTGATGCGGTCCAAGACCGGATCGCTGCGGCGCATGACCTATCGCACCCCGGTCTGACGGGCCTGCGGCCCCCGCGCCGCACCCCTGCTCGAAGACATGGCTGAAACAGGCATCGATACCATGACCACACCCCACGCCTTTCTGGGGGTCGAAAGCTCGATCCTGGGACGGCGCTGGACAGGCCCCGACCCGGCAACCGAACGCGCCGCACAAGCGCTGGTGCAGGCCACCGGGCTTGCACCATTCCTCTGCGCTGTGCTGGCCCGGCGCGGGGTCACGGCGGATGCGGCCCAGGCTTTTCTCAGCCCGGCGCTGCGCGACCTGCTGCCGGACCCCATGAGCCTGCGCGATATGGAGGCCGCGGCCGAACGGCTGCTGCTGGCGCTGAAGCGGCGCGAACGCATTGCCATCTTCGCGGATTATGACGTGGATGGCGGCGCCTCGGCTGCGCAACTGCTGATCTGGCTGCGCGCCATGGGCCATGACGCCACGCTCTATATCCCCGACCGGATCGACGAGGGCTACGGGCCCAATGACGCCGCCATGGCCGCCCTGGCGCGCGATCACGGGCTGATCGTCTGCGTCGATTGCGGAACGCTCAGCCACGGCCCCATAGCAGCGGCGCGCGGGGCGGATGTGCTGGTGATCGACCACCATCTGGGGGGCGAAACCCTTCCCCCCGCGCTTGCCGTGGTGAACCCCAACCGCCAGGATGAGGACAGCGGCCTGGGCCACCTCTGTGCCGCGGCGGTGGTCTTCCTGCTGCTGGTTGAACTCAACCGTCGCCTGCGCGCCCAAAGCGTGCAGGGCCCGGATCTGATGGCCCTTCTGGACCTGGTTGCACTGGCCACGGTGGCCGATGTGGCGCCCCTGACCGGCGTCAACCGTGCCTTTGTCCGCCAGGGGCTCCGGGTGCTGGCCCGGCGCGAGCGTCCCGGCCTGCGGGCGCTGTGCGACATTTCGCGGCTGAGCAGCGCGCCCAATGCCCATCACCTGGGGTTTGTGCTGGGTCCGCGGGTGAATGCGGGCGGGCGCATCGGCGCCGCCGATCTGGGCGCGCGGCTGCTGGCCACCCCGGATGCCGCCGAAGCCGCCGCCCTGGCCGAACGGCTGGATTTCCTGAACACCGAACGGCGCGAGATCGAGGCCGCCGTCCGCAGCGCGGCCATGGCCCAGGCCGAAACGCGCGGCACTGACGGCCCGCTGGTCTGGGCCGCGGGCGAGGGCTGGCACCCCGGGGTCATCGGCATCGTTGCCGCCCGGCTGAAAGAGGCCTTCAACCGCCCCGCGGTGGTGATCGGGCTCGAGGGGTCCGAGGGCAAGGGCTCGGCCCGGTCGGTGCCCGGGGTGGATCTGGGCGCCTCGGTCCAGCGGCTGGCGGCCGAAGGGCTGCTGCTGCGCGGCGGCGGGCACCGCATGGCGGCAGGGCTGACGGTGGCCCGCGACCAGCTGGACCCGGCGATGGCGCGGCTGGCCGAATTGCTCTCACGCCAGGGCTCGGGCGCAGAGGCCCCGCGGGAACTGCGCCTGGACGGAATGCTGATGCCCGCAGCCGCCAGCGTCGAGGCCATCGAG
This sequence comes from Rhabdonatronobacter sediminivivens, assembly GCF_013415485.1. Taxonomy (GTDB): domain Bacteria; phylum Pseudomonadota; class Alphaproteobacteria; order Rhodobacterales; family Rhodobacteraceae; genus Rhabdonatronobacter; species Rhabdonatronobacter sediminivivens. Next base: position 1,295 of record NZ_JACBXS010000023.1, on the reverse strand, counting down.
CAACTGGAAGCCGCCGGCCCCTTTGGCGCCAGCGCCCCCGCCCCGCGCTTTGCCCTGGCGCAGGTCCGCATCGAATCGCTGCGCCGTGTCGGCGAGTCCCACCTGCGCCTGTCGCTGGGCGACGGCGCCGGTCACCGGCTGGAGGCCATTGCCTTCGGCGCTTTCGACACGCCGCTGGGCGAAGCCCTGGAACGCCAGAAGGGCCGCGCCATCCACGCTGCCGGCCGCCTGGAAGTCAACCACTTCGGCGGTCGCGCCCGCCCCCAGCTACGCCTGGACGATGCCACCCCGACATGAGCGAAAAAGATGGGCCATCCGCACGATTTTCTCTGAATCCCTCTTGCGCCCCCCGCGCCGTTTTTCTAAACAGCGCCACACCAGATGGCCCGTTCGTCTATCGGTTAGGACGCCAGGTTTTCAACCTGGAAAGAGGGGTTCGATTCCCCTACGGGCTGCCAAGTATCTACTATCTCTATTCAAAATAAGCATTTTGCTCGAAAAAGCTGCCCCACGTTTGGGGGCTGTTCGGAAACCTGGGACACTGTGCTCCGCCGTTTGAGGTCCGTATCAGCCTGCACGTATGGGCTCATCGCCTGTCAGAATGATCATCCAAGAGTGACCCGAGCCAATCCCCGGACTTCATCTTGCGCCGTCACTACTATGTCTGATCGGCTTGCATCATTTTGAGTGCCGATTGCGCGCCTGAAGATCAGCGGCTGCATAGAGGGGTTCAGCGGCACAGTCCCTGGACGAGTTTTTCCGCATGATGATGCGCGAGCAGTTCCATGACAGGGTTGACCCCAGCTTATTCACCCAATTCTTGGGAAATGGCTGGCGTGCCCACGAAAGCTCTGTAGAATCAAGCTGCTACACGAAACCCGACAGCAGCCCCCGGAGCACGCCATGGGTGAAACGCTACAGCCCTTCACCACCCGCTTCAACAGGTCCCTTCGCGTCGAGAGCCGCGCGGAGCGGCTGACCGGCGATGCCGGTGTCGTGGTGCTGCGCGAGATCATGGAGCGCAGCGGTATTGTGGAGTGGATGATCCCGCAGCTGACCGATCCGCGGCGCCAGGAGGATGTCGTCCATGACCTCGCCTCCCTTATCCGGACAAGCGTGCTGCTCGCCGCCCAGGGTTGGCGCGACCATGACGATGCGGATGCGCTCAGGGATGATCCCGCCTTCCGGCTGGCGGTCAGCTCGGCCTCTGGATGCACGCGGGAATGTCCCGGTCGATGTTGAACTTTTTGGGATGAAGGGTGGCGTTGCTCTCCCTGAGCCGTAGGCTCGGGGTG
>NZ_JACBXS010000022.1 GCF_013415485.1 Rhabdonatronobacter sediminivivens | reverse complement strand
GGGCTGGCCAATTACACCATCACCTTCGCCGACGGCACCCTGAGCGTCACCCCCGCCCCCCTGACCATCACCGCCGAGGACCGCGAGAAGGTTTTTGGTGAGGAACTGGAGCTTGGCACGACAGCGTTTGCCGACAGTGGTCTGCGTAACGATGACCGGGTCGATTCGGTGTTCCTGTTCAGCGCCGGGACGCCCGCTGACGCGCCGGTCGCGGCAAGCCCCTATGCGATCGAGGTTTCCGATCCTGTCGGAAGCGGTCTGGGCAATTACGTGATCACTCTCCTGCCGGGGCAGCTTGTGGTGCTTCCGGATGACAGCCTGCCCCCTGAACCTGATCCATCGACGCAACCGCCCGCCCTTGTGACGCCGGTGTTCGACTTGCCGAACCCGCCTGACACGATCACGGTTTTCGACGTGAGCGACGGCCCCAGCGACCCGGGTCCGGTGACCCCGGTTGACAGCGCACCAGGCGAAACCGCCACAGCGACCACGGAGGCGGCCGAGGCGCAGCAGGTACAGGGCGCGATGGATTCGGCGGCGACCGGGGTGCAGCAGGCCATGCAGGCCTGCCGCCAGGAAACGCCACTGGGCAGCGAACTGCTGGACTGTATCGCCAATGCCCTGGGCAGCTATGCCAGCGCGCTTGATGACCTTGCACTCGACCTGCCACCGGAACTGGCCCAGGTCTCGGCGATCATCCGGCAGGCACAGACCGGCGTGCGGGACATCCGCACCCGGACCGACGCGAGGCTTGCCACTGCCGCCACCGACGCCGAACGGCGCGCAATCGAACGCGATGCGGTCGAGGAAGCGGTGGGCGTGGTGCGCGGGGCCGCGGATGAGGTCCGCCGGGCGATCGAACTGATCCGCGCCGATGACCCGCAGCTTGTGAGCGTTTTCAGTGCGCAGGGTGCGTCAGTGGTGCGGGCGATCGAGAGCGTGGAAATCGAACTGGTGCGCGCCATCGGAATCTGACGCCGCCGTCTGCCAGCATCCACCGATGAGCGCTGACCGCGCCTTCAGGCATGCATCGGGGGCGATGCTGTCCGCCGATGCCGCCCCCCCGGTGCCAGTCACAGGATATCGACAACGATGATCGAGACATTGTCGCTGGCGCCCCCCTCCAGCGCCAGGGTGAGCAAGGTATCCGTCACCGTCTCTATCGGCGCGCGGGGCACCAGCCTGCGAAGCGTATCGAAGGATGCATATTTGCTTAGCCCGTCCGAACAGAGCAGGAAGCGGTCCCCGTGCAACGCCCGGCCGCGGATCTTGTCAAGATCCAGAACATCGCCGACCCCGACCGCGCGGGTGACCATGTTCGACAGCGGATGCAGTTCAGCCTCGTCCCAGGTGATCTCGCCCGCCAGCACCAGTTCTGCGACGGCGGAATGGTCCGTGGTCAGCAGCTCGACCTCGCCGTCGCGAAAGCGATAGAGGCGACTGTCGCCAGCCCAGAAGGCGACAAAATGATCATCAGCCAGGATGAGCGTGACAATGGTTGCCCCCATCGTATCGACATTCTGCGATGCGGCTTCCTGCCTGATCTGCTCATGCGCGAGTCTGAGGGCGCGGCGCACCGCCTGCATCCGGTCCGTTGGCCCCAACCCCTCGGGCAACATCGCCAGCTGGTCAATCACGATCCGGCTGGCGACATCGCCCGCCGCATGCCCGCCCATCCCGTCGGCGACCGCCCAGAGGCGGGTTTCCGGTGTGGCAAGGATCGCATCCTCGTTGACCTTGCGCACCCGTCCGACATGGGTGGTCGCGCTGTAGCGGATGACTGGCGCACTCAAGGCGCCATCTGCCCTTGACGATCTCCTTTCATTTTTCCCCTCCTCTTGCGGCAACGGTGAAGTCGAACATCATGTTCCCTCATCGCTACCGGTCCAGACCGGCGCCGAGAGATCGAACAGTCCCACTGACTGCCTTGCATCCGGAAGCCCTTCGGTGACCATCACACGGGTCCCTTCGGTCAGGAGCGTCGACCAGATGCAGGGTTGGCGATAGCGCGGCTCGATCAGTCCGGCGGCCAGGCCGGTGGCGGGGTTGCCTTCGGCACCCACCAGGGTCAGCGTCCGGCCAGCCTGCGAAAACCTGGCCGAATGCTGCTGCGAGAACCCCGGCAGAGCGGACAGCCGCTGCAGGAACAACGCGCGCTCCTGGCAGGTTTCAAGCGCCTCAAGCGCCAGGTTCTCCAGCCGGACAAAGGTCCCCTCGGCGGACAGATGGGCCTGGACCGATGACGTGCCCTGCGGCAGGGGCGCCATCAGCGTCAGCGGAAAATGGCGCCCGACCCGGTCGACCGAGGCCATCAGGATGCCCATGACCGGCAACCGCCCGGCCAGCCCGTGTGCCAGCGTGAAGCGCCAGATCGGCGCGCTGAAATAGCAATCGTGCCAGCGCACACCAAGCGTATTGCGCGCGGTCATCATGGCGCGCTGCACCCAGGCGTCCCAGGGTTCGACAAAGCCGGGGGGCGTGCCGGCGCGCAGGAAATCCCCCAGTGCGGGCAGCTTGCCAAAGGCCCCGAACGCGCCCGCCATCAGAAGGACTGCGGACAGCTGAAGTTGCGCAAGGCCGGCAGGTTGAACGGGTTCAGCACCGACCCCGCCTGCAGATCATAAAGCGCAAACCGTCCACCCACGTTGAAGATCACGCGGCTGCGGTCGGCCACGCTGGTGCGCCGGATCTCGGCGCTGTCAAGCAACCGGAACCAGGCCCAGGGTCCGTCACGCGCCAGCATGTTCTGAACCCCGGATGCCTGCGGGTCAAAGCGCACCCCTGCCAGCCCGACCTCACCCGGCCAGGACACGGCCAGCGGCGGCGCCCCGCCATCTCGATGCCCGAAGGTCGTGCGCTGGCCGTCGATTTCCAGCGTCACGGTCTGGGCCTGCGGGTCCAGCGCAAAGGGTGTGATCTGGAACGTCACCTGCGGGGTGGACCCTTGCGAAAAGAAGGCATCACGAATGTCAAAGGCGTGCTGGAACTGCGCCAGAACGGAATCCGAGATACCAAGATCGGCGTCATTGACGGGCCGCCAGGTCATTGGCCGTGCCTGGGTATCGACGAAGCGGCGCAGGTTCTCGTTGAAGAAGGTTTCGATCAGCCCGCCCGGAGCGAAAAGGCGGCTGAAATCGGCCATGGCCACATCCGCGCCCGCGCGACGATTGAATGGATAGCGGTCCGAAAGCGCCTGTTCACAAAACGGCAGGACCTGGCTGCGCCAACGGGCGTTGATCTGCGCCCGGGTGCCATCGGCGGTAATGCCCGAGGAGCCGGTGGCGATCTGCGTCGCCCAGCGCTGCATCGGCCCCTCAAGCCGCGCCGTGGCGCGCTGGAACCGCGACAGCGGGTTATCCTCGGGAAGCCCCACGAACCCTTCGTCACGGCTGAACGAGAGCCGGCTCAGTTCCCGGCTCACCTCCTCAAGCATCTGCATCAGCTCATCGAGCGGCGAGGGCAACCCGTCCGGCGCCGTGACCAGTTCGTGCAGCCAGTCGAACCGCTGCTCGATATACTGTCCCGGAGGTCCGTCCCGCCGCTCAAGCGCCTCCAGGACAATGCGCTCCTGCACCCCCAGCCCCGAGGTCAGCGCGCCCACCAGCGACTCCTCCTCCTGTCGGGTCAACTCTGTCTCGCTGGCGACGGCCTGCAACAGGTTCACCACGGGCGAGGCCGGTCCGACCAGAACATTCGTCACCTCGACCGCATGGCTGAGCGATTCCAGCGGCAGGATGTCGATATCCGCCAGAACCGACTCATAGCGTTCGACGAAATCGTTGTAATAGAGGTTCAGCACATCGCGGCTGAGATCGATCATGGCCGTTTCCGAAGGCTCGCTCTCGGCCTCGTCGCCCAGCACGTAGCTTTCGCGCTGGATACGCTGCGCAACGCTGACCGCCTCGCGCAGGAAAACCTCGTTGAACCCCCTGCGGGTGTAGACGCCTTCGATCCCCTCGGCGAGCGAGCGCCCCGAAGAACGGGTGAACACGCGCGAAACTGCGGGTCCGGCGACTTCGGAGATCCGCCATGTCGGCAGGTCGCTCACGCGCTGGCTGCTCAGGATGCCGCTATAGACCCGCTGCGCCATCGGCATCTCACGCAGGATCTGCTGCACCTGTTCGACCAGCGGCCCGTTGAGCGGGATACGCATCATCGGCTGCGACAGCAGCGCGGTCAGATGCCCGTCAAGGTCTTCGCGCAGGCCCTCGCGCTGCACACCGGGATAGGCCAGCTGCCAGTCTTCCTGCATCCACTCGCGGACCATTGCGATGTTCATGGGCCCACGCCCGCCAAGCACCAGATAGATTTTCAGCGCGTCATAGAGCAGATCCTGTTCGTTCAGATTGTTCTGCATCACCTCTTCCAGGCGCAGCAGAAGGCGCGGCAGCAGGTGCTGGTTGAGGGCTGCGCGATAGGCCAGCGCAGCCTCGTTGCCGATGGCCCCGCCCTGATACAGCCCCCAGGTCAGTGACCCTGGAACCGGATGCGGGCCGGACGCGGGATTGCCATGCATGTCGCGCAGGATGTTCAGCGCCGGAACAACGGCGGGCAGGTCCGTGTCGCTGATGGGGCTTGCCGGGATCTGCGCTGCAGCCGCGCGGTAGCTGTCCACCTGTTCCGCGGCATCCGCCACCAGCACCCGGTTGCCCAGATAGCTGCGCGTCCAGAGCGTGGTCATCCCCACCGAAACAAGAAGAACCGCCGCGATCGCCGCCGCCCGGGTCCAGCGATAGCGCCGCTCGACCCGGTCATCGGCCGATACCAGGCCCGCCTCGGGGAAGATCACGCCCTGAAACAGCCGCGTCAGGAAATACGACCGGCCGGTGCCCGACCCGCTGCCGATCGCTTGCCGGCCTATGCCAAACGTGCGCGCCATGCCCATCATGAGCCGGTCGATCGGCGTGCCTTCCTGCGTCCCCGAGGTGAAATAGACCCCGCGCAGCATCGGGCGCTCCTCGAAACGGCTTTCGAGGAAAAGCTCGTCCAGGAATTCGCGCGCAACCGGCTGGATCGAAGCGACCTGCGCCGGAAACCCGGCAATCAGGCTGCGCCGTTCGGACTCGGTCTCGATCTGCATCCGCTCGATCAATTGCGCGTTCAGCCGGTCAAGCAGGGACTGAAACTGCGCATCAAACCCGGCAACGGGCGAGTCATCGGGCTTGGTGCGTTTCTTCAGCGGCAGGGTAAAACCCCAGACCTGTTCGCGTGCCTCCTTGCCCAGCCCGTCGAAGAACTCGGAAAACCCCGCGATCAGGTCGGCCTTGGTGACCAGCACATAGACCGGAAAGCGCACACCCAGGGTCGTGCGCAACTCGTTCAGGCGGCGGCGGATGGCCTGAGCATGGCTCTTGCGGGTGATTTCGTCCTGCAGGGACAGGTCCGACAGGCTGATCGCGACAATGGCACCGTTGATCGGCTGGCGCTTGCGATACCGTTTCAAAAGCGACAGAAAGCCAAGCCAGGCCGCGTTGTCGACCTCGGCATCGCTTTCCTGCGTAGTGTAGCGCCCGGCGGTGTCGATCAGCACCGCGTCATTGGTGAACCACCAGTCGCAATTGCGCGTGCCGCCAACCCCGCCCAGCGCGGTCTTGCCCAGTTCATCGGCCAGCGGAAAGGACAGGCCGGAATTGACGATGGCGGTGGTCTTGCCTGCGCCCGGCGGGCCGATCATCACATACCAGGGCAGCTCATAAAGGTGCCGCCGCCCCAGACTGGACTTCCGCAGGGTACCAAGCGCCTTGCGCAGTTTCGTGCGCAGTTCGTCCACCTCGGCGCGCACCAGCGAGTCGCTGGCGTCCCCCTCGGCGTCCTCGACCATTTCGTCGGCCATGCGCCTTTCACGCCGACGCTTGCGCCACCAGATGATCCCCATCACCAGCAGCGCCAGAACCACAATCACCGCAATGGCAATGAGCCGGCCCATCTGCGTGGCAAACGGGTCAAACCCCGCCACGCGCAGCATCGGACCTAGATACCAGATGCACAGGCTCAGGACCAACACCAGCATGACGATGACCGGATTGGCTCCGGTCAGCATGCGCAGAACGTTGAGCGCCGCCATCACGCATCCTCCCGGATCAGGATCACCTCGATGCGCCGGTTGGCCGCGCGGCCTTCACGGGTGGCATTGTCGGCAATGGGCTCGCGTTCGGCACGGCCTTCGGCGCTCATGCGGCCCGGCTCCTCCAGCAGGCCTTCCAGAAAGGTCTTCACGGTGGTCGCGCGCGCCAGCGACAGATGCGTGTTCGACGGATAGCGCGCCGTGTTGATCGGAATGCTGTCGGAATGCCCGGCGATGATCACGCGGCCGTCCACCTCGTTCAGCGCATTGGCAACCCGTTCAAGCGGCACGCGATACCGGTCCTGCAACACATCCGAGGCTGAGGCGAACATCTCGGCGCCCGCTATGCGGATGGTCAGTTCGTTGCCGTCTTCCAGCACCTCGACCAGCCCGGCCTCGATTTCTTCGGTCAGGAAGCCCGAGACAGTCTCGATCTGCGCCGCCTCGCGCTGGGTGGGCGGCGGCGGCGGTGGCGGCGGTGCGGGGCGGGACATCTGCGGAACCGGGCCTGTATCGATGGCCACCAGCGCGCCGATCAGGCGCTGCGTGCCATTGCCCAGCGCCCAGGAAAGCCCGGTGAAACTGAGCGCCAGGATCGCCGCCAGCGCGGTGGTGGCGATCCAGACCGGTTTCCACGCCGAAAGCGGGCGGTGTGGGCGGTCGATGCCCTTCCAGGCGGGCGACAGGTCATGTTCGGGCGCGCCGCGCTGGGATTTGATGATCCCCGCCAGCCGGGCGCGGATTTCCTGGTGGCGGGTCGCGCCCCCCTGATCGACGCGCAGGCGCCCCTCGAACCCCAGCGAGAGGCACATGTACATGAATTCCAGCAGCTCGATATTCCCGGCCGGGTCCTGCTCCAGCCGCGACAGCACGTCATAGAAACGATCCCCGCCGACGGTTTCGCGGTGGAAGGTCGCCACCATCGAATGCAGGCCCCAGTTCGACTGATCGCCCCAGGGCGTGTTCAGGACGACATCGTCCAGTGTCGCGCAGAGCGCATAGCGCGCGACCTTGATGTTCTTCGGCTCGACCCGCGCCTTGAGCGCCGCCTCCTCGAAGCGGCGCACTTCGGCGAACACGGCCTTGCGCAATTCTTCGGGGTCCAGGTGCTGGGCGCGGTTGCGGATGCGGCTGATCAGCGAAAAGAGCGGCGTGGCGATGGCAACCAGCGTGTTCATGCCGGTGGGCGCGATCCCCCCCGCACCCGCAGTTTCCGTGCGCCGGGCGGTGCGTTGTTCGGCGGCGGGCGCCTCGGCAGGCTTTGCGGCGGGTGTTTGCGCCGCCTGCGGCTGGCCCATCGCCGGCCGCCGCGCACCCGGGTTCGGACGGATCACCGTCTTGTCTGTGTCCTCCGGCTCGGCAAACGGGTCTTGGTCAGACATCTGTGCCTCCAACAGGCGATCACGCGTTTCGGATTGCCCAGAGATTCATCGTTAAGCCCGGATAGTCTCCAGAAACATGGGCGGCGATCCCGCCCGAGGTGGTCATCTTCTGCCAGTAGCTGCTTTGCGCATCGAGCTGGAAGTAGACAACACCTGCATTGTAGGGGATCTGGCGCGGCGCAACGGAGAGCGGGCGCAGCCCGATCCCCGGCAGGGCCGAATTGACCAGCTGGCGGATCTCCTCGACCGGGCCGATCTTGGCATGACCCGCGAAATGCCGGCGCACCGATTCCTCGGGGATGTCGGCCTTGACGGCGAGCACGAAACCGGAATTGCCGATCAGCTTGCGGTCCGCGATGATCCCCACCGAAATGCCGTATTTCCGCGGCTCCAGCGGGATCTGGATCGCCGTGCTTTCCAGAACCGCGCTCAGGAACTGGCGCAGCGCGCGTATCACCGGCTGAAAGGTGCGGGTCAGGTCGTCATGGCGATAGGGCGGAAACTCGGGCGCGCGCTTGTCCCCGGCCATGAAGGTCGCCAGTTCCCCGGCCAGCCGGATGCATTCGGCATAGGCATCGGCGGGGTGCACATTCTCTATCTGCGCCAGATGGCGAAAGACCGGCAGCGCGCGGTTGACTGCCATCAACAACAGGAAATCCTGAATCTCGGCGCTGGCCCGCGCCGCGCCGGTTTCCACCAGCCGCCCCGAAAGCACCGTCATCCGGTGTGACAGCAGGCCCTCCATCTCGCGCAGGAACCCGTCAAGCGGCGGCACCGCGCGCGCATCCAGCGAACTGGCCATGAAACCCGTGTCGATGATGATGCGCTTGTCCGGCTGCACCTCGACGATCCGCGCCAGCGGGATGGTCAGCTTGTCGGCCAGATCATCGACCGCAAGGCCGAACTGCAGGCGCAGCTTGCCGACACCCAGCATCATCGGCTTCTGATCGGCGCTCATCACGTCGGTCACCTCAACCTCGGCCGGGCGCAGGCGACTGGCGGAATTCTCGGCGCCGCTCAGGTCAACCTCGCTTGCGCCCTGTCGGCGCTGCGGGACCGTGAGATATACAACGCAGTCGCGGACCGTATCGGGCACCTCCAGCGCCGGGGGATGGTCATCCTTTTGCGGAACACGAAAGACAACGCCATCCTGGGTCAGTCCGGCACAGGATTTCAGTGCAAACTTGCCGACCTTGAGCGCTTCATCGTCAATCTCCAGCTGCGACACGCCCCAGGCATAGGGCGTCAGCCGGTGGGCCAGTCCCGCAACAAGCCCCTCGGCATAGCGGTCAGACTGTTGAAAATGGTGGGGCTGCAGAAACAGCCCTTCGGTCCACAGCACCTTGCTATCCCAGGACACGCATTTCCCCCCCTGAACGCACCATTGACGGCCTCATCTTTCCTGTTTCAGCTTGTCGAGCTGCTTGCGGTAAGCTTCAGCAAACTCGCGGCTGAAAATGTCATGGAAATCATGCGTCGCCTGATCCGAGATCTCGGCATACATTTTCTCATAGGTTTCCCAGTAAAGCGCCTTCTTGCCCTTCAGCAGCCGCGTGATCCCGCCACCGCTTTCGATCCTGCCCGCCAGAGCCGCCGGATCAAGCCGCCGCAGGATGCCACGCAGGGCCGCCTCCATGCCGGTCACCATCGCCACCTCATGCGCCTTGATGTCATCAAGCGCCTGTTCGGTGGCGGCCTGGGCGGACAGGTAGCCCTTGGCGCGCGGCCGCACCATCACCTCGATCGCCTGGTCAGGACTGACCGAGAACTTCAGCGGGTTGTTGTCGCCAACGCTGATGCGGGTCTGTTCGATACGGAATTCGTTCTTGATCGAGGTGCGGGTCATCAGCACCTCGCGCAGTCCCCTGATCATCATCCGCATCGTCGCGCCCAGCCGCTCCATCGTTGCCTCCAGCTCGTCATCGGCGAGAGTGACATCTTCGGCGCCAAGCGCATTCAGAAAGGCGCGGGCCGCAGCGTCCCCACCTGTTGCGCCGGGGGGCATGGCGGCCTGTGCGGGTGCGGCAGCTTGCGGCGCAGGGCGCTGCGGGCGTGGTTCCGGCGGCGGCGCAGGGGCGTCATCCGGAGGCGCCGCGGGTTCGGGGGGCAAGGGGTCATCCTCAGCCGCGGGCGGGGGGCTGCCCGGGGGGGGCGGGGCGGCATCCGGTTCCAGCAGATCATCCCAGTCATCGGGGATCTGCGGCGCATTCGGCGCCCGCGGCGTGAAGGCATCTGACGTCGCCGGGCTGTGGTCGGACACCGCAGGCTGATCGGACAGGGGCGCCGGGCCCAGCAGATCATCTTCCTCCAGCGGGGGCAGAAAATCGTCCAGCGTGTCCTTTGCCTCCACCCATTTGTCCGGCCCTTTCGGCTGGCTGCCACCGTCCAGAAGATCATCCAGGAAATCATCGTCTGAGCCGAGGTCGTCCAGCGGGCTGCCGCTGTTGCTGCCGGCCTGGGCATCACCATGCGAAACGGGCCGCTGCTCCAGCGGATCGGCAAGCCCGGCCCCCTTGCCCGCGGCCGGTGGGTCGAAGACCACGGCCAGTTCATAGGTGCCCAGTGACAGCACATCGCCGTCATTCAGCGGTGTCGGTGTCGGCCCCAGCGGCACCTTGCCATAATTCAGAAAGGTTCCGTTGGTTGACAGGTCCAGCACAACGATATTGCCGCCGTGATCCTCGACCACGCAATGGGTCTTTGATATCAGCCGGTCCGGGTCCGGAAGCACCAGATCGTTGTCCGGCCCCCGTCCGATCGTCAGGCTTTGCGCCCGCATCTTCACCGGCTCACCGCTGCCGGGCACTGTTCCGGTTGACTGGAAACGCAATGTCACGGACATGGCGGCCTTCACCCCCCGATCAGCACGGTCGGAAAGCCCACGACGATCATGCCCCCATGCGCCGTGTTGTCCAGCATCCGCGCCGCAGGAAGATTGCCCACCAGCACGGTGGCCGACCCTTTCACAATCACATCGGGGGGGCCCACGCAGACCGCCATGTCGGAAATTCGCGCCTGTGGCATCTTGCCGGTCAGAACCGTTGGAAACCCCATCGAGATCGGCCCGCCCACATGGGGCACAACGCCGGTGACCATGGGGCAGACATGCATGTCGGAAATCCGGGCGGCGGGCAATGTCATGTCGTCTCCTTCGTCTTCATCTCGATGCGACCGGACCCGCCACGCGCGACATCCAGCGCACGGTCGACCAGATGTGCGGCATAGGCCTCGAAATCATCGGTACGTGTTCCAAGCGCGACGACGTTCATGGCAAAGGCGAATGTCTCGCAGGCGCCAGGCGGGCCCTGATGCTCGGCCAGATCACCGACCCCCAGCGTTCCATCGGCAAATTGCACCGCGGTCGCGCAATGCACCGTCTCGTCATCGGCCGCGGCCAGGTCCAGGCTGGCGATGGCGGCTTCACGGGTTTCGTCGCTGGGCTTGAAGACCCAGGCTTCGGCGGCTTTCAGCGGAGGCGGGGGCGGCGCCCCATCGGGCAGCGTGTCGCGCGCCGCCAGGCACGCCCACCAAACCCGTTCACGCGCGGGAAGCGCCACGGAGAGAAGCCGCAGCATGTCGATCAGCGCCCCCTTTGCGTCAAGCTCGGTCAGCACCGCCTCGACCGGGGCATTGGCGGGCGCCTCCAGCGGGGTCTTCAACGTGGCATTGGCCAGCGCAAGCAGCCTTGCCGCCGGTTGCCGAGGCACCTTTGTCAGTTCTGCAAATCGCTCGCTCACCCTCACCCCCCTTAGTTGATGACCGTCAGGCCGCCCTTGAGGATCAGGATCGCGTCACCCTTGATATCGCTCATCGGCGCCTTGGCAGACAGCATCGCGGTGCCCTCGATCTTGACCATCATGCCCTTGATGGTCACACCCACCTGGTCGATCTTGATCGAATTCCCTCCGACCTTCAGCGTGATCGACTGCATCGCTTCCATATCGATCTTGCCCAGATCGGCATTGATCGAGATATTGCCCATACCCGCCTTGGTCGAGATATTGCCCATATCCACATCCGTCGCGTGATTGCCCATTTCGACGGTTGCGGTAAAATCGCCCTGGGTTATTGTCTGCGTCGTGTCTCCGGTAATCTTTGTATCCGACTTGCCGCCAATCGACTCGGCATGGTTCTTGGCGATCCTGACCTTGCGATTGCCGTCTTCAATGCTGAAGGTATAGTCGCCCGTCTTGAGCGTTTCGGTCTTGTGTCGGTGGATCGTCTGGGTCAGGTCGCCGGGGTCCTGCTTGTCCATGCCGATGGTAACTTCGGCGTTGTTCTTGATGTTCAGGAAATAATCCTTTTCCGAGATCATGCGGACGTATTCCTCGTCCTTGAGGTCCTCGAACACCAGTTCGTGAAACCCCCCGCCGCCCTTGCTGGAATTGGTGCGCAGCCCCGACATCGTGGCATTGGCCGGAAAGTCATGGGGCGGCTTGGTGGCGGCATTATAGACCATGCCGGTCACAAGCGGGCGGTTGGGATTGCCGCGCTCGAACTCCACCACCACTTCCTGACCGATCCTTGGTATGGCGAACATGCCCCAGCCGCGGCCGCTCCAGGGCACGACGGTGCGCACCCAGCAGGTGGTGTTTTCGTCATTCTGACCTTCGCGGTCCCAGTGGAACTGCACCTTTATGCGACCGTATTCGTCGGTATAGATCTCCTCGCCGCTGGGTCCGGTCACCACTGCCGTCAGGACACCGGTGATCAGCGGTGATGCGGTCTTTCTTGCCGGGCGGAAAGGCTCCGTGCTTCTTGCGACCTCCATCGTGCAGACATAGTGCCCGGACTCATTCGGATGGCTCAGCGGCGCGGACACTGCGGGCGACAACATCTCGATATCCGCGCCGGGGCCGCCGGTACTGCGCAGGTGATGGGTCGCCGAAAGGACAAGATACTTGCCGTTCTCCTTGATGCTGGGTGCATTGATCAGGGTGAAGATGAAGCCTGCGCCCAACCAGGCCGCATTCGCCGCGCAGAGGAAGCGTTCCGCCTGGTGGGCTTCGCGTTCCATCCGGATGCGCGCTGCCTTTTCGCCAGCCTGAATCTGGCTGTAGCTGCTGTTCACCTCGTAGCGTTCATACGTGCCATGGGAATGAATGCCCTTCTTGATCGAGGAACTGACCTTCAGGTCGGTGTTCGGCTTCTTCATGTCATAATCGACAAGCGATATCTTGCCCGAAACGATCCGCCCCTTCCTGGACCATTCAAAGACATGCGGGGATTCGATCCTGGAATTGCGATCAAACGCGCGGAAGGGCAATGCGCCGCCGCCAGGCAGCATGTCATGCGCGCCGATCCCGTCGGCAAGGATCATCTCCTCGCTCTCGCCACTGTAATCGAAGTAGTAGGTAATCCCCTCGCCTTCCATCAACCGGCTGACGAAATCGAAATCGGTTTCGTTATACTGCACGCAGTATTCCCGGGCACCATAGCTGCCCGAAAGCCGCGTTCGGTGGTCGCTGAATCCCAGATCATTGCAGACATCCTGGATGATCTCGATCGTCGACTTGCCCTGGAAAATCCGGGTGTCGCTGCTGCGGGTCAGGAACCAAAGCCAGGGCCGGATTTCGACAGCATAGAGCGCGAAGCCTTCGGAACTCCCCAGATACTCGACCGAGATGCAGATGCCCTGGAACTTGCGCACGCCGAAATCGGTCTTCATCAGCAACCGCATCCGCGTGCCCAGAAGGATCTCTGTGTTGAATTCGCGGTCAGTGGTCAGGAATTCCGCGCGTATCTCGGGAATGGTGCTCAGTTCTTCGGTGATGCGGGCGGCCCGGAAATGCACGGTCGATCGGCCGAACCTGCCGACAATCGCACTGCCGATCTTGTCGAAGTCAGCCGAAGGCCTCATGACGCCCACCTCGTTTGATCAAACGTGTCCCGCGCCCGGCAACCCGCCCTGACCTGACGCGGAGGTTGCACCGGCAGGTCTGAACCCTGCCGCGTGCCGCACCCCGGAGCAGTGTCCGCGGTGCGCGGTCCCACCGGGCCAAACCGCTGCCCGGGCGTCCAATATGCCACATCGAGGCGGGCCAAGTCATCCGGCATCTGCCGCAGCCGTCCCATGCTACTCGGCCACATCGCGCCTGCCCTCATGGTCTGCATCAAAGGCATAGACGAAGTCACTGCCGTCGACGTCGATTGCCACGCGATCAACCGTTTGGCCTTCGAACATGCGGCGCAGAAACTCGTTCGAGATATCAGGCAGCATCGTGTTGGTGACGATCGCATCGATCATCCGGCCGCCGCTTTCCAGTTCCTGACACCGGCCGACAATCGTATCCACCACGGCATCGCTATAGGTGAACGGCACGCCATGGCTTTCCGAAACCCGCTTCCTGATCCGGTCAAGCTGCAGGCGCGTGATCCGGGCAATCATGTCGGGGCTGAGCGGGAAATACGGGATCGTCACCAGCCGCCCCAGCAGCGCGGGCGGGAACACCTTCAGCAGCGGGTCACGCAGTGCCTTGGCGATCTCGTCCGTTTCGGGCATCAGTTCGGGGTCTGCGCAGATCGACATGATCAGATCCGACCCCACGTTCGAGGTCAGCAGGATAAGCGTGTTGCGAAAATCGATCCGTCGCCCCTCGCCATCTTCCATCACGCCCTTGTCGAAGACCTGAAAGAAGATCTCGTGGACATCGGGATGCGCCTTCTCGACCTCATCGAGCAGAACCACCGAATAGGGTCTGCGGCGCACGGCTTCGGTCAGCACCCCCCCTTCGCCATAGCCGACATATCCCGGCGGCGCGCCCTTCAGGCTCGAAACCGTATGCGCCTCCTGATATTCGCTCATGTTGATGGTGATGACGTTCTGCTCACCGCCATAAAGGACCTCGGCCAGGGCCAGCGCGGTTTCGGTCTTGCCCACGCCCGAGGTGCCCGCCAGCAGGAACACCCCGATGGGCTTTGACGGGTTGTCCAGCCCGGCGCGGCTGGTCTGGATGCGCCTGGCGATCATCTGCATCGCATGGTCCTGCCCGATCACGCGCCGCGCCAGATGCGTGTCAAGGTCGATCACCGTCGCAATCTCGTCGCGCAGCATCCGGCCCACGGGAATGCCGGTCCAGTCGCCGACCACGCTGCCCACGGCCTGCGCATCGACAATGGGCAGTATCAGAGGGTTCTCGCCCTGAAGGGTGGCAAGCTCTGCGTTCCTGTCGCGCAACTGCGCGAGCAGCGCGCTGCGGTCTGCCTCGGGCAGGGGCGCCTCGGCCGCCGTTGCGGGCTGATCCACTGTCCCGCTTGCGCCCCCGTTCGCAGCAGTGCCGTCAGGCGCGGGGGGGCTGTCGACGGGCTGTCCGCCTTCGCGCAGCTTTGCGCGCAGGGTCAGGATGTCCTCGACCACGGCGCGCTCGGCCTTCCAGCGGGCGTTGAGCTCGGCCTCGCGTGCCTCTTCGGTTTCCTTGGCGGCGCTCACCGCTTCGCGCCGGGCGGCAACGTCATAGCCCGCGGTCTCATCGCGCGAGATGATCTCCAGCTCGGTGGTCAGCGCCTCGATCCGGCGGCGCGAGTCGTCAACCTCGGCGGGCACCGCGTGCTGGCTGACGGCAACGCGCGCGCAGGCGGTATCGAGCACACTCACCGATTTGTCGGGCAGCTGCCGCGCCGGAATGTAGCGCGCCGACAGGTTCACAGCAGCCTCGATCGCCTCATCCAGAACCTGCACGCGATGATGCCCCTCCAGCATCGAGGCGATGCCGCGCATCATGCGGATGGCGCGTTCGGTATCAGGCTCATCCACCTGAACCACCTGAAAGCGCCGGGTCAGTGCCGGGTCCTTTTCGATGTGTTTCTTGTATTCGGCAAAGGTTGTCGCGCCGATGGTGCGCAGGGTGCCGCGGGCCAGCGCGGGTTTGAGCAGGTTCGCGGCATCGCCGGTTCCCGCCGCGCCCCCGGCACCGACCAGCGTATGCGTTTCATCGATGAACATGATGATCGGCACAGGACTGGCCTGCACCTCGTCGATGACCTGGCGCAGGCGGTTCTCGAACTCGCCCTTCATCGAGGCACCTGCCTGCAGCAGCCCCACGTCCAGCGCCAGAAGCCGTGCCTCACGCAAGGCAGGCGGCACGTCGCCGCGCGCGATCCTGAGCGCGAACCCCTCGACCACCGCCGTCTTGCCGACGCCCGCCTCGCCGGTCAGGATCGGGTTGTTCTGCCGCCGCCGCATCAGGATATCGACCACCTGCCGGATTTCGCCATCGCGCCCGACGATGGGATCGATCTTGCCGGTGCGTGCCTCGGCGGTCATGTCGGTGCAGAACTGGTTGAGCGCCTCCTCCTTGCCCATCGACCCCGGCGCCATCGCGCCCGAGGCCTCGCCCGGTTCCGCACCGCCCCCCGTGCGCGACCCGTCCTTGGGCGACATCCGCTCTTCGGGTGAGCCTGCGGTCGCTGTATCGAACGCATCGGCCAGCGCGTCGGGCTTGAGCTTCTGGAACTCGCCCGAAATGCCGTGGAGGATGTTGCGCAGCGCGGGGGTCTTCAGCATCCCCAGCAGCAAGTGCCCGGTGCGCACCTGACTGGAGCTGTAGAGCAGCGAGCCCCAGACCCAGCCCCGTTCCATCGCGTCCTCCAGATGGCCGGACAGGTCGCTGATCGAACTTGCCCCGCGCGGCAGGGCATCCAGGGCGCGTGTCATGTCGGCGGAAATGCGGCCCGGGTCCAGGTCATAATGAGCGATGATCCTGTGCAGGTCGCTGTCCTGGGTCTGCAGGATCTGGTGCATCCAGTGGACAACCTCGACATAGGGGTTTCCGCGCAGCTTGCAGAACACGGTCGCCCCCTCGATCGCCTTGTATCCAAGGGCATTCAGCTTGCCGAAAAGTTTCACGCGGCTGATGTCGCTCATCTTGGTGTCTCCTTTGCAGGGGCGGCGGCAGGGGCCGTCGGGGTCAGGGCGTTGCGCTGCCGGCGGAGCACATGGGGCGGCGCCAGATACAGGTCGTCGGCATCACGGGCATCGGCGCGCCGCATGCCCAGCCAGCTGGTATGGCCAAGCGCGGTTGTCCCGCCCAGAACGCTGCGCGGCACATCCGCGGCGCTGAGGACCACATTGACATCCCAATCCAGCGCATCACCGACATGATTGCGCACGATCGCCTCCAGACGCTCCAAAGAGCCGTTGCCGGGCAGAAGGCGGCGGAATTCGTCCAGACCCAGCGGTCCGATGCGCAGCCGGAATTTGGCTGCGCGGCTGTAGACGCGCGATCCGATGCTGGTGGATTGCCCCAGTCCCGCCGGTTTGCCCAGTTGCCAGCGGTCGTCCGGTTCCAGATCAAGCCAGGTTCCGACGAATTGCTGCAACCGCACCGGCGCGGCAAAGAAGACCGACAGCATGGCGACCAGCGCCTCGGCGGGTTTGGGGCCCGCCGAAAGATGCCCGGCAAAATGCAGCTTGGCCAGATCAGGCATTGCGTCCCGCCGGGCGAACGCCGCCCCCCGGTAGCCGGTCAGCGCAGCAACCTTGGGGGCAAATGGGTCGCTATCGGGGCGGTCGAAGGACGGTGCGGGCTGGCCTGTCGTCCAGGCACGGTAGAACAGGGACAACAACCGATGCGTCAGCATGTCGGCAAAGGCCAAAAAGCCGGTATCGCGGTGCCTGCGCTTGCGCTCATGGGCGTATTCGGTCAGATGCTGCGGCAGCGGCCCGTTCGGGCCAAACAGCCCGAAAGCAAGCTGCGACAGCCGAATATGACCGCTGCGCCGGTCCCGGCCGAAGCTGTCAATTGTCGTGCGCGCGAAACTCAGGTCCGGCTCCTGCCCCAGGCGAACGCGATCCTGCCTTGGACGCCGCGACTGGCCCAGCCGCGGGCTGTCGGCGTGATGCGCCTCAAGGATACGCAGCGCAAGAAACAGGTGATGTGACCTTGGGTCCCGGGAGAGCCGCGCAAAATGCGTCAGATCATCCGGCCCAGGCCCCCTCCGGGTTTCCATCGGATGATCTCTCCGCGTTGCTGGGTCCGCAGGACCGTTTCGGTAAAGGAATTGATCGCCACATATTTGCGAAAGAACCGCTCCAGCACGGCGCCCAGCGTGTAGACACCGGTCCCCTGGAAAAAGCTTTCATCAAGATCGAGCCTGATTTCCAGGCCGCGCACTGCGGTTGACAGAACCTCGTCGGTCATGCGCCGCACGATGGGGCGGGTGGCAACGCCGACTATCCCTTCAAGCTGCTGGCTCATAGCCCGGTCGCCCCGCGGCACGTAAAGCCCGACCATCTCGCGCAGGGCCGCCGAAGCGCCGCCGCCTTCGGTTTCGGACTCGGCAATCGACAGGTAATTCAGGCTCAGATGGCTGATGATCCGCCATGCCGTGTCACCATGGCCCAGGCTGGGTTGTGGCCGCGTCGGCGAGACCGGCGTGGATACCGACAGAACCGGGCCGCCTTCGGTCAGATGAAAGGTGTTGTGCCCGGCTGTGGACAGCAGAAGCGGCAGGTCGCGGTTGCTGACCAGCCCCTTTACCGCCAGTTGCGTGAGCGCCGCCGGATAGGGTGCCTGACTGCGGTCCACCAGCGACAGGAACACCTCGGACCCCAGATAGGAGGTCCGGGTGCCGTGCAGCCTCTCGCGTTCGGTCCGTTGGCGCATCCGGCGCCGGACCGTGTAAAAGGCCGGATGAACCGACCCGGCCGAGGTCAGATCGGTCGCCGAATAGAACGGCAGAAAGGGCGTGTCAGCCTGCCCTTCGCCGCTGATCCCGGTCACCGAGTCCAGCGCGTAGATCTCGAAATCAAGCGGCGCTGTCCGGTTGGGGACGACATGGTGCTCTACATCCGCCTGCGAGACCAGCACCCGGTCGAACCGACGCTCGAACAGGTTGACGGCCGGCGCGGCGTTGAGGATGAAGGCGCCCGGATGCACACAGGCCCCGCCATCCTTCAACGGCTCGCCCAACAGGATATAGAGATCGACCGCATCCCCCTCGGCCCGGCGGATCGCCGCATCAAGCCCGGTCAGTTCGACGAAGTGGAACCGCGCCGGCATGGCGAAATATTCCTGCAACAGCCGATAGCCGTCGAAGCTTCGCCGCGGCAGGGGCAGCAGCGCCTCGTCACGCTCGAAGCCGCGAGGGATGATCTGTGCCTGACGCAGGTGTTCAACCCAGTCGGCGCGCGGATTGGTGGCGCGCGCGGCCAACCCCTCCACCTGCGTGCACAAGGCCTCGTGCAACTCAAACGGCCCGCTGCCGCCGCCGTTCAGATGCACGACCAGCCGCTCAAGCGGCAGTTTCGCCATCGGCTCGCCATCGGTGCGCTGCAGCCGCAAACGGATGCCCGCCCGCGCCGCCGTGTCCCGCGCCACGTTTGCGGCCACCAGTTCGCCGCGGCTGCCGATATACTGCGCCTCGGCGATCCTGAGCGGCCAGAGCGTGACATCGGCCGAGGTGCGATAGATGCAGGCGGTCTGCTCGCCCTCGATCACCCGCGAGCGCAGTTGCGTGTGTCGCTTGAGCACGAACCCCGCCTTGACGCCGGCATTGTTGATGTCAGGCTCAAACGCGGCGACCATCATCGAAGGCGTGGGGGCCAGATAATGCGGATAGATGATTTCAAGCAGGTTCGACGTGAAGGACGGAAACTGCTGGTCGATCTCAAGCTGGACCCGCGCAGTGAGAAAGGCCGTCCCTTCAAGCAGGCGCTCGACATAAGGGTCCAGAACCTCCAGCCCCTCCATGCCCAGACGCCCGGCGATCTTGGGATAAGCGGCGGCAAACTCGGCGCCCATGTCACGCAGGAACGCAAGCTCGGCCTCGTAATGCGACAGCAGGCGGGTATCCATCAGCCCCCCCCTTCGATGCGGACCGAGCCCGTGGTCACATCCACTTCGCTGCGCAGATAAAGCTCCATCGGGATGGGATGCGCCCACATCTCGGCGCGGATATCAAAGGTCACGACAACACCGCGATCCACCAGTTTCGACGACAGTTCGACCTCGACCGTGCCGCGTCGCAGGCGCGGCTCGAACGCCTCGATCGCCTGGCGGATCGACTCGCGGATCGCACTCGCCTGATCGCCGGTGGCGAAACTGCCGGAAAGATCCCCGATCCCGTAGTTTAGCACCGACCGCGCGGCCTGGGGGTGACGGTCGGGTTCGATCCAGGTTTCGGCGTTCTGGGTGTTCAGCAGCCAGGCCAGATCGCGCTGGACGATCTCGCGCAGCCGCTGAATGTCGATGACCCGGCGGTCGCGCGACTCGGTGCGCTTGTCGGGCTCGTCGTCGGTCAGACGGTCAAGGAGCGAAGGCTGCAACCTGTCGGTGATCGTCCGGTCCGACATGTCGCGCTATCCCGCCTCGGCCGGAACGGGGTCAAGCGCGATGTGGCGCAGATCCATCAGCGCAACCTCGGCCGCGTCGGTGGACAGGATGCGCTGGCCACGCCCGGTGTAAAGCCCCTCGCCCGCCTCGTGCCAGCTGGTCGCCCGGGCCAGCTTCTCGGCGTCGGTGCCCCCTTCGATGGTGCCGGGGTAACGGGTGGGGATCAGGGCGACAAGCTCACCCTCGCTGATCAGCTGAAGCTGCGCGGGCATCCAGACGGAATCGCGCAGATCCTCGGGCGGCTCCAGCGTGATGCTGCGGATGGCGCTGAACGGAACCCAGAAATAGCGCCCGTTGATCACCGCTTCCAGCACCGGGCCCAGCCGCATGTCGGCATCGGCGATCCAGTCGAACCGCGTCCCGTCAAGCGCGCCCGGGCTGGCCGGGGCCGCCTCGAACGCCTGGCCGCGCAGATCGTCGGCCTGCGCGACCTCGCCCCGGGCCAGATGCCCCTGCGCCTGGATCAGCAGTGCCAGCCATTGCTGCGGGTCGCCCAGCACCATCGGCGCCTCTTCACCGGCAAAGACCCTGGCGCGCTGCACTTCGCAGACAATCGCCTCGCGGTAGGCCTGCGCCATCGGCGTGGCCAGCGGGTCAAGCTCGGCGCAGAGCTTGAGTTGCGTAATGGCGCGTTTCCAGTCGCCCAGCACGCAGAGAAGCTGGAACAGGAAGATGCGTCGCTTGGCATCGCCCGGGTTCTTCCGGACCTCCGCCTGCAGCGCCCCAAGCGCGCCGTCGAGGTCGTTTGCCTTGAGGTGTTCGGTCGCGTCCATTGTCTCCGCCAGGGCCTACTTGCGTGTATGGGCGCGGCCCGCCAGCAGGGCGGGCCGCAGCAAGGCAGCCGTCAGGCGCGTTTCTCGCCTTGGCTCGCGATCGACCACTGGAAGTCGGGGGTTGCCCCGGCGGCGCCAGATTGGAGCTGCTCGGTATACGTGATCTTGAACCAGTCGAAGTTGAGCGAGATGTTCTCGGTCAGCCGATCCTCGCCACCGCTGCCCCCGGTGGAGAACGAGGTCAACATCACATCCTCCATCTCGATCTTCAGGTAGTCGAGCGGCTTGTCACCGGCCTTGCGAACGATAAGCGTCGCCGTGCCATGATGCGTGCCCTTGGAGGTGGATTTCATCAGGTCGGGCGTTGCCTTGTCGATATACTTCGTGACCGAGATATCCTGGAAGTTGGCCTTCCCGGCGCCCGATCCGCTGCCAAAATGGGTGGAGCCGCTGTTGGATACGCCCCAGGACCAGGCAAGGATATCAATCCACCCGTCCTTGCCGTTGTATGTCGAGTCGCGGGCTTCGCCCTTGATTTCGCCAATCTTCAGGAACATGTCGACAGCCATTTGCGCTATCCTTTCTCAATGAACGACGGCCCCGGCCGTCTGTTTTGAACTCGTGGCCTGTCCCCGCCGCCAGGGGCGGGAACAAGCCCTGGCTTCAGCCCTTCTCGCTCGGCAATTTCGATACGAGACGCAGCGACACGGACAGCCCCTCAAGCTGGTAGTGCGGCCGCAGAAAGAACTTGGACGAGTAATACCCCGGGTTCCCCTCAACTTCGGAAACCTCCACCGTGGCATCGGCCAACGGTTTGCGGGCCTTGTCACCCTCACTGGATGTTGCGGGGTTGGGATCGACATACTGCAGGATCCAGCTGTTGAGCCATGCCTCCATGTCGCCGCGGCTCTTGAACGAGCCGACCTTGTCACGAACCATGCACTTCAGGTAATGCGCGAAGCGGCAGGTCGAGAAGAGATAGGGCAACCGTGCAGCCAGATTGGCGTTGGCGGTTGCGTCAGGGTCTTCGTATTCGGCGGGCTTGTGCAGGGACTGCGCCCCGATGAAAGCGGCCATGTCGGTGTTCTTGCGGTGGATCAGCGGCATCAGCCCCGCCTTGGCCAGTTCCGCCTCGCGCCGGTCGGCGATGGCGATCTCGGTGGGGCATTTCATGTCCACACCGCCATCATCGGTCGGAAAGGTGTGGGTCGGCAGATTGGCCACCGTGCCCCCCGATTCCACGCCCCGGATGCGCGAACACCAGCCGTATTCCTTGAACGACCGGTTGATGTTGACGGCCATCCCGTAGGCCGCATTGACCCAGGAGAAGTTTTCGGATTCGGCGTTGCCCACATGCTCCTCGAAGGCGAATTCCTCCACCGGGTCGGACTTGGCGCCATAGGGCTGCCGCCCCAGAAAGCGCGGCATCGCAAGGCCGATATACTTGCTGTCCTCGCTCTGACGCAGGCTGTTCCAGGCCGCGTATTCGGGGGTCGAGGTGATCTTGGTCAGATCGCGGGGGTTGGTCAGTTCCTGCCAGCTGTCAAACTGCATCAATGATGGATTGGCGCCGGTGATGAAGGGGGCATGAGCCGCAGCCGCCACCTTCGCCATCTCGCCCAGCAGTTCCACATCCGGCGGGCTGTGATCGAAGTGATAGTCGCCGACAAGGCAGCCATAGGGCTCCCCCCCGAACTGGCCGAACTCCTCTTCATACAGCTTCTTGAAGATCGGCGACTGGTCCCAGGCCGCGCCCTTGAACTTGCGCAGGGTCTTGTGCAGGTCCTTTTTCGAGATATTCATCACGCGGATCTTGAGCATCTCGTCGGTTTCGGTGTTGTTCACCAGATAGTGCAGCCCGCGCCAGGCGCTTTCCAGCTTCTGGAACTCCTCATGATGCAGGATCTGGTTGACCTGCTCGGTCAGCTTCCTGTCGATTTCGGCGATCATCGACTCGAGCGAATGCAACACATCGTCCGAGATCAGCGCGGTATTGGCCAAGGCCTGTTCGGCAAGTGTGCGCACCGCGGATTCAACGGCACCGCGCGCCTGGTCGGATTTAGGGCGGAACTCCTTGTCCAGAAGGGCCGCGAACGCGTCGGCTTCAAGGGTTTCGACCTGGGCTTCCGCGCCCTGCTGAGAGGTGGTGTCGCTCATCTATATCACTCCTTCGCCGCTTCTTCGCCGCCCGCATCATCGCCGTCGGCCGGTGCGGGGGCAGACGCCAGCGACTTCAGCAACGCCGGGTCCTGCATCGCCCGGGCCAGCAGATCCTCGGCCCCGCTCTTGCCGTCCATGTAGGTCATCAGGTTGGACAGTTGCGTACGCGCCTCCAGCAACTCGCGCAGCGGGCCAACCTTGCGGGCGATGGCGCCCGGGGTGAAATCATCCATGCTTTCAAAAGTGATATCGACGGACATGTTCCCTTCGCCGGTCAGCGTGTTCGGCACGCTGAAGGCCGCGCGCGGCTTGATCGCCGCCATGCGCGAACCGAAATTGTCCACATCGATCTCCAGGAACTTGCGATCATTGACCGCTGGCAGCGCAACTTCGGACTGGCCGGACAGATCCGACATCACCCCCATGACAAAGGGCAATTGCACCTTCTTCTCGGCACCATAGACCTCGACATCATATTCGATCTGCACACGTGGCGCGCGATTGCGGGCGATGAATTTCTGCGAACTGCTCATGGGTATCTCCTAAGGTCGGGGAGTGGGGACGGCACGGTTGATCGGCCCGGGCAATTCCTGCCCGGGCGGCGTACAGACAGACGGGCGGCTAGCCATTTTCATGTTCATCGCCCAGCCCTCCGATCAGTCGCACGTTATCGACACTCTGCGGGGCAAGCTCATTCACGATTGACATGAAATCAGCGCCCACAAGGCGCTTGGCCCGCCCGAGCAGGATCGGAACGGGGCTGGACGGTTCATTTTTCTGATAATACGCGGCAATCGCGTCCAGCGCAGCGCGGACATCCGCATGCGACAGTATCTGCCCCGGAGCGCCACGCGCAGCACTTGCGGATGCATCCGCGGGCGCCGCGCCCTCCGCTTCATCCTCGTCGGAGCTGGCGGCCACACCCGCCACCGCCCCCACCTGCCGGATGATCTGCTGCAGCAGCCTTATCGCCTCCGTCAGATGCGGCCCCTGCCCCGGTGTCCGCTCGGCAAAGACCCCTTCGATCGCCTGCAGATGCTCAAGCGCGCTCTGCGCCGCGGCCAGGGTTTCGGCAAGGGTATCCTCCGGGGTGTCCTGAAAGGCCGCAGCCACGGATGCGCTGTCGAACTTGGGGGATTCACCATCGCGCGGGGCGACCTGACCCAGGGATATCTGTATATCGCGCAGGGTGACGCCGCCGAAAGCGCGGCTTTCCGTCAATGGCGCCGCGCGCAGCCCGCGCAGGACCGGGTCAGTTGCGCCCAGCGCGCGCACTGCGTTTATCCGCATGGTCGGATCATCGTCGTCCTCGGCGTCAAGCTCGGGGTGGCAGGTTTCCCAATGCTGCTCCAGGCACCCCCGGACATAGGCGAGCCCTTCGGAGAAACCGGCCAGCCCGCGCGTGAACAGTTGCGCACCTGCCAGGACGACCCCCGCGCGTAGATCGTGACTGCGCTCCATGACCGCCAGGGCCTTCTGCGCAACATCGGCGAAATCGGGATCTTCGGCCTCGAGGATTTCATCACCGGCCTGCCGCTCTTCGACGGGTCGCGCGGCGATCTCCATCGCAAGGAAGATGTCCTCGTATTCGAGGTTCTCCCCACTTGGCGGGTTGCTCTCGCGTTCTGCGAGAAGCGCGTCCAGGTCCATGCTGCCCTCCTGGCTGGCGTAATGTAACGATCGAAATCCGCCGCCGGAGCCTTGAAAAACCCAAGGCGTTTGAAGCGGAGTGTATACCAAAATTCGCTTTAATTAAATCATAATTTTCCTGTGAATCACGAATGGTTTTCAAGCCCTTCGCAATCGCGGCAGGCCGCTGAAAAACGCGCCCCGGCAGGGTATCTGGTCATGCTGCGCACGTCGAAGCAGGACCCGCCAATGGGCGCGCATGACAGTGTCCATCGTGGGGCATTCGGGGTGCACGCCACGGGATTGCGACAGGACAGGGAAATAAGGCCGGAAAGAAGCGGTCATGAGCGGGCGGAGGGCGTCTGCACGCTGTACAGCAAGGGGCAACGGCTCTGCCCGTGCGTCTCAGGGATGGTGATGCGCCGGGCCGCCCTGGCACTGATCAGGAACATTAATTCCAAAAAACTCTCTCGATGCGACTCAGGCTGCATTGCGATCCATAAGCGGTCGCCGCGATCACAACACCTTGAATTCCGAATTTCACCAACGCCCGCAACCACTTTCGCTGACCGGGTGAACAGACCGGTCCGGCAGCGTCGATAGCGCGCCGCTGATCGCCGAGGCTTGCCGATCAATCAAGTGATCGAATTTCTGACAAAACCGAACGTTGAATTTGTTAAATAAATCCTGGGTGGTTTGGGGATTTCCGGGCTATACCGATGGAGAACCGGCGCAAATATCTGTCTGCTTTTCCGGAAGAAATTTCCCGTATCTGCTCCCTGTTGGAGCTGCAATCAACCCGGCCGCCCTATTTCATACATATGTATGATAATTGAAATTCCGCCACTCCTGAAACCCTCCGGATTTCCCGAAGTATCTGCACGGAAACCGATCAGGTTTGGGTTTCCTTCGGCATCAGCCAAGCGCTCTGGAGATTGCGTAGAACTGTTTTCAAAGGCGCATTCCATTCCCCACCCATGGCCGGCTTCCGGAAATCCATCTCCGGCACGCTGCATGGACCTGCCAAACCCTTCGCCTCATCAGAGCAGGGAACGGCACAGCATCGCCTTTACAATTACTCGTAAAATCATACACTTGCGTGGCACTTTATCAGTCCTTGAATGAGGGCGCCGCCATCGGTCGCCGGTGCAACCCTCTCAGCCGCACGCGCACATCTCACACCCGAAGAACCGTCATTCCCTGCGCATCCCCGAAAACGTGGAGTTTCATTGCTTCGCAGGGCGTTTCTTGATAGGTTTCGGTGTGAATTTTTCCAAAACGGAGGGTGTGATGCGCGTTCAGATTTCGGGAGTTTTCTTCGCCAGCGTGCTTCTGGCAGGCTGTCAGACGACTACGCAGCAGACCGAACCCACCACGGCACCGCCCCCAGCGGCGACCACAACCACACCGATGCAATCCACGACTCCAACGCCCGCCCCGGCGCCTGCGCCACAGTCATCGCCATCCAGGATGGAGTTGGAACTGGACGGTGGCGGCGAAGGTGGCGGCGGAGGCGGAGGCGGTGGCTGGGGCTGAGCCAGGTCGCAACTGGCCCGTTCCAGCCGCGTTCCGGCGGCAGACGGCAGCCTGCGCTCTGGCCCTTGTTCTGGCGCCGGTTACGGGCGCGGCGGATACAGTGCCGGATGGGGGTGTGGCCCTTGTCGTCGGCAACGAACGCTACGAGCATGTCGGCCCGCTTGCCAATACCGTGACGGATGCCCGCGCCGTCGCACAGATGCTGAGTGATTTCGGCTACCGGGTCCATGCCGGTTTCGATCTTGACCGGAAGGGTTTCGAAGACCTCTTGCGCACGGCATTGCTGAATGTCGAACCCGAAGATGACGTGATCTTCTACTTCGCCGGGCATGGCATCCAGATCGGACAGCGCAACTATCTTGTCCCCGTCGATGCCCGGTTTGATGACATCTACGACCTGCCCAGATATTCCATCACCCTGGACCGCGTGATCGAGGGTCTGTCAGCGCGCTCCTCGGCCCATGTCGCAATCGTCGACGCCTGCCGCGAGAACCCGTTTCCCGAGCAAGTCCTTGCCACCGGGCTCGATGCCAGTTTCTATGAGGCGCGCGAAGGCTTCCAGGTCATGCGCACCCCGATCAATTCGCTGGTCGCCTTTTCTGCCTCTCCGGGAGAGCTTGCGCTCGATGGCGAAGCCGGGGGGCACAGCCCCTATACCGAAGCTCTGCTCGCGTCCGTCCGCCGCACTCCTGACGAAAACCTGCCCAACGTGCTGTCCGAGGTGCGCGAGCGCGTATATGCGATGACCGCGGGGTTTCAGGTGCCGTGGGAAAGCTCGACCCTTGTGCGGCCCTTCATCCTGAAGCGCGCAGGCGCCGCAGCGGAACCGCCCGCCCCGGTCGCGGTGTCCGAGGCCGTGGAAGACCCGGTCGCGCCAACCCCGGAACCGGCAACCGGGTCAACCGAAGCCGACACCCTGGTCGCAGCACTTCCCGAAGAAGCGACCATAGCGCTGCAGTTCGACCGCCGCGTGGCGCTTGGCGCGCAACTTTCGGACACCCTGCAGCACCCGCTTGACGGGGCCGAGATCGTGACGACACCAACCCGCGGGCGGATCGAACTGGCCGAGGTGTCGGAGGCGGGCGCCACCACGCGCAGCCTCGTGCCCGTGAACCTGAGCCAGGGTTTGCAACTGCGGGGCGGCGATATCACGTTTCGCCCGGCCCTGAGCGAAATCAACACCGCTGCGGGTGATGCGATCACTCTGGCCGACAGCTTTCAACTGCGCCTGGGGTCCCCGGACGCCGCGCAGACCCTGACCGTGAACCTGGAGCTTGAGGTCGCCCCTTGCGATATCCAGGCAGGCGACGCGCTGGACCTGCAGGGGGTCGGCTATTTTCGCTGGCCGAACGAGATCGATCCGGCGGCAGCGATGGAGGCATGCGCCGCCGCCGTGGCCGCGGCCCCCGATACGCCGCGCTTTCTGTATCAATACGGGCGTGCGCAGCTTGCAAGCCGCGATTTCGAAGGTGCCTATCGCAGCTTCCGCGCGGCCGCAGACGCCGAACATATCCGCGCGTTCAATGCGCTGGCCACGCTGCTGAGCGCGCCGCAGATCGACCGCGATGTCGTCGATGTGCCGCTTGACCCAGATGAGGCCCGCGCGCTGCGCGAAAGGGGCATCGCGGCAGGTGATCCCTTTGCCATGCACTCGCTGGGGCTGCGCCTGCTGCGCGACGGCGAAACCGATGCCGAGCACGCGCGCGGCTTCGAACTGCTGGACCGTGCCGCGGAGATGGGACACACGTTTTCCATGAACGAACTGGGCTATCAGTTCCTGATCCCCGAGTCCGACCGCTACCAGCCTGCCCGCGGCATGACTTATCTGACCGCATCAAGCGCGCGTGATGACATCTACGGCCATCACAATCTTGGCCTTGTTGCCTTGCTGGGCCTGGACGGCGAAGACCCGGACCATGAGACCGCCCGCGACTATCTGCTCCGGGCATCCGAGGGTGGGCATCCACGTGCACCGGGCGATCTGGCCCGGATGTATGCGCGCGGTCAACTGGGTGCGCCGGATCTGGCCGAAGCGCTGCGCTGGAGCGATGTCGGCCTTGAGCGCGGTGATGGCACGGCAGGCGCCAACGGCGTTGCGATCATCATGACGGGGCAGTTGTCCGGGCATGGACCGGCTGATGCGGCTGTTCGCGCGGCAAAGGTCATCGAGATGCCGAATTCCGACGCGATCGATCGCGCCCGGGGCCAGCTTGCCCAGATCGACGCCCGAGAGCAGGATCGCGCCACGCAGATGCTTCTCGTTGCACTGGGCGAACCGATTGCCGTTGACGGCGCCTTTGGTCCCGCCAGCCGTGCCGCACTTGAGCGCCAGACCCAGAGGCACGGGCTTTCGGCCACATCCGCATCACCGACCGACCGGTTGCTGCTGGCCGCGCGCGCGCATTGGGCCCAAAACCCGCTGCGCCTGGACCTGTTCTGACCAGGGCGCAGCCCTGCAGTGCAGACAGGAGGCTGGAGCGTATCGCATTTGATCGGTTCGATCCCCTGCGGCGCTGTCGCCGCCCTGCCTTACCCCTGCTGCGGACCGGAGCGCCATCGACCGCGTGCCGTCACAGCGACGATGCGCCTCCGGCGCGACGATCAGGACCAAGGCGACCGAAATCACGCCAGCATCAACCGAGACGCCATTGCCCCGCGGGGAGCCCGCCATACATGGTTCAAGCACAATTGCGACGGTGAATGCGGCATCCTACCATCGATCACCCATGGCGCATCCAGCCTGACCTGGCGCAAGAGGGCGATGAAGGTCCGGGTGTTCCAGTGCCCGAAAGGGGACGTGATCGATCACTCGCGCGCCTCAATCCGAAACGTCGTCGCACTCGCCCCTACCCAGACATGGCCGGCTTGAATGGGAACGCCGCCTCGTGTTCTGAACCTGACAAAAGCTTCCTGCCCATTGGCTGCGCGGTCGCGAAAGGCAGTTATGCAGGACAATGCGGACGTTGGACATAAGCGCAGAGCCGCGCAGCGTCAGGCCGGGGTGGGGCGATCTGAGGGGCGGGCGATGTCACGCATGGTGGCCAGATCCGCGCAGGCTCAAAGCTATGTGCCATTGGCACCCAGATCGCCGTGCCGGGGGACGGCCCGGGCTTGCGCGGCGGCCTTCGACCTTTGCTCCGCGCGAGCAATTTGGATCGTCCGCAACGGGCTGCAAGCAATCATTGGGTATCTTGTGTCAGGTCACGCACACTGGCGCCCGACAAAGGACATCCTGGGGCAAGATGCGCAAGCCGATGAGAGGCGCCGGTGCAAGCGCGAACTGGCGCGGCTTGCGGATTTGCACCAGATCAGAAACCATCCCAATGCACCGTTTCCGACGCACACCGGGACAGTGGGGCGACGGGGCCCCCGCCCCCCGCAAGCGGCGTGACACCATCTCCGCGCGCGGTGCACCCCCGGCGCATCTCGCTTGCGCAAAGCTGCATGCAGGGTTCAACCCTTCAGGCGTCATGGCTTCTGCTCACTGACCTTGCCGGATCCGTCAGCAGATGCGGCAGCCTTGTGCCGCGCGCGGGGTGGCCGGGCTGTATCCTTCGGCGATCAGGCGATACATGCCGCCGGTCACATCGACCACCGGCACATCCAGCTGCGGTGCAATCATCGCCGCGGCGCGCGCCGTGCGGTTGCCGGTGCGGCAGATCAACAGCACCGGCTGTCCCGGCTGCAGATGCGGCTGCAATTCCGCCAGGAACTGCGCCGAGTCGGCAAAGGTCAGCAACAGCGCATTGGGCAGCACCCCGGTCTGGATCCATTCCTGCGGCTGGCGGATATCAACCACCAGGGCGGAAGTTTCGGCCAATGCATCGCCCGGCAGAGCCGTGTGAAGGACATGCGCGGTCTGGGCCTGGGCGGGGGTTTGCGTCAGGAACAGAAGCAGGGCAAGCAAAGGCAGGTTGGCGCGGGCCATGGTGAGTCCTCTTGTCAGCACAGGCAACACATGCCAGACCGCGAATAAGTATTCCAGCCTGGAAGCGCCCAGCCCCCGGCGCGAACTGTCGCAGGCCCTCAGCCAAAGGTGTGCCATGTCCAGACGCCCTCTGCCGCCCCCATTTCCGCCCCGGCCAAAGGGGCTGTGGCGCGACACCCCGCCTGCAATCTTTCCGCCGATCATGGGGCTGATGGGGCTGGGCCTTGGCTGGCGCGAGGCAACAACCACGCTGGGCGCACCCTCAGGCATCGGTGATCTGGTACTGGGGGCGGCGGCAATGCTGCTGCTGTTCTGCCTGATCGCATGGCTGGCCAAGCCCCTGCGTCGGCCCGGCGTGATCTCCGAGGAACTGCGCGTCCTGCCCGGCCGCGCCGGCATGGCGGCCATGGTGCTGTCACTGGTGCTGCTGGCCGCCGCGCTGGTGCCGCTGGCGCCGGGCCTGGCGCTGGGGGTTCTGGGGGTGGCAGTGGTGGGGCATCTGGCGCTGATGGGCCTGGTGATCCGTACCCTGCTGACCGGCCCCGAGGAAGGGCGCGTGGTGACCCCGGTGTTTCACCTGGTCTTTGTGGGGCCCATCCTGTGGCCGTTGTCGGCACTCCCGCTGGGTTTCGATGCGCAAGCAGTGCTCTGGGCCACCATCCCGGTGGCGCTGGTCATATGGGCGGTCAGCGCGGTGCAACTGATCCGGCGCATCCCGCCTGCGCCCCTGCGCCCGTTGCTGGCCATCCATCTGGCCCCGGCCAGCCTCTTTGCCATCGTCGCCAGCCAATTTGAGCTTGTAGTGCTGGCAAATGCGTCGGCGCTTCTGGCTGCGGCCATCCTGGTCGCCCTGCTGGGCAGCGCGCGCTGGATCACTGCAGCCGGATTCTCACCACTCTGGGGGGCATTCACCTTTCCGCTCGCGGCCTTTGCCACGGCGCTGCTGTCGGTGTCCGGCGGGGCCGGTCTGGTGGGGGTTTTGGGCGGCGTGGCGCTGGTGGCAGCCACGCTGGCGATCCCGCCGATCGCCTTCAAGGTGCTGCAGGCCTGGGCGAAGGGATCGCTGGCAGCGCGCACCAACGCCGCCGTGGCCTGAAGGCCGCCCGCCGATCACCAATCCCCCCAGCGGCGCCTGCGCCGCAAGCGCCCCCGAGGCGCGCAGGGTGGGCGGGTGGGCGCGGCTCGGGGGCGCTTCCTGAGCCCTCCCACATCTTCAGGCGACCGAGACCATCCGTCCCATCCCCAACGCGCCAAGCGCCACACGGGTGATGTGATCCGCGCTCATGCCCGCATCGGCATACATGGCCGCGGGGCTGGCCTGGTCGATGAACCGATCCGGCAAGGTGATGGTGCGCAGGGCAAGCCCATGCTCCAGCAGCCCGGCATTGGCCATGTGATGAAGCACATGCGCGCCAAAGCCCCCCTGCGCGCCCTGTTCGACCGTGATCAGCGCCTTGTGATGGCGCGCCAGCTGCGCGATCAGATCGGTATCCAGCGGCTTGGCAAAACGCGCATCCGCAACGGTGGCGGTGATCCCGCGCTCGGCCAATTGCTCCACGGCGCGCTGGATTTCGGACAGATGCGCGCCAAAGGACAGGAAGGCCACCTGATCGCCCTCGGCCAGCACGCGGCCCTTGCCAATCTCCAGCACCTGCCCATGTTCGGGCATCTCCACGCCCACGCCTTCGCCGCGCGGATAGCGGAAGGCGATGGGCCCTTCGTCATGGGCGGCGGCGGTGGCGACCATGCGGGCCAGTTCAGCCTCGTCGGCGGCGGCCATGACCACCATGCCGGGCAGGTTCGTCATGTAGCCCACATCGAACGCCCCGGCATGGGTGGCCCCATCGGCCCCCACCAGCCCCGCGCGGTCGATGGCAAAGCGCACCGGCAGCCCCTGCAGCGCCACATCATGCACCACCTGGTCATAGCCGCGCTGCAAGAAGGTGCTGTAGATCGCGCAAAAGGGTTTCAGCCCGCTGGCGGCCATCCCGGCGGCAAAGGTGACAGCGTGCTGTTCGGCGATGCCCACGTCGAAGACCCGGCGCGGGAAGCGTTTGGCCATGATGTCCAGCCCAGTCCCCCCGGGCATGGCGGCGGTCACGGCCACGATGCGCGGATCGCGGGCCGCGGCCTCGGTCAGGGTCTGGCCGAATACTCCGGTATAGCTGGGCGCATTGGGCCGCGATTTCTGCTGCGCGCCGGTGCCGACATCGAATTTCGCCACGCCGTGATATTTGCAGGCCGCGCTTTCCGCCGGCGCGTAGCCCTTGCCCTTGACGGTCAGCGCATGGATCAGCACCGGCCCGTCGGCCTGGCTGCGCACGGTGCGCAGGGTGGCCAGCAGATCGGGCATGGAATGGCCATCCACCGGGCCCAGATAGGTGAAGCCCAGATCCTCGAACATGGTCGCGGGCGCGTGGATGCCGCCGATGCTTTGACGGGTGCGGCGGGCGTGTTCGCGCAGCGCCTCGGGGAGCGCGGCCTCGAACCCGGCGGCCAGTTCGCGCAGGCTCATGCCCTGCGCGGCACCGCCCAGGCGGGTCAGATAACGGCTGAGCGCACCGACATTGGGAGCGATGGACATTTCATTGTCATTGAGGATGACCACCATCCGCCGCCCCTCGGCCCCGGCGTTGAACAGCGCCTCCCAGGCCATCCCGGCGGTGATGGAGCCGTCGCCAATGACAGCCACCGCATCGCCCGTGGGCAGGCCCATGTCCCGCCCCACTGTGAAGCCCAGCGCGGCCGAGATGCTGGTGGAGCTATGCGCCGCGCCGAACGGGTCGAATTCACTTTCCGCGCGCTTGGTGAAGCCCGAAAGCCCCCCTTCGCGGCGCAGGCTGTCCATGCGGTGACGCCGCCCGGTCAGCATCTTGTGCGGATAGCTCTGGTGGCTGACATCCCAGATGATCTTGTCAAACGGCGCGCGGAAGGTCGCGTGCAGCGCCACCGTCAGTTCCACCACCCCCAGCGAGGACCCCAAATGCCCGCCGGTGCGGCTGACAACCTCGATCAACTCCTCGCGCAACTCTTGGGCCAGGGCGGCAAGCTCGGCGTCACTGAGAGCGCGCAGGTCGGCCGGTCCGGCGACACGGTCCAGAAGCGGGCGGGATGCGGGCGATGGTTGGGTCATTCTCTCCTCCGTCAGACAAAAAAGGTGCCGAGGGGTCACACCCGCCCGGCACCAGTTTCCTGTTGCCATCAGGAAAGGGAACCGGGCGCACTATGGCCCGCGTCCGGGTTGGCTTTGTCCCGAACCTGGTTGGGCGGGGGCGCTTTGGCCGCGCCCCCGCCGATTCCGTTTTCAGCCCAGGCGGGTTTCAGCGCCATCAAGCGGCGCCTCCAACTGGCTGAACGGCATGGGGGGCGGGGTGTTCCGGCTTTCGGCGGGCAGCAGAAGCCCCACCAGATAGATCACCCCAATGATCAGGCCGATACCGACCAGCACCACGGCGGCATAGCCCCCGCCGCGGAGCATCTCGCTCATGATCCAGTTGCGGATCTGGCCGGTGCGGCTCACCTCGAAGTAGTCACGTTCGGACATCAGTTCGCTCCTTCAGTCATAGCTGGGCAGGAAGCCGCGCTGGTCAGCCCAGACGGACCAGTTGTCCACGACCGTCCCGGTCAGCAGGATACCGATGCCGCCCGTCAGCGTGGTCAGCACGGCGAACCACCAGGCCCAGCGGTGAATCCCCTCCATGGTGGCGTTGAAGCCCATCGTCCAGCGCCAGAACAGGGCGGCGCGTTCGGATGCGGTCCCGCGGTCCACGATCTGCTCCAGCTCCCGGTCCCCGCCGAAGCGGCTGACGGCCAGGATCGTCGCCCCGTGCATGGCGAACAGCAGGGCCGAGCCATAGAGGAACACGATCGAAAGCGCGTGGAACGGGTTATAGAACAGGTTGCCGTATTGCAGGCTGAAGAGGTTGGTCCAGTCCAGGTGCGTGAAGATGCCATAGGGCACCGCCTCGGACCAGGACCCCATCAGGATGGGACGGAACAGACCCAGCACCAGGAACAGCCAGATGGCGGAGGCAAAGGCCCAGGCCACGTGCTTGCCCATGCCCAGCGCCTCGGCCCGCAGATAGGTGCGCACCCACCAGGTCATGACCGAGATCAGCAGGAAGAACGAGGCAATCAGGAAATACCCCCCCTCCCGCATCGGCGGAAAGCTCAGCCCGTATTCCGGCCCCGGCGGGTCCAGCGACAGCCAGAACAGATCGCGCAGGAACACGGCCGGGTTGTAGCCCGCCTGATCCCAGAACCACATGCCGACCATCACGAACCAGATGGCGCCGGTGGCGAGAGAAATCACGCCCATGGTGCCCAGATAGATCGGCCCCAGTTGCGCATTGCCGAACCAGCCCAGCAGGTTGGAGAAACTGGCCGATTTGGTCCGGTTCTCCAGCTCCACCTCTTCGACCATGCCCATTTCGGGGGCGGCCCGGACCTGAACCTGGGTAAAGATGTTCTGATACTCAGCCATTGACGCCTCCCGGGATATTGGCCCACCAGGGCAGATCAAGCCACCAATCCCACCAGAACACCCACTGATCGAACCAGATGGTTCCCGAGATCACGATACACACCGCCGACCAGAACCCGGCATTGAGCGCCAGCAGCAGCCCCAGCCGGTGGATCCCCAGCGTGCCCACCGAATAGCCGATGAGATCGCGAAAGAAGGTGTCTTCATGGTCGGGCGTCTTCATCTTCTGCCCCTTGGGCGGGTTTGCCGCCGACAGGACCAGCGCGCCATGCAGCGCCAGCGCCAGGGTCGTGGTGAAGAAGAATGTCACCGCGATCATATGCGCCGGATTGTAGTGGAAGTTGCCGTAGGTGTAGCCCACGTTGGACACCCAATCGAGGTGGGTCCAGATGCCATAGGGGAAGGCATGTCCCCAGGCACCCATCAGCACCGGGCGGATCACCACCAGGGTCAGATAGGCAAAGATCGCCACGCCAAAGGCAAAGGGCACATGCAGCCCCATGCCCAGCTTGCGCGCGATTTCCACCTCGCGCAGGGCCCAGGACACAAAGGCCCCGATCGCGCAGATCGTGATGATCTGCCACAATCCGCCTTCGGCCAGCGGTGCCGCCGAAAGCCCGTATTCAAGTGGTGGTGGGTTGATCGAAATCAGCCAGGGATTCCATGTCCCCTGCAACACCGCGCCCCAAAAGATCAGGAGCGTGCCAAGTGCGGCAAAGAAGACCGTCAAGACCCCGAAGAATCCGACATAGAACGGCCCCACCCAAAAATCGAACAAGTTTCCGCCCACCAGCGTGCCCCCAGGCACGCGGTATTTTCGCTCGAAGCTCAGCAGCGCCATGCTACCCTCCGCTTGTCGTGACAGCCCTGGCGGGCCATCCGGAAACCCATGTCTATGGTTGCGGGCGCACCCCTCGGGCGCCCGCAACAGGGTTCATCAATCCATCGGGCGGTCGTATTTTTCCGCGGCGATGGCGAACCAGTTGTAGGAAGGGGTGCTGAGCAGGACGAGGTGAATCATCGCTGCCAGCAGGAAAAGGAAAACCCCTTGTGCCACGAAAACGCGGCGCGGATCGAAGACCAGCCAGATCTTGTAGAACTTGCTCATATCTCAATCCCCCTCAGAACCACGGGCGCCAGATGAACACAGCCAAATGAGCCACTACGGCAACGGCTGAGAACAGCCAAAGCCCGCTCAAATAGACCGCGTGCAGTTCCTGGGCCTGCTCGTCGGTGAGACCTGTGAATGACAGGTCGGTATTTTCAGCCATACTATCCTCCGGATCGTCAGACTGATGCCGCACCCCCTGCGGCGGGGTCGGAAACGGCGCATGAATGCCCCGCCTCACTTCGACCGAGCCGGAGTCACCGGCACCGGAAGACATGGATCGCAACCGATGGTTCAGCCGCGAAAGATCATGGGCACAATCTGATGTGCCTCGGCCCGGGCGCGGGCCAGCGGCCCTTGCGCGGGGATGCGCGCGTGGCGCGTGACGGCCCAGAAATAGGCCAGCAGCGCAAAGGGCAGCGCCAGGATGAACATGACCGCGAAATACAGCCGGTATTCCAGCGCCCCGCCCGGGCGCGCCGCGCCGCGGCCGCGCGGCGAATTGACGGTAAAGTCAGCCATGATCGTTCCTCCGTTTGGATGAGTCGGTGCCCTGGCGTTGCAGGGTCTGCGCCCCCGCCCCGTCGCGCAGGGCAAGGACAGTCTCGCGCATCACACGCTCGGCGCCCTGGTCCAGCGCGGCCTTTTCGGCCGCATCGCGCAGGCTGCGCGCCGCAGAGATGCGGGTCAGGACAGGGTGCTCGGCCACGATGCGGTCAAGCTCGATCTGGGCGTCGGCGTCCCAGGGGAAATCGCGCCGCAGGGTCGTGGGCGTGGCATCGGCGCTGTCCATCTGGCTGCCCAGCGGCAGGATGTGGAACAGCGCATCGAACAGCCCGTTGCAGACCTCCTGCAGCACATAGGCCGCGCCGCCATAGCCCATGAAGGGCGTGCCCGTGTGCCGCCGGATCGCCGCGCCGGGGAAAGAGGCGGGGATGAAGGCCGGGGCCGGGCCATGGCCGGCTTTCATCTCGGCCATGTACATCTTCTCGTTGATCGAGCCAAAGACCACCAGCGGGCGCTTCGCGGCGATCTGCGCGCGCACCTCCTCGTTGTTGGTCTTGGCGCCGCGCACCCGGGCGGTGGCAAAGGCGCAGGGCAGGCCCAGATCGTTTTCCAGATAGTTGCGCAGGCCGCGGGCATAGGTCTCGTTCGCCACCACGGCGAAACTGGCGGTGGCAAAGAAATCCTGCGTGACCGAGCGCCACAGATCCCAGACGGGCTTCAGCGTGGAGTGCTTCTCGCGCGTGATGAAGGGTTCGGGGTCCAGGCCCGTCAACGCGCCCAGCGAGCGCAGGAATTTCGTCGTGCTGTCGACGCCGATGGGCGCCTGCAGATAGGGCTTGCCCAGAACCTCGGCCAGACCGCGGCCGAATTCACGATACATGACGATGTTGACATCGGCATTCACCAGATTGCGCATCTCGGCCAGATGGGCGCCCAGCGGCATGACCATGTTGACCTCGGCCCCGATCCCTTCGACCAGACGCCGGATCTCGGCCAGGTCCGAGGGCATGTTGAACGTGCCATACATGGGGCCGAGGATGTTGACGCGCGGGGGCGCGCCCTCTTCGCGCTTCTTCTCGGGCGGCATCCGGCCCTTGGTCATGCCGTATTCGGTAAAGATCCAGGTCATCGCCCGGTCGGCGGCTTCCCACTGATCCTCGTCAATCGTGCGCGGCAGGAAGCGCTGGATGTTGGTGCCCTGCGGGGTGACGCCGCCGCCGATCATCTCGGCGATCGATCCGGTCACCACCACCGCTGGCAGCGCCGGGTCCAGCACTTTCCACGCGCGCTTCATGGCCCCTTCGGTGCCGTCGCGGCCCAGTTCTTCCTCGCCCAGCCCCGTCACCACGATGGGCAACTCATGGGGCGGCAGCGCATCGGTGTAATGCAGAACGCTTGTCACAGGCAGGTTCTCACACCCCACGGGGCCGTCGATGACAACCTGCAAGCCCTTGACGGCGCAGAACGCATAGACAGCGCCCCAGTAGCCGCCCGCGCGGTCATGATCCTGAACCAGCATCAGATCATCTCCTGTGCCTTGGCGGCACGCGCTTGTTTATCCAGCTTCTTCTGATGGTTGGCGCGGAACTCGGGGCGCAGGTTGGGCGCGCCCTCCCAGATCCCGGCGGTATCGCCCTCGCCCACGCCGGCGAAGAACTCGCGCATATGGTCCATCCGGGCCTTGCCGGCGATGGCGGCATTGACCACCTCGCCCAAAGACCCCGCCCCCGCCGGCCCCATCAGCGGGCGCGCCGAGATCAGATTGGTGAAATACAAGGACGGGATCGCGCGCTCCTTGGCGTGCTGCACCACCGGCGTGGTGCCGATCACCAGGTCAGGGTCCAGCCCGTCGCAAGCGGCCAGATCATCCGCCAGCGAGGCGCGGAACTTCACCACCACCCCGCGCGATTCCAGCCAGTCACGATCCGCCGCCGACCAGTCCGAGGCTGCGCAGGCCGTGCCCACATAGGCCACATCCGCGCCGCTTTCGATCAACAGGCGCGCCACCAGCAGCTCCGAGCCT
This sequence comes from Rhabdonatronobacter sediminivivens, assembly GCF_013415485.1. GTDB lineage: Bacteria > Pseudomonadota > Alphaproteobacteria > Rhodobacterales > Rhodobacteraceae > Rhabdonatronobacter > Rhabdonatronobacter sediminivivens. The sequence goes on along the minus strand of NZ_JACBXS010000022.1, from coordinate 33,497 downwards.
TCGTAGCCCGAGAGCGTGATCCGCCCCTTGACCGGCGCTTTCGCCAGGGCCTCCTTGACCGCCGGGACAAAGGCATTCTGCGCCGCCGCGATCTGGCCGGGGTTCACGTTGAACGCCTCGCCAATGGCGGCCAGCCAGTCATGCGTGCCCGCAACCCCAACCGGCGCCGAGCCGACGATGGGCCGCCCCGCCGCCTGGAATTCGCGCACCGAGGCCGCATAGAACGGATGGATCGCCGCCACCGCCCCGCAATCAAGCGCCGCATACAGCTCACGCCATTCGCGCGTGGGCACCACCGGCCCCGCGGCCAGCCCCATGGGCGCCAGCATGGCGCCGATCATCATCGGATCGGCGGGGAACATCTCGCCCAGCAAGGCCACGCTGGGCCGGTCGGACTTGCCGCCCACCGGCGCGGGCACCGGCCCGGCCTCGACCTCGGCCCGGGCATAGGCCAGCATGGCGCCGGCCAGCACATCCTTGGCCTCGGCATGGGTGGGCACACCGAACCCGGGCACGTCGATGCCCACGATCCGCACACCGTTGATTTCCTTGGGCAACAGCCGCAAGGGCACGCCGCTGGCCGTGGGCACGCACAGGTTCGTCACCACCACCGCGTCATAGCGGTCCGGATCGGCCAGCTCATGCACCGCCTCGCGGATATCCTCGAACAGCTTGCCCGTCACCAGCGTCTCGCTGCTGAAGGGCACATAGCCGACAGAGCGCCGCGCCCCGTAGAAATGGCTCACAAAGGTCAGCCCATAGACACAGCAGGCCGAGCCCGAGAGCACCGTCGCCACCCGCCGCATCCGCAGCCCGACCCGAAGCGAGCCAAAGGCCGGGCACATGGATTCGGGCTTGTCATGCGGGCCGCGCGGATAGTCCCTGGCGAACTGGTCCAGTACCTCGCCATTCCCGGCTGCGCGCGCCGCGGCATCCATCTTCTCGGCGGGCGCGTGGCAGCCCATGCCGTCGGCTGCGGCCCCGGGCGCCGCGTTCGGCGCATCGGCGCGCGCGATGCTGACCGCGCCGGCCGCATCATAGCCGACCTCGTATCCGGTCCGCTCAGACATCGTCATAGACCACTTCCAGCGATTTCTTCGGCGCCGCGTATTTGCCGCGCATATCCGCGTCAGTCGCAGGCACCAGTACCACGTCGCCGCCGGTATCCTTGCTGTCAAACAGCCCCAGCAACCCGTCCTGGCTCAACGGCACCGGGCGCAGCGGAGGCGCTTCGGCCACATTCTCGGCCAGTTCGGCAAACAGCGCGCCCCAGGGGCCCGCCGCCGTGCCGACGATCTGATAATTCGCCGATTTCTTGCGCAGATCGTCATCTGCCGGGATCGCCGCCAGGATCGGAATATCCACCGATTTCGCAAAGGCCGCCGCCTCGCCGGTGCCGTCATCCTTGTTGATGACCAGCCCGGCCACGCCGACATTGCCGCCCATCTTGCGGAAGTATTCCACCGCCGAGCATACGTTATTCGCCACATAGAGCGACTGCAGGTCGTTCGAGCCGACAACGATCACCTTCTGCGCCATGTCCCGCGCAATCGGCAGGCCGAAGCCGCCGCAGACCACATCGCCCAGGAAATCGAGCAGCACATAGTCGAAATCCCAGTCATGGAAGCCCAGCTTTTCCAGCAGCTCGAACCCGTGGATAATCCCGCGCCCACCGCAGCCGCGCCCCACTTCCGGGCCGCCCAATTCCATGGCGAACACGCCCGAGCGCTTGAAGCAGACATCGCCGATGCCCACCTCCTCGCCCGCCAGCTTCTTCCTGGTCGAGGTTTCGATGATCGTCGGGCAGGCCTTGCCGCCGAACAGCAGGCTGGTGGTGTCGGATTTCGGATCGCAGCCGATCAGCAGGACGCGCTTGCCCTGTTCGGCCATCATGCAGGACAGGTTGGCCAGGGTGAAGCTCTTGCCGATCCCGCCCTTGCCATAGATGGCAATGATCTGGGTCTTCTTGCTGGGCGGATCCTGCGGAACCTCCAGGGTCGGATCCTCGCCCGCCTCGTCGCGCAAGCGTTGGTCAAAATCCTTCAGGTTGGGCACGTCAAGCGTCATTCAGGCCTCCCAGTCGAGTATCATCTTCAGGCAGTCCGGATCACCGAACGCGGTCTCATAGGCGCGCGCGGCCTGGTCCGGCCGGGCGTGATGCGTGATCAGCCCCGAAAGCGACAGCGCGCCACCGTCGATCAGATCGCGCGTGGCCTCCAGATCCGCAGGCGTCCATTCGGCTGCGATCCGCAGCCGCGCCTCGCGCATGAAGGCGGGGACAAAGGCGAACTGGATCGGCTGGGTGTAGAAGCCCGCCAGCACCACTTCGCCCCCCTTGGCGATACGCCCGATCAGACTGTCCAGCAGGCCCTCGGCCCCCGAGGCATCATAGATCGCGCGATAGTCACCCCGCGTGTCGGTATCGGGGTCCAGAACCGCGTATCCCTTTGCGCCCGCGCGCCGGGCCGGGTTGACCTCCCACACCGTGGGGGGCGGCGCACCCAGCGCCACAGTGATCCGCGCCAGCAGACGCCCCAAGACGCCATGACCCACAATCAGATCCGGCAGCGCCGAGTTTTCAGCGGCCAGCGCGTGGCGGGCGGTTGCGGCAAGCGCCAGCAGCGCACCTTCGGCACCCATTCCGGCATCCACCCGCGTGACCCGGTCAGCCCGGGTCACAAGAGTTTGCGCCGCACCCCCGAAAAGCCCGTACACAGGCCCCTCCTCCAAGGCCGCGAAACAATTTGCCCCGGGAACGAACACCCGCTCACCAACCCGGAACCCGGTCTGCGGCCCGGCTTCAACGACCTCGCCGACAGCCTCGTAGCCCGGCACCAGCGGATAGCCCATGCCCGGAAAGGGCGGCATCTCACCAGTCCAGAACAGCTTTTCCGTGCCGGTCGAAATGCCCGAGTGCAGGATCCGTACAACCAGATCCTGCGGGCCCGGATCGACAAGCCCAACCTGCGCCAGGGACAGCGCACGGGGGGCTTTCAACAGGATCGCAGCGGTTTGCACGGCGGAAACTCCCTGGCGCGACTCACCCGCGCCCTGTTTGGTATTGCTCTCTGATTGTCATTCTATACTTACATGTCTTGCTGTCAATCAAACTAGACATGTTTGGCGCGGATTATTTACGCATCCGTCAGGCAAAGGCCTGAATAATCGAGGTCACATAGGGCCTTCGCGCAATTGCAGGGCGAATCTGGCGAAATCCGGCGGCCTGCAGGCTCGTCTGCAGGGTCTGCGCCGACCGTGTGCGGCCGGTTTTCATGGCCAAAGTGTAAACTGAGAAATACACATCTGTCTGTGGATCAGGACGCACGCCGCCGGACATCGGCTCGGACAGGATCAACCTGCCCCCGGGCGGCAGCGCCGTATGCACGGCCTGCAGCAGATTCGCCACACTGGCGTCATCATGGTCATACAACACGCGAATCAGGCTGATCGCATCCGCCCCCTGCGGCAAGGGCCCGTCACGGAAACTGCCGCCCAGCCGCGCCACATCAGCCGGAAGGGCCGCGCCTGCCACAACTTCGGGCAGATCGAACAGCGACAGCTTCACCCCGGGCGCGCGGGCCCGCACGGCGCGCAGGAACGCCCCGGTGCCGCCGCCGATATCCATCAGGTGCCGGACATCACGCAGCGAAACCGCGGCCAGGGTCTCTTCGGCGATCAGCGCCTGGCTTTCGGCCATCAGATGCGAATACCGCGCCGCGTCCTGCGCCCCGGCCCCGCCAGCCAGAACATAGGGCCAGAAACGGGCCAGCGCCGGATCGGTTTCACCGCGAAAGAAGGCCTCCGGGTCGCGCAGATCATCGTAGAGGACGCGGTGGTGGCGCACCATCGCCTCCAACCCCGGCACCGCCAGAAAGGCCGCCCCGCGCGGCGACAGGGCAAAGGCGCCGTTACGGCGGCGGCGCAAAAGCTTCATCGCGGCGCCCGCCTGCAGCAGCACCTGCGCCCGCGCGGGCGGCAGGCCGATCTGCCCGGCCAGAGCCTCGGGGGCCAGCGGCCCCTCGGCCAGGCGGTGCATCACGCGCAGCTCCACCAGCGCCATCAGCACCTGGCTGCGCACAAACCCCTGCATCTCGTCGAATATCGCGGCCCCTTCGGCACGCACCAGCCGCCGGACCCCGGGTATCCGCGCCATGGCAGCCTGGAACCGCCGGTTCGCGGCCAGCCGGTTGATCCAGCCGGACATCCGCGGGCGCGCAGGATCAGCGCTCGCATCTGTTCCGGCCTGCCCTGCGCGCGGGCCTTCGGGCGCGGCCGCTGAGGGCTGCCCCCCCTGCCCCGCTGCCGCAGTGCCAGACACCGGGGTCAGACCCGGACCGGCGCCACCGGGGTCATGCGTTCGGCGTAAAGCTGCACCATCGAAGCCAGTTGCGCTTCGCCCGGGCATGAGGGGATCGAGGCAATCGCCCCCGATAGGATATCGCGCAAGCGCTTGATCGCGCCTTGAACGCCCAGTTCCTCAACCGCCGATGGGCGGGCCAGCGCGGCGTCCTGTCCCGCGGGCTTGCCCAGGGTCTCGGCGTCATAGAGCGCATCGCGCAGATCGTCGGCCACCTGGAATGCCTCACCGATGCGGGCGCCCAGCTCTTGCCAGGGCTCGGCCTCCTGCCCGGCGGCAACCGCGCCCATCTGGGTGGCGGCGACAAACAGCGCCGCGGTTTTCGAGCGGTGATAGGCGCGCAGATCGACCTCAGGCTCACTCTCCCAGGCCTGCCCGGCGCAAATCCCGTGGGGCATACCCGTGTGATGGGCCAACAGTCGCACCAGCGACAGCGCGCGCATCGCGTCGGCTGGCGCGGCGTGGGTCAAGGCATCAAACGCGGCGATGATCAGCGAATCACCCGTCAGCACGGCCAGCGGCTCGGAAAAGGCCATATGCACGGTGGGTTTGCCGCGCCGGAAATCGGCATTGTCAAAGGCCGGCAAGTCATCATGCACCAGGCTTGCACAATGGATCAGCTCCAGCGCCACGGCGGCGGCATCGGCCAGCGCGGGCCGGTCATCGCCGCAGGCCATGGCCACCGACAGGCAAATAGTGGGCCGGATCCGCGCCCCGCCGGGCAGAACCGCGTAATTGAGCGCATGCGCCAGCCGCCCCGGCCCGCCCGCCTGTGCCCGGTCAATGGTTGCCGACATGGCCAGTTCCAGTCTGCGCGAGATGTCCATGGGGCCTCCGATGCTCTGTAAGCTTTCAATGACAATCAAAGTGTAAATTACACTGGACAGTTTGGCAACATGTGTCAAGAATTGATAGCATGAACATGGCCCGTGAAAAAATCGTGGTGATTGGTGCCGGCATTGGTGGGTTGGCGGCAGCGATACGGCTGGCCGCCGCCGGAATGGATATCACGCTGTGCGAGGCGCACGCCACCCCCGGCGGCAAGTTGCGCGCCCTGCCCAGCGCGGCCGGGCCGGTGGATGCGGGACCCACGGTGCTGACCCTGCGCGGCGTGTTCGACGATCTGTTTGCCGCAGCGGGCACCACGCTGGAGCAGCATCTGGCGTTGCGCCCGCTGACCTGTCTGGCCCGGCACTGGTGGCAGGACGGCCCGCAACTGGACCTGTTTGCCGACCCCGAGGCCAGCGCCGACGCCATCGGGCAGGCGTTTGGCGCGCGCGCCAGTGCCGAATTCCGGCGCTTCGATGCCCGGATGGCCCGGCTTTATGCCGCCTTCGAAGGGCCGATGATGCTGGCGCAGCAGCCGCAGCTGTCACGCGCCACGGCGACCGCGCTGCGCGATCCGGCGCTGTGGCCCCTGCTGCTGCCGGGGCGGTCGCTGGCAGGGTTGTTGCGCGCCCAGTTCACCGACCCGCGCTTGCGCCAGCTGTTCGGGCGCTACAGCACCTATGTCGGTGGCATTCCCGCGCGCGTTCCGGCGGTTCTGGGCCTGATCTGGCGGGCCGAGGCCGCAGGCGTCTGGACCATACCCGGCGGGCTGCACCGGCTGGCAGGGGTACTGGCCGGGGTGTTCGAAGGTCTGGGCGGCACCCTGCGCCTGAACACGCCCGTGCAGCGGATCGAGGTGCAATCCAGCCGTGTCGCCGCCGTCATCCTGCCCGGGGGCGCGCGGATCGGCTGTGCGCAGGTGGTGTTCAACGGCGACCCCGGCGCACTCTCGGCAGGATTGCTGGGCGCTCCGGCGCAGGCCGCACTGCCCGCCAGCGCCCATGCGCCGCGCAGTCTTTCGGCGCGGGTCTGGACCTTTGCCGCGCGCGCCTCGGGCCCGCCGCTGCAGCATCACAATCTGTTCTTCGCGCGCGCGGAAGGGGAGGAGTTCACCCCCCTGGCCCAGGGCCGCTCCCCTGACCAGCCCACCATCTATATCTGCGCCGACGGGCAGGGCCTGGCAGACCCGGGCGGGCTGACCCGGTTCCAGTTCATCCTGAACGCGCCCCCGCTGCGCCCCGGCGCCGAAACCACTTCAGACCACGAGGCCCAATCATGCCTGACCAATACCTTCGCACGGCTGGACCGTTTCGGGCTGCGCCTCGACCCGCAGCCGGGGGTAGAGAACCTGACCCTGCCGGGAGATTTCGCGGCGCTGTTTCCGGGCAGCGGGGGGGCGATCTACGGGCGCAGCCCGCACGGGACCATGGCGCCCTTTCTGCGGCCGACGGCGCGGACCCGGCTGCCGGGGCTGTATCTGGCTGGGGGCGGGGCGCATCCGGGGGCGGGCCTGCCGATGGCGGCGCTTTCGGGGCGCAACGCGGCAGCGGCGGTGCTGGAGGACCGGATTTCAGCACCGAGGTCGCGCCCGATGGCTATGCCTGGTGGTATCTGGACGCGATCAGCGATTGCGGGACGCGCGCGCTCTCGGTGATCGGGTTTGTCGGCTCGGTGTTCTCGCCCTGGTATCGCTGGTCAGGGCGGCGCGATCCGCAGAACCATTGCTGCATCAACGTGGCCACCTATGGCCCGGGCGGACGCTTCACCATGACCGACCGCGGCCGCGGCGCCCTGCGCCAGAGCCGCGACAGCTTCGAAGTGGGCCCAAGCGCCATGCACTGGCAAGGCGGGCAGCTGGTGGTGGAGGTGAACGAGATTTCATCCCCGCCCCTAATCAGCCGGGTGCGCGGGCGCATCACCCTGACCCCAGCCACGGTGTTCGACCATGAGGTTGCGCTGACCCCCGATGGCCGCCACCACTGGCGCCCGATCGCCCCTATCGCGCGGGTCGAGGTCGATCTGAGCCAAGGCCACCGCTGGCAGGGGCATGGGTACATGGATGCCAATCGCGGCAGCGCCGCGCTGGAAGCGGATTTCCGGTTCTGGACCTGGGGGCGGTTTCCGCACCGGGGCGGGACCACCTGTTTCTATGACGCCACGCTGATGGATGGCAGCGCATCGCAAACTGCTTTGCATTTCACACCCGAGGGCGACATCGAGACGGTCGAAGCGCCGCCGCGCACCCGCTTTGCCCGCAGCCTCTGGGCCGTGCGGCGCGAAACCCGCGCCGACGAAGGGTATCGGCCGAAACAGGTGATGGGGATGCTGGACGCGCCCTTCTACAGTCGCGCGCAGGTGCGCACCCGGATCGGGGGCGAGGAAACCACCGGCGTGCATGAGGCGCTGGACTTGCGCCGCTTTGCCTCGCCCCTGATCAAGCCGATGCTGGCGGTGCGCGTGCCGCGCCGCCCCGGCTGGCGCTTCTGACCGCCAGGCAGTTGTGCAGCGCCACGGCCTGTGGCCGGTGAAGGCAAAGAGCGCGCCCCGAGCCGCGCCCACCCACCCACCCTGCGCGCCTCGGGGCGCTCTCTGCTGCGAAAGCGCAGCAGAGAAGGGCGCTGGCTGACGCGGTTGTGTTGATGTGCGCAAGCGCACTTCATTCATGGCTTGGAATGAACTACACTGGGCCGGGTCTTCCGGGAGATCCTCTGATGCGCCTGATCCTGCTTCTGCCGCTTGCCGCCCTGATCCTGGGGGCCTGCGCCTCACCACGGGAGCGGTGCCTGCGCGCGGCGACCAACGAATTGCAGGTGCTGGACGGGCTGATCGCCGAGACCGAGGGCAATATCGCCCGCGGCTATGCCATCACCCGCGAGGTGGACACGCGCACGGTGGTCGAACTCTGCGCCTGGCCGCGCGAAGACACCCTGTTCTGCACCCGGCAGGAAGCGTTCACCCGCGACCGCCCGCAGGCCGTAGACATGGCGGCCGAGCGGCGCAAGCTGGAGGATCTGCGCATCCGCCGCGCCAGCGAGGCCCGCCGCGCCGCCGCCGCGCAGGCGGTCTGCCCCGCGGCGTGACCGGGCTCAGGTCCTGATGCGGTTCACATGGCCCATCTTGCGGCCCGGGCGGGTTTCGGTCTTGCCATAAAGGTGCAGCGCCGCGCCGGGTTCGGTGATGATCTGCGCCACCCGGTCCATGTCATCGCCGATCAGGTTCTCCATCTCGACATCGGCATGGCGGCGCGGATCGCCCAGGGGCCAGCCCGCCACGGCGCGGATATGCTGTTCGAACTGGTCAACGGTGCAGCCCTGCTGCGTCCAGTGGCCCGAATTATGGACCCGCGGGGCGATCTCGTTCACCACCGGCCCGGCGGGGGTGACGAACAGTTCGACCCCCATCACGCCCACATAGTCCAGCGCGGTCAGGATGCGCCCGGCCAGCAGCGCGGCCTCGGTCCGGGTGGCGGGGCTGATGGCGGCGGGAAGGGTGGTGCGGCGCAGGATGCCGCCTTCGTGCAGGTTTTCGCCCGGATCATAGGCTTGCACGGCACCGGCCAGCCCACGCGCGGCGATGACCGAGATCTCGCGCTCGAACCGCACAAAGCCTTCGAGGATGGCGGGCGCACCGGCCATGGCCTGCAGCGCTACGGGGGCATCGGCCGCGGCGGAGATGCGCGCCTGGCCCTTGCCGTCATAGCCCAGCCGCCGGGTCTTGAGGATCGCCGGGGTGCCGATCCGGGCCAGGGCGGCCTCCAGGTCATCCATGCTGTCGATGGGGGCGAAGGGCGCGGTGGCCAGGCCGAGGTCCTGCAGGAACCGCTTTTCCGTCAGCCGGTCCTGGCTGACCTCCAGCGCGCGCCGACCGGGGCGCACCGGGCGGAGTGACTCGAGCAGGTCCAGCGTGGCGGCGGGGATGTTCTCGAACTCATAGGTGATGACATCGACCGCCCCGGCAAAGCGGCGCAGGGCGTCATGGTCCTCCCACGCGGCGGTGGTCAGGGCGTGGCACAGATCGCCAGCAGGCGGCGCCGGGGCGGGATCATAGACATGGGCACGCAAGCCCAGTCGCCCGGCGGCCACGGCCAGCATCCGCCCCAGCTGCCCGCCACCCAGAATGCCGATCACGGCGCCAGGGCCAAGGGGGTCAGTCATCAGAAGGTTCCTGCGGAATGGAGGCGCTGAGGGCCGCGCGCCAGTCGATCAGTTTCTGCGCCAGTGCGGGATCGGACAGCGCCAGTATCTGCACCGCCATGAGGGCAGCATTGGCCGCCCCCGCCGCGCCGATGGCCATGGTGGCAACGGGAAAGCCGCGCGGCATCTGGACAATGGAATAGAGGCTGTCCAGCCCCCCCAGCGCACGGGTCTGCACCGGCACGCCGATCACCGGCAGGGCCGTCTTGGACGCCATCATTCCCGGCAGATGCGCCGCCCCGCCCGCACCGGCGATGATCACCTGCAGGCCCCGGCCCGCGGCCTCCTGCCCATAGGACCAGAGCCGGTCCGGCGTGCGATGCGCCGAAACGATTCGCGCCTCATGCGCCACGCCGAACTCCTCCAGAAGCTGCGCGGCTTCGCGCAGGGTGGGCCAGTCCGACTGGCTGCCCATGATGATCCCGACCCTGACCTGCGCCATGCGCGCCTCCTGCCCGATTTGGCGCGCACTATACCTTCCGCGGGGCCGGGCGCAATGCGCAGCACTGCCGATCCATCAGGCGATGATATCCGGGGTCAGTTCGTCCTCGATCCGCGCGATCTGGTCCTTCAGCACCAGCTTCTGCTTCTTCAGGCGCTGCAGTTGCAGGGCATCACCTGTCGCCCGCTCCTGCAGGGCGGCGATGGCATCATCAAGATCACGGTGCTGCCGCTTGAGAACCTCGAGCTTGATGCGCAGCACTTCCTCGTGGTTCAGTTCCGATGGCGCGTTCATGGAAGGTCCTGTGGAGATTCTGTGTCCGTGACAATACAGCATGCCCCGGCAAAGGCAAAGCTGCCACGCACCCTTGCACGCCGGGCGCCAGCCCCCATATCTGTACCGGGCGGGTCGCCGCAACAGACAAGGGGCCCGCTGCAATGTCGCTTGATACAAGGGCTTGCCGCATGAGCAGAATTACCTTTCCGTCGCACCCGCTGCTGCTGGGGTTCGATCAGCTGGAACAACTGGTGGAGCGCACCGCGCGAGCCGGAACCGACGGGTATCCGCCGTTCAACATCGAACATTGCGGGCCGCATGCGTTCCGCATCACCCTGGCCGTGGCCGGGTTCCGCGAGGAACAGCTGTCGATCACCATCGAGAACCGGCAACTGCTGGTCCGTGGCCATCAGGGCGAAGACGGTGATGACCGTGTCTTCCTGCACCGCGGAATAGCGGCGCGGCAGTTCCAGCGGGCCTTTGCACTTGCCGAAGGGGTCGAGGTTTCGGGCGCAGTGCTGGAAAACGGCCTGCTGCACATCGACCTGCAGCGGCCTGAACCCAAGGCAGTCAAGCAGTCGATCCCCATCACCCGCGGCTGAGCCCGCCAAGGACAAGGATGCAGAGCATGAACAGCAAACACCCCCTGCCCGAAGGCGACACCCAGCCTATCGTGTATGTACGCCCGGTGGATGTGACGGAATTGCCCGATGATGTGCAGCGCGAATTGCAGGGCGCGACCCGCGTCTATGCGATCCATCATGAGGAAGGCGAGCGCATGGCGCTGGTGACCGACCGGACCATGGCCTTCGTGCTGGCCCGGCAGAACGATCTTACACCGGTCAGCGTTCACTGACGCCGCCCTTGCGGCTGCCGGTCACACCCGCCCCCGCAACAGGACAAAAGCGCCCCCGAGCCGCGCCCACCCACCCACCCTGCGCGCCTCGGGGGCGCGGGCGCTGGCTGATACCACTGTGCGGACAAGCCGCGCAGCATTGCGTTTCCGATGTCTTCGCAGGCTTTCCACAAAGGTCATGCGCCGCTGGTGCTGGCCAGCGTCCGGGTTTCCTGCTAGCCCATGCGCAGACGTTTCGGAGTTCTGCCCATGACCGACCCATTCGCCCCGCAGAAGACCCGCGCCGCAGCCTGGTTTCGCCAGTTGCGCGATGACATCTGCGCCGCATTCGAAGCCCTGGAAGACGCCCATACCGACGGCCCGCTTTCAGACCTGCCTGCCGGGCGGTTCGAACTGCGCGAAACCAGGCGCGGCACGGCGGATGGCAGCGATGCCGGTGGCGGATTGATGAGTGTCATGCGCGGCGGGCGGGTGTTCGAGAAGGTGGGGGTGAATGTCTCGGCCGTGCATGGGGCGCTGGGAGATCGCGCGCAGAGATCCCTGACCGCGCGCAAGGAAATCCCCGGCCTGGCCGAAGACCCGCGCTTCTGGGCCAGCGGCATTTCGCTTGTGGCACATATGCAGAATCCCCATGCCCCGGCGGTGCACATGAACACGCGCATGTTCTGGACGCCGGGGGCCTGGTGGTTTGGCGGCGGCTCGGACCTGAACCCCTGCATCGAATACAGCGAGGACACGGCTGCCTTCCATGCCGTGCTCAAGGATGCCTGCGACCCCCATGACCCGGGCTTCTATCCGCGGTTCAAGGAATGGGCAGACGACTATTTCTACATCCCGCACCGCAAGCGCGCCCGCGGTGTGGGTGGTATCTTCTATGATGATCTGTGCTCAGGCGACTGGGAGGCTGATTTCGCCTTCACCCAGTCGGTCGGGCGCGCGTTCCTGCCCGCTTTCCTGCCCCTGGCCGACAAGCGCCGCACCCAGGCCTGGACCGAAGCCGACAAGGAAACGCAGTTGATCCACCGCGGGCTCTATGCGGAATACAATCTGGTCTATGACCGCGGCACGAAATTCGGCCTGGAAACCAGCCATGACCCCGATGCCGTGCTGATGAGCCTGCCCCCCTTCGCCCGCTGGGTCTGAGCCCCTGACCTGAAAAATGCCACCTGACCCCTGCGGCCCTGGCGCAGCGGGGTGGGTGGGTGGGCGCTGCGCCAGGGCCGCATCCGGCGCAGGCCATGCGGCGCGTCACTGGCGCCGAAGCGCCACCTCGGCCGCCGCACCCAGCCGCAACAGACGATGGTCCGCCATGGGTGGCATCATCAGGCTGATCCCGGCCGAGGGTGTCCCCGTGGGCAGGGTCAGGGCGCATAACCCCAGCATGTTCCCGATGCGCGTATTGCGAAGCGTCAGCAGGTTTTCAGTGGTAAAATAGCCGTGCTCCTGCATCAGCCGCGCCGCATCGGGGGGCATGTTGGGCGCCGTGGGCAGGAGCACTGCATCATAGCCCGCGGTGGCCGCCAGATAATCGCGCCGCAACCGGTTCAGCCTGTTCCAGGCGGCCACATAATCCGCCGCCAGATGATCGCGCCCGGACCGGAAACGCTCCAGGATCGGCGCGAACACCTTGTCAGGTGCGGTTTCGAGCAGGTCACGCCACTGCGCCCAGCATTCGGGCGTGTATATGATTGCCGAAAGCGCCAGCGCCTCGGACACTTCGGGCAGGTTCTTGCGGTCAATCCGCGCCCCTGCGGCGCCCATGGCCTCGAGCGCGGCCTCGAAACCCGCGCGGGGACGATCACGAATATCGTCGAACGGCGCCCCCTCCAGCACCAGCAGGCGCACCCCGGACAGATCGGCCCCCCGCAGATCAGGCACCGGCGCCCCCTCCATGATGGCCAGCGCCAGGGCTGCATCCTCGACCGTGCGCGCCAGCGGCCCCACCGTATCGAAACGCGGCGCCAGTGGCACCACCCCCGCCAGCGACAGACGGCCATGGGTGGTCTTCAACCCCACCAGATCATTCCACGCCGCCGGTATCCGCACCGACCCGCCCGTGTCCGACCCGATCGCCAGCGGCGCCAGCCCAAAGGCGACGGAAGCCGCCGCCCCCGAAGAACTCCCGCCGGGCACCGCATCATGGTCATTCACACAGGGCGGCGTGGCCGTGACCGGGTTCAACCCCAGCCCGGAATAGGCAAACTCGGTCTGATGCGTCTTGCCCAGCGCCACAGTGCCCGCGGCAGTCATGCGCTGCAGCACCTCGGCATCCTGCTCGGGCACGCGCCCGGCCAGCAGCGCACTGCCTGATTCGCTGGCCACCCCAGCGGTATCGAACAGGTCCTTCCAGGACACCGGCACCCCGTCCAGCGGCCCGCGCCGCAGCCCGGCCCTGGCCCGCCCCCGCGCCGCCATCGCTTCATCGAGCGCCCGCGCGCGCATGTCACGGGCATAGATGCGCGGGCCAAACGGATGCGCCGTGATGGCGTCCAGAAACCCCTCGGCCAGCGCGACGGGGCAGATGCTGCCCGCCTCGATCCCCCGGCCCAGATCCGCCGCGCTCATCGCCTGCCAGTCGTCCTGCATGTTCCTGCCCTGCCTGTTGCGTACGGGCAGACGCTACAGCGCGGATGTCGCATGGACAATCCCGCCCCCACCGCCATATTGGGCCCATGACCCATGACGCTGATATCCTGATCGTCGGCGGCGGCCTCAATGGCCCGGCCCTTGCGCTTGCCCTGGCAAAGGGCGGGCTGCGCGTCGCGCTGATGGATGCGCAGCCCCTGGAGCACCTGCGCAGTGACACCTTTGACGGTCGCGCCTATGCGCTGGCGCTGGCCTCGGTCCGGGCGCTGGGGGCACTGGGGATCTGGGCGCAGATCGCAGACCACGCGCAACCCATCCTACAGATCAAGGCCAGCGATGGCCGCCCCGGCGAAGGCATCGCGCCCTTCTTCCTGCAGTTCGACCACGCCGAGATCGAGGAAGGCCCCATGGGCCACATGATCGAGGATCGTTACCTGCGCCGCGCGCTTCTGGATGCGATGGCCGAAACACCCGGCATCCAGCACCACCCGGGCGAAACGGTCACCGCACAACAGGTGACCGGCGCCGGGGTGCAGGTCACGCTGGCCTCGGGGCGGATGCTCTCGGCCCGGATGCTGGTGGGCTGTGACGGACGCAACAGCCCCACCGCCAGCCGTGCCGGGATCGCCCGGACCGGCTGGGACTACGGCCAGACCGCGCTGGTTTGCGCCATTCGCCATGACCTTCCCCACCATGGCTGCGCGCATCAACTGTTCCTACCCGCCGGGCCGCTGGCCATCCTGCCCCTGCCCGGCAACCGTGCCTCCATCGTCTGGAGCGAGGAAACCGCCCGCGCCGAGGCATTGCATCACGCCGATGGCGCCACCTATCTGGCCGCCCTGCGCCCCCGCTTCGGCAGCTTCCTGGGCGAGATTGCACTGGACGGAAAACGCTTTGCCTATCCGCTGCGGCTGACGCTTGCCAACAGCTTCATTGCCCCGCGGCTGGCGCTCGTGGGCGATGCGGCGCACGGCGTCCACCCCATCGCCGGGCAGGGCCTCAACCTGGGCCTGCGTGATGTCGCCGCCCTGGCCCAGGTCCTGATCGAGGCCACCCGCCGCGGCGAGGATTTCGCCACCCAGCCCGTGCTCGAACGCTACCAGCAATGGCGCCGCTTCGACACGGCAGTCCTGGCCCTCGGCACGGACCTGTTCAACCGCTTGTTTTCCAATGACAACCCCGCGTTGCGCATGGGGCGTGACCTCGGCATGGGCATTGTTTCCGCCCTGCCCGGACTGCGCCGCCACTTCATCCGCGAAGCCGCCGGCCTGACCGGAGACCTCCCGCGCCTCATGCAGGGCCGTGCAATCTGACATCCCCCGCTTGACACCACCCCGACCGCACGGCACCCATGGCGCAGATTGCGCTTCAGCCCGGATACGGTCACCCCAATGCCAAGACTGACGATCCAGAACACACCGGAGGGAACAGTTCCGCCCCCCGTATATGATACCTGCCCGCCAGGGCCCGCCCCGATCACCGCGGCGGCAGGGGGCACCGTCACGCCCCACCCCTTCATCTTGCCGAAAATACTCTCGGGGGGTGAATTGCCCGGAACGGGCACGAGGGGGGCGGACAGCCCCCCTGCGCCGCCCACCGCCTGCGCGTTGCCCCTGCCATGAAGAACCTGTCGCGCCTGCTGCGCCCGCGCTCTGTCGCGGTGATGGGGGGCGGCTGGGCCGCCAATGTCATCGAACAATGCCAGCGCATGGGCTTTGACGGGCAGGTCTGGCCCGTCCACCCCACGCGCAGCACCATCGGCGGCCTGCCCGCGGTGCCCAGCCTCGCCGACCTGCCCGCCGCGCCCGATGCCACTTTCATCGGCGTCAACCGCGATGCCACGCTGCAGGTGGTGGGCGAACTCGCCGCCATGGGCGCGGGCGGCGCGGTGGCCTTTGCCTCGGGCTGGTCGGAAACCGGCGCCGCTGCGGCGCAGGCGCAGCTTGTGGCTGCAGCCGGAACAATGCCGGTTCTGGGGCCGAATTGTTACGGTATCATCAACTATCTGGACGGAGCATTGCTCTGGCCTGATCAGCATGGCGGGCAACGGGTGGACAGCGGGGTGGCGGTGATCTCGCAATCCTCGAACATCGCCGTCAACCTGACCATGCAAGCCCGCGCCCTGCCGCTCGCCTATGTGGCCTGCCTGGGCAATGCCGCACAGGTGGGCTTGGCCGAACTGGGCCGCGCCCTGCTGCAAGACCCCCGCGTCACCGCGCTGGGGCTCTATGTCGAAGGGATCACCGATGCCCCGGCGCTGGCCGCGCTGGCGCAGGAGGCCGCCGCCCGGGGCAAGGGCATCGTCGCCATCAAATCCGGCCGGACCGAGGCTTCCCGCGCCGCCGCCGCCTCGCACACGGCGGCCCTGGCGGGCGACAGCGTGGCCTCCAGCGCCTTCCTGCACCAGGCCGGGATTGCCGAGGTCGAAACCCCTGCCGAGTTGCTGGAAACCCTGAAAATCCTGCATGCCCACGGGCCGGGGCTGGGCCAGCGGCTCTGCTCGCTCTCCTGTTCGGGGGGTGAGGCCGGGATGATCGCCGATCTGGCCGCGCGCCACCGGCTGGACTTCCCGCCCCCCGGCACCGACAGCGCCGCGCGCCTGTCCGAAGCCCTGGGCCCCATGGTCACCATCTCCAACCCGCTGGATTACCACACCTTCATCTGGGGCGACGGCGCCCGGATCGAGGCGGTGTTCAGCGAAATGCTCTCGGGCTATGACGCGGGGCTTTTCGTCATCGACCCGCCGCGCCCGGACCGCTGTGACCCGTCCAGCTTCACCCCGGCGCTGGATGCCATCGCCGCCGCCGGGGTCAACACCGGCAAACCCGCCTTTGCCGTCGCCAGCCTGCCCGAGAATTTCGACGAAGCGCTCGCGCGCTCCATGGCCGCGCGCGGGGTGGTGGTGCTGATGGGGGCGGAAACCGCGCTGACCGCGCTGGCTGCGGCCCAGACCCCGCCCGCCGCCACCGGCTGGGCACCCTGGCCCGCCCCCCCGGCGCGTGATGTGCACATGCTCGATGAAGCCGCCGCCAAGACCCGGCTGGCGCAGGCAGGCATTGCCGTGCCGCGCGGGGTGGCGGCGCCGGACCTGCCCGCGCTCGCCCGTGCCGCCCATGCCCTGACCCCGCCGCTGGCGCTCAAGGGGCTGGGCTTTGCCCATAAATCCGAAGCCGGGGCGGTGCGGCTGAACCTGACCACGCTTGAGGGCCAGCCCGAAATCCCCGGCGCCCTTGGCTATCTGGCCGAGGAGATGATCCCCGGCGCGCTGGCCGAACTGATCCTGGGCGTGCGGCGGGACCCGGTCTATGGCGCCACTCTGACCCTGGGCTTTGGCGGCACCGCCGCCGAGCTGCTGGGCGACACGGTCACGCTGGTCCTGCCCGTCACGCCAACCGAAATCACCGCCGCGCTGCGCCGCCTGCGGCTCTGGCCGCTGCTGGACGGGTATCGCGGACGCCCCCGCGCCGATGTCGATGCCGTGGTGCAGGCCGCGATGAAGCTGCAGGACATGCTGGCGCAGGACCCCGCGCTGGAGGAAGTTGAGATCAACCCGCTGCTGGTGCGCGAGAGCGGCGCCATGGCAGCAGACGCCGTCATATGGGAGGCAGTACCATGATGCAGATGCGGACCGAAGGCCCCGTCAAGACCCGCCACGAAGGCGCCATCCTTGAAGTGACGCTGGACCGGCCAAAGGCCAATGCCATCGACTTGGCCACCAGCCGGATCATGGGCGAGGTGTTCCGTGAATTCCGCGATGACGACGCCCTGCGCGTGGCCATCCTGCGGGCGGCGGGGGACAAATTCTTCTGCCCCGGCTGGGACCTGAAAGCCGCCGCCGACGGCGATGCGGTGGATGGTGACTATGGCGTGGGCGGCTTCGGCGGCCTGCAGGAGCTGCCGCAGATGAACAAGCCGGTGATCGCCGCCGTCAATGGCATCTGCTGCGGGGGCGGGCTGGAACTGGCGCTGTCATGCGATCTGATCCTGGCCGCGGACACCGCCAGCTTCGCGCTGCCGGAAATCCGCTCGGGCACGGTGGCTGATGCGGCCTCGATCAAGCTGCCCAAACGCATCCCCTACCATGTGGCCATGGACTTGTTGCTGACGGGCCGCTGGTTCGATGCCGAAGAGGCCCTGCGCTGGGGCCTGCTGCGCGAGATCACGACGCCCGAAGACCTGCTGCCAAAGACCTGGGAACTGGCGCGGCTTCTGGAATCGGGGCCGCCGCTGGTCTATGCCGCCATCAAGGAAGTGGTGCGCGAGGCCGAGGACATGCGCTTTCAGGACGCGCTCAACCGCATCACCCGGCGCCAGTTCCCCACCGTGGACCGGCTCTATTCCTCGGACGATCAACTGGAAGGCGCCCGCGCCTTCGCCGAAAAACGTGATCCCGTCTGGAAGGGGCGCTGATACCGCTGGCAACCGGCGCGCGGCCTGCCTGCCAAGGGCCGGAAGAACCGGCCGGACATCTTGCCAAACTTCGGGAAACCGTCATAACGAAAGGGAGATTTTATCGGTATAACAGGATATCGCATTGCACTTGAAACATACCCAGCCAGTCCTTCACAGCGTGCAGCCAATGCCTCTGAACATGCCGCTGTCCGGCGCGCTGCAATTGGTGGACAGGGCGTTCGGGATCGATCGCATTCTGGCGAGCGAAGGGCGCGACATCATCGCCCCCTATTACCGCCAGTCGGTGCCTGGCTACCGACGCATCCATTCCGAAGCGGGCTGCATGCATTTCGCGCTCAATCCCGAAGGCAGCTTCGACAAGGCCGGCTATTACGCCCAGGCCCGGGAAATCACGCGCCATATCGGTGAGACGGGTGCGACGCGCGTGCTGGAACTGGGCTGCGGGCTGGGATTCAACACGCTCCACCTGGCGCCTCAGCACCCACAGGTCGCCTTTACCGGGCTGGACCTTCTGGATACCCATGTCGCCGGCTGCACCCGCGCCGCCGCGCAGGCCGGGCTGACCAACACCACCTTCCGGCAAGGCAGCCATGATGACCTGCCCGCCGATATCGGTACGTTTGACGTGATCTTCGCCGTGGAAACCCTGTGCTACGCGCAGGACCCGGGCCGCACTGCCGCGCAGATGGCGGCGCTGCTAAAGCCCGGGGGCCGGGTGGTCATCTATGACGGGTTCCGTCACCCGGATCTGAACAGCGCCCCCGCCGACATGATGACCGCCGCGCGGCTGTTCGAGGTCACCACCGCGGTGACCAACGGTTTCTGGACGCTGCAGGACTGGCGCATCCCCTTCGAAGCCGCGGGACTGGCCGTCACCGAACGCGACCTGAGCCAGGCAGTCCTGCCCGGCACCCACCGCCTGCAAAAGATCGCCACCCGCGTGTTTACCAACTGGAAATACCGCCTGCTGCGCCGCTTCATGCCGCCGCTGCTGGTGCGCAATTCGGTGGCCGGGCTGATGGGCCCCTATGTGATCCAGGGCGCGGACCCGGCAGCAGGGGAAACCCGCCCCGGCCTCAGCTACGCAATGATCAGCGCCCAGAAACCGGACTGATCGCAGGTCCAGTTCCCGCACGCTGCCACCCAACCGGCCCGGCCCCCGCCGGGCCGCGCCCCCGAGGCGCGCGGGGTGGGCGGGTGGGAGCGCGGCTCGGGGGCGCCTTGTGCCAGCCAGGCCGCGCAGCGCTTCGGCCAGTAGGACCAGCCGAGGCCAGACATGAAAACGGGGGGCCAAAGCCCCCCGCATCGCAGTCTCTGGATGACCGCAGCGCAGCCTCAGGCCATCGCGGCGCGGGCCTTGTCCACGATCTGGCCAAAGGCCTCGGGCTCATGCACGGCCAGATCGGCCAGAACCTTGCGGTCCACTTCGATCCCGGCCAGCGTCAGGCCGTTGATGAAGCGCGAATAGGTCAGCGCGGGGTCGATCTCACGCACCGCGGCGTTGATCCGCTGGATCCACAGGGCGCGGAAACTGCGCTTGCGGTTCTTGCGGTCGCGGGTGGCGTACTGGTTGGCCTTGTCCACCGCCTGGGTGGCGGTGCGGAAGTTGCGCGAACGTGCGCCGTAATAGCCTTTGGCGGCCTTGACCACCTTGCGGTGACGGGCGTGGGTGACTTTCCCGGATGTAACGCGTGCCATGTCTGGGACTCCTCAGCGGTCGTAGGGCATGTATTTCTTGACGATACGGGCATCCTGGTCCGACAGGACCGTGGTGCCGCGCGCGTCACGAATGAACTTGGGCGTCCGCTTGATCATCCCGTGCCGCTTGCCGGCCTGGGCCACCTTGACCTTGCCGCTTGCGGTCATGGAAAAGCGCTTCTTGGCGCTTGATTTGGTCTTCATCTTCGGCATTTCCGACTCCTTTTTCGGGCTTTCGGTCCGGATGCGACTCGGCATGCCTGGGGCCGGCCGCATCGTGTTCGAGCGCGCCGGATACACCGCGCGCCGCCCCTTTGCAAGCGTTGCTGGCCCAACGTCAGCCCAGAAGCCGCCCAAAGACCGCCACCGTCAGCGCGGGAATGTCGCGCAGGTCATACAGGCCCGCCGGGCGCGACTGGGCGACATAGATCAGCAGCACCAGCGCCACCATGCCCAGAATCCCGCCCGTGCGCGGGGACCGCCCGCCAACCCAGGCCCCCATCATGCTCAGCACCGCAAACGGCAGCAGAAATATACCTAACAGGAACAGAACGTCATAGCTCATGTCAGCCCCCGTTCAGATGCACGATTCTACTCCGGGTCGGTCAAGCGGATCAAGTGTTCCGCACAAGGCGCCACCCGCAGGATGTTCGTGGTGCCCGGGATGTTGAACGGCACCCCGGCCGTCACCACGATCTGATCCTCCTCGGAGGCGAATTCGAACCGGCGCGCAGCGCGCACGGCGCTGATGACCGCCTCCTTGAACCGGATGATTTCCGAGGTCATCACACAATGGATCCCCCAGGTCAGCGTCAGCCGTCGCGCGGTGCCGACAATAGTGGTCAGCGCGATGATCGGCACATGGGGCCGTTCGCGCGCCACACGGGCTGCGGTGGTGCCGGAACTGGTGAAGCAGCAGATGGCGACGATATCCGTTGTTTCGGCGATTTCGCGGGCGGCGGCAACGATCCCGTCGGCGACCGAGGCATGCACGATCTTGCGCGAGGCATCCATCACCTGCTGATAGGTGGGATCGTTTTCAACCTCGATCGCCACGTTGTTCATGGTGGTCACGGCTTCGACCGGATAGCTGCCCGCCGCCGATTCCGCCGAGAGCATCACCGCATCGGCGCCCTCATAGATGGCGGTGGCCACATCCGACACCTCGGCCCGTGTCGGCATGGGGCTGGTGATCATCGATTCCAGCATCTGCGTGGCCACGATCACCGGTTTGGCGGCAGCGCGGCACTTGCGCACCAAGCGCTTCTGGATCGGCGGCACATTCTGGATCGGCAGTTCCACCCCCAGATCGCCGCGCGCCACCATGATCCCGTCCGAAGCCTCCAGGATCTCGTCGAAGGCCGTCACGCCCGCGGGCTTTTCGATCTTGCACATGATGGCCGCACGGCCATTGACCAGTTCGCGCGCCTCATGCACGTCGCTGGCGCGCTGCACAAAGGACAGCGCCAGCCAGTCCACGCCCAGGTCGCAGACGAATTCCAGATCGGTGCGGTCCTTGTCGGACAGGGCCGCCAGCGGCAGCACCACATCGGGCACGTTGACGCCCTTGTTGTCGGAGATCGTGCCGCCCACCTCGATCTCGCAATCGGCATGTTCGGGGCTGCAGTCGCGCACCCGAAGCCTGATCTTGCCGTCATTGACCAACAGCGTGGCGCCGGGACGCAGCGCGGCAAATATCTCCGGATGAGCCAGGGTCACGCGGTGCGAATCACCCGGCGCCGGGTCCAGGTCCAGCCGGAAGCTGTTGCCCTCTTCAAGATCAACCGCACCAGAGGCAAAGCTGCCCACACGCAGCTTGGGCCCCTGAAGATCGGCCAGGATGGCGATGGGGCGCCCGGTATCCGCCTCGATCTGCCGGATGATCCGGTGCCGGGCGCGAATATCGTCATGGCTGCCGTGACTGAGGTTCAGCCGGAACACATCGGCGCCTGCGTCGCACAGGGCGCGGATGGTCTTGTGGTCACTGGAGGCTGGGCCCAGGGTGGCCACGATCTTGACATTGCGTTTGCGTCGCATGGGTGTCCTTTCCGTTCCGCGCAGGATGCCCGCAGGGGCCTCGAACCGCAACCCGGGGCATACCCGGCGGTTGATGCGCGCTGATTGTTAGCGCAAGCAGATACCCCATTTCCAGATTACCGCAAGCCTTTCCCCCTTGACCACTGACTGGCGCGTCAACACCTTCTCACTATACCAAGGAGATCACCAATGAATGAACAGACCCGCATCGAACTGGAGGCCGCCGCCTTTCGCCGCCTGCTGGAGCATCTGGACAAGCGCAGTGATGTGCAGAACATCGACATGATGAACCTGACCGGGTTCTGCCGCAACTGCCTGAGTCGCTGGTACCAGGAAGCTGCCAGCGACCGCGGGATCGACATGGACAAGGAGGCCGCGCGCGAAATCGTCTATGGCATGCCCTATGCCGAATGGAAGGCGAAGCATCAGTCCGAAGCCAGCCCCGAACAGCAAAAGGCCTTCGAGACGTCATTCGCCGAAAACGTCGGCACCCGGTCGGACTGAATGAAACCCGCCGACCAGCTGTCCCTGTTCATCCGGCAGGGATTGCAGGCGGGCCACAGCCCGGAAACGCTGCGATCCGCGCTCGAAGACGCCGGCTGGACCGGCGCAGAGGTCGACACGGCCCTTGCCGGGTGGAGCGACAGCGGGCTGGGGGTTCCGGTCCCGCGCCCGCGGGCCTCGGTCCCGGTGCGCGAGGCAGTGGTGCATGCGCTGTTGTTTCTGGCACTGGTCGCCGTCACCTGGCATCTGACCAGCCTGGGGTTCAGACTGATAGAAATCTGGGTGCCGGATGACACAGCTGGCCACAGGGCGGGCTGGGCGGGCAGTTCCATGCGCTGGTCCATGGCCACGCTGATCGTGCTGGCGCCGCTCTTTCTGTGGCTTCATCTGCATGCGGAACGGGCGGCAACGGGCACTGACGGCCTGCGCCGCGCGCCCATGCGCGCCCGGATCGGCGCGCTGGGGCTGTTCCTGGCGGCGCTGGTGCTGCTGGGCGATGCCGTTGCGGTGGTCTATGCCGCGCTCAGCGGCGATCTGACCGGGCAATTCCTGGCCAAGGCCACATTGGTGGCCGTGGTTGCCCTGCTGGTGCTGAGCTACTTCCGTCGATTTCTGGATACCGGCTGATGGACCGCGCAACGGGCGCCATCCTGCTGTGCTGTGCCCTCGCGGTGGCAGCCGGGCTGTGGACCATCGGCGGCCCGCTCCAGGCACGCGCCGAACGCCGCGACGCACAGCGGCTGGATGACCTGCGCGCATTGGCATATCACCTTGCCTGCCTGCGCCAGCACGGCCAGCCAGCCGAAGGTCAGGATCCGCGCTGCCCTGAACCCCGGTCGCATCTGGACCCGTTCACCGGCGCGCCCTACCGCATCGATCAGGGGGCCGATGGCATGATCCGGGTCTGCAGTGAATTCGAGACCGACCGCCGGCAATTCGCCTTGCTGCCGCGCGGCGAATTCGACGCCGATACGGGCTGCCTGACGCATTGGGCCGATACGCCGGCGCCCGCCACCGACGCCCCGGCCCCATGACATGCCCGCCCCGAGGGGCGGTCAGGGCACGCGCTCAGATCGCGGCCTTGCGGCTTTCCTCGATGTAGATCTCACGCAGCCGCATCGCCAGAGGCCCCGGCGTGCCCGCCCCCAGCGCCGCCCCATCGATGTCCACTACCGGCATGACAAAGGTGCTGGCCGAGGTCACGAAGGCCTCATCCGCCGCCTTGGCCTCCTCCAGGGTAAAGCTGCGCTCTTCCACAGGCATCTGCGCCTCGCGCGCGAAGCGCAGCACGGCGGCGCGGGTGATCCCATGCAGGATGTCATTGGACAGCGCGCGCGTAACAATCTTGCCGTCCTTGATGATATAGGCGTTGTTCGAGGTCCCCTCGGTGATGGTTCCGTCCTGCACCATCCAGGCATCATCGGCCCCGGCCCTGATCGCCATCATCTTGCCCATGGACGGGTAAAGCAGTTGCACCGTCTTGATGTCCCGCCGCCCCCAGCGGAGATCGTCAATCGCGATGACCTTGATCCCCCTCTGCGCCTTGGGGCTGTCCACCAGCGCCGGGTTGGACTGGGTGAACAGAACCACCGTCGGCGCGGTGGTGTCAGGGTCCGGAAAGACGAAATCCCGGTCCCCGGGCGCGCCCCGGGTGACCTGCAGATAGATCATCCCCTGATCCAAGCCGTTGCGCGCCACCAACTCGCGGTGCACCTCCAGCCACTGGTCGCGGTCCATGGGGTTGGCGATGTCCAGCTCGCCCAGGGACCGTTCCAGCCGCGCCAGATGCCCGTCGAAATCGATCAGCTTGCCGTCGATGACGGTGGTGACCTCATAGACCCCATCCGCCATCAGAAATCCGCGATCGAAGATCGAGACCTGCGCCTCGCCCTCGGGCAGATACGCACCGTTCACATAGACTGTCCGCACCATGGCGTGCTCCTTCATCCCCAAAGTTCCGCCACGGGCGGATGCACCCCGGCGGCATCATACTGCAAAGCGTTTGCGCGGTCTTCGGCCAGAAGCAAAGGTCCGTCAAGATCCACCACCTCGGCCCCCTGGGCCACCAGAACCGCCGGCGCCATGGCCAGCGAAGACCCCACCATGCAGCCCACCATCACCCGATACCCCGCCGCCCGCGCCGCATCGCGCAGGGCCAGCGCCTCGGTCAATCCGCCGGTCTTGTCCAGCTTTATGTTGACCATGTCATACTTCCCCGCCAGATCGGGCAGGCTGGCGCGGTCATGGCAGCTCTCATCGGCACAGACGGGCAAGGGGCGCGCGATCTCGCCCAACATCCCATCGTCGCCTGCAGGCAGCGGCTGCTCCACCATCGCCACCCCCAGCCGCAACAGATGCGGGGCCAGATCGGCATAGACCTCCGCCGTCCAGCCCTCATTCGCATCGATGATGATCCGCGTATCGGGCGCGCCGCGCCGCACGGCTTCCAACCGTGGCATGTCCTCGGGGGTGCCCAGCTTGATCTTCAGAAGCGGGCGATGCGCATGACGCCGCGCCGCCGCCTCCATCTTCTCGGGCGTATCCAGCGACAGGGTATATGCCGTGACCAACGGCCCGGGCGCAGCCAGACCGGCCAGATCCCAGATCCGCAGCCCGGCCTGCTTTGCCTCCCAATCCCACAGCGCGCAATCCACGGCATTGCGCGCCGCCCCGGCCGTCAGCGCCGCCTGCAGGTCAGCGCGCGAGATCCCCTCGGGCAACCCTTCGATCTGGGCGCGCACCGACGCCATGGTTTCGCCATAACGCGCATAGGGCACGCACTCGCCCCACCCGCGCACCCCGCCGCGCGCAACCACCGCCGTCAGCACATCGGCATGGGTCCGAGAGCCCCGCGCGATGGTGAACACCTCGGCCAGCGCAAACCGCTCTTCCTCTACCTGCAACAAGACACTCTCCATTTTCTTGCGCAAAATACTCTGGGGTGAATTGGGCCAAAGGCCCAAGAGGGGCAACGCCCCTCCACGCCCCCGGCCACCTGCACCGCGCCCTCAGACGGCGGCCAGCGCTTCCACCAGGCGGCCAGCCCCGTGGCGATAAGGGTCCACCGTGGGCAGCCCCATCCGCGCCTCGATCTCCGCACAACAGGCGCGCGCCTCGTCGTCGCTCAGCGCAGCGGTGTTCACCGAAATGCCCACCACCTGACAGGCCGGGTTCGCCACCCGCGCCAGGGTCAAGGCCATGTCGCGCAGATCCTCCAGCGCCGGCAGGCCATAGCCCGGCAAGCCCCGCATATGGGTGCGCGTGGGCTCATGGCTCAGGATCAGTGCATCGGGCTGGCCGCCATGGATCAGCGCCATCGTCACGCCGGAATAGGACACATGAAACAGCGACCCCTGCCCCTCGATCAGATCCCAATGATCGGGGTCATTGTCCGGCGTCAGCCACTCCACAGACCCGGCCATGAAATCGGCGATTACTGCATCCAGCGGCACACCATCGCCGGTGATCAGGATGCCCGTCTGCCCGGTGGCGCGGAAACTGGCCTTCATGCCGCGCGCCACCATCTCGCGCTCCATGCACAGCGCCGTATACATCTTGCCGACCGAGCAATCCGTCCCCACCGCCAGACAACGCTTGCCGCTGCGCTTCTCGCCATTGGCGATGGGATACTTGACCGACGGCACCCGCACGTCATGCAGGGCGCGCCCCGTCGCCTCGGCCACGGCTTTCAGGTCCGGCTCGTCGCGCAGCAGGTTATGCAACCCCGAGGCCAGGTCGAATCCCTCCTCCAGCGCCGTCACCAGCACCTTCTTCCACGCCGCCGAGATCACGCCTCCGCGGTTCGCCACACCGATCACCAGCGTCCTGGCGCCCGCCGCTTTCGCCTCGGCCAGCGTCATGTCCGGCAGGCCCATATCGGCGCGGCAGCCTTCCATCCGGAACTGGCCGATGGCAAATTCCGGGCGCCAGTCCTTGATCCCCTGCGCCACCTTGGCGGCCAGCGGGTCGGGGGCATCCCCAAGAAACAGCAGATAGGGCGTCTGAATCATCATCGTCTCCGAACTGGTAGCTCTTTGCGCAAGAACACGCATTTCCAGCGCAACCTTCGCAGAAATCGAGGAGGGTTTCGATAGTCTTTCCGCAGAACCCGGCGCCAGGCGCAGCGCTTGCCGCAGAATCGTGCAGACGCTGGATGGAAACGGCCATCCCGCATCATACTGCATTGCAGCGCCGCCCCCACGCAGTCGCAGAAAACGGCTTGCACGCGCGCGCGCAACATTATATCCCCGCGCAAACTTCAGACGAAATTTCCTGACCGAGGTCCGCATGAGCTTCCGCCTTCAACCCGCCCCGCCTGCCCGCCCGAATCGCTGCCAGCTTTTCGGCCCCGGCTCGCGCCCGGCGATCTTTGAAAAAATGGCGGCAAGTGCTGCGGATGTGATCAACCTGGACCTGGAGGACGCCGTCGCCCCCGATGACAAGGCGGCCGCGCGCGCCAATATCATTGCCGCCACGCATGAGGTCGACTGGGGCAACAAGCTGCTGAGCGTGCGCATCAACGGGCTGGACACGCCCTGGTGGTACCGCGATGTGGTGGACCTGCTGGAACAGGCCGGGCCGCGGCTGGACCAGATCATGATCCCCAAGGTCGGCTGCGCCGCCGATATCTACGCCGTGGATGCGCTGGTCACGGCGATCGAGGCTGCAAAGGGCCGCGAGAAACGCATCAGCTTCGAAGTCATCATCGAATCCGCCGCCGGGATCGTGAACGTGAACGAGATCGCCGCCGCCTCGCCCCGGCTGCAGGCGATGTCACTGGGGGCAGCGGATTTCGCGGCATCGATGGGCATGGCAACCACCGGCATCGGCGGCACGCAAAAGGACTACTACATGCTGCACGAGGGCGCGCGCCACTGGTCCGACCCATGGCACTGGGCACAGGCGGCGATCGTGGCCGCGTGCCGGACCCACGGGGTCTTGCCGGTAGATGGACCCTTTGGCGATTTCTCGGATGACGAGGGCTTCCGCGCCCAGGCCCGCCGCTCGGCCACGCTGGGGATGGTGGGGAAATGGGCCATCCACCCCAAACAGGTGGCCCTGTCGAACGAGGTCTTCACCCCCTCCGACGAGGCCGTCACCGAAGCGCGCGAGATCCTGGAGGCGATGGCCGCCGCCAAGGCGCGCGGCGAAGGGGCCGCCGTCTACAAGGGCCGGCTGGTCGATATCGCCAGCATCCGCCAGGCCGAGGTGATCGTCCGCCAGTCCGAGATGATCGCCGGCTGACAGCGCTGTCACGCAGGCACCGGGGGAGGGGAGGCCCGCCGCCCTGCAGACTGGCGCACCGCCCGCGCCCCGAATACCGCCTCGGGGCGCGGGCGCGAGAGCGGCGCGACCGCCTCCAGGCAACGCTCACGCCAGCGGCGCGTAGAGATCGGTGCGCAGATCCCCGGGCGCGGTTGTGGACGGGTCGCTCAGATAGACCTCGAAGCAGGGCGCGGGCGCGGCAGCTTCGCCCAGCCCGGGAATGCCCTCGCCATACAGCCATCCCCAGGCGCGGGGGAGCTCCTCGAACGGGCCGGTAAGCTCCAGAACCGCGTATCGGCCCGCTGCAAGGCTGCGTTCCTCCAGCCCCTCGGGGCAGGGATGTGCCGGGTCCAGCATCGCGGCTGCGAAGCTCTGCAACTCGGCTTCGGGGGTTGTTTCCGGGTCGGAATAGCTGACCATCACCATGCCCCGCACCGCTGGCCACGCGGCCGCATCCCCAAGCCGCTGACCGAGCTTCTCGAACACGGCACCGATCTGCGGATACGGGCCCAGATGCGCCAAACCCACCAGACGATGAGCGGGCACATCACGGATGAAAACCGGGTACATCGGTCCCTCCTGTTCAATCAGATCAGCGCCCAGTCTACCACAAATCCCCGACACCCTCACCCCTCTCCGGCCTTGCCTGCGGTGCAGGTGGGCTCCCGCCCGTCGCGCGCGCATCACAGATGCGCACCCTCCCGTTGGGCCGGGCCGCGCGGCTTGCGCCGCGCGGATGGATCGCGCGTTCTGGACCGTCATCCCGCCACGCAACATCATACCCCTTGACCGCCCGGCGCGCCTGCGCGCCGGGCAGCGCCCCCGAGGCGCGCAGGGTGGGTGGGTGGGCGCGGCTCGGGGGCGCTTTTCCACACCGACCAGAAGGTATGCGCTGGCGATGAAACGTGAAGGCGCGTCACCTGCCCGCAGCATCCTGCAGGATCAGTGCCGCGGCTTTCTCTGCGATCATCAGGGTTGGCGCGTTGGTATTGCCGCTGGGGATCGTGGGCATGACCGACGCGTCGGCGACGCGCAGCCCTGCGACCCCGTTCACCCGCAGCATCGGGTCCACCACCGCGCCGCGGTCCGCACCCATACGCGCCGTGCCGACCGGGTGAAAGATGGTTGTGCCGATCTGACCTGCAACCTCGACCAGTTCGGCCTCGGATTGCGCCTCGGGGCCGGGGCGGAATTCCTGCGGCTGGAACCCGGCCAGGGGCGCCTGGGCCATGATCCGACGGGTGAGGCGAATGGCGCGCGCGGCCACAATGCGGTCGCCTTGGGTCGAAAGGTAGTTCGGTGCGATCTCGGGTGCGGCCGCCGCATCCGGCCCGGTGATCCGCACATGCCCGCGCGATTCGGGGCGCAGGTGGCAGACGCTGGCGGTAATGGCCGGGAACGGGTCCAGCGGCTCACCAAAGGCCGGCAGACTGAGCGGCTGGACATGGTATTCCAGATCTGCCGTCGCCACATCCGGCCCCGAACGTGCAAACGCCCCAAGCTGGCTGGGCGCCATAGACATCGGCCCGGAACGCGTCAGCGCATATTGCAGCCCGATCCGCGCCTTGCCCCACCAGGTGGCCGCCATGGTGTTCAGCGTCGGCGCGCCGCTGACGCGATAGGCGCAGCGCAATTGCAGATGGTCCTGCAGGTTCTCGCCGCTGGCGGCGTCCTGCAGCACGGCGATCCCGTGCCCCTGCAGCAGCGCCCCCGGGCCAATCCCCGAAAGCTGCAGCAGCTTCGGCGTGTTCACCGCCCCGGCGCACAGGATCACCTCGGCCCCGGCCCGGACCTCCTGCACCGCACCACCATGGCGATAGGCCACCCCGGTGGCGCGGCGCCCGTCAAACGTGATCCGGTCCACCTGCGCCCCGGTCAACACCTTCAGCCGGTCCGACCCCCGCCGGGGCGCCAGAAAGGCGCGCGCGGCATTCCATCGCCAGCCACGGCGCTGGTTGACCTTGAAGTACCCCACACCTTCGTTGTCCCCGGTGTTGAAATCATCGCTGGCCGGGATCCCCGCCGCCTGCGCAGCCTGGGCCCAGGCATCCAGGATGTCCCAGCGCAACCGGGGGCGTTCGACCCGCCATTCCCCGCCCGCGCCATGATGTTCATCGCCCCCGGCAAAGTAATCCTCATGCGCCTTGAACAGGGGCAGCACGTCCTCCCAGCCCCAGCCGGTGCAACCCAGTTGCCGCCAGTGGTCATAATCCGCCGCCTGCCCGCGCAGATAGAGCATGCCGTTGATCGACGAACAGCCCCCCAGCACCCGCCCGCGCGGATACAACAGGCTGCGCCCGCGCAGCCCCGGTTCCGAACGCGTGCGATACATCCAGTCCGTGCGCGGATTGCCGATACAATAGAGATACCCCACCGGGATATGAATCCACGGATAGGTATCGCGCCCGCCCGCCTCGAGCAGCAGCACCCGGTGCTTCGCGCTCAGCCGGTTGGCCAGCAGACAGCCCGCCGTGCCCGCACCGATGATGATGTAGTCCCAGTTATCCACGCCCTGCCCCCTGCTCGCCTGGAGTTCCTCCACCGCCACAGGATACCCGCTGACGGCTGCAGGCCAACCCCGGACGGTCAGGCCCGGCCCGGATGCCGCCGGGCAGCCATCGCACCCGCCCTGAAACCGTCACGCCGGGCGCACAGACCGTCCACGCCGCTGAAGCGCAAGCCTGAATACGGACGCACCAAGGCGCGAGATTCGTCATGCAAACAGTCCCGAACCGGTCATGGACCGCTTCGGGTGATCGGCCGCAAACCCGCGCATCGTCGCGTCAAGAAACCGCGACAGCGCGCTCAGGCCCCGTCGATCCAGCCCAGCAGATCCGGCAATTGCCCCAGATCCGGCAGCGCGCGAAAGCGGGCGTGGTCCAGTGGCGGGTCGGCGCGCTCTATCTCCCACTCCGGGCCATGGGGCACATGCACGCCCCAGCCCCCGGCCAGGATCGGCGGAATCACATCGGATTTCAGCGAATTGCCCACCATCAGGGCGCGTTCCGCCCCGTCACCATGGCGCAGGAAGGCGCGGGCATAAACCTCCGGGGTCTTGTCCGAGACGATCTCGACCGCGTCGAACGCCTCGCCCAGGCCGGATTGCGCCAGCTTGCGCTCCTGGTGCAGCAGATCGCCCTTGGTGATCAGCACCAGCCGGTAGCGGGGCGCCAAGGCGTCAATCGCCTCGGCGGCATGGGGCAGAAGTTCGATCGGATGGGCCAGCATCTCGCGCCCGGCCGCCAGCAGTTCCGAGATCACCGAGGCCGGGACCCTGCCCTCGGTCACCTCGAGCGCGGTTTCGATCATCGACAGCACAAACCCCTTGATCCCGAATCCGTAATGACCAAGGTTGCGCCGCTCCGCCGCCAGCAGACGCGCCATCAGGTGTTCGGGCGGGACATGATCGGCCAGCAGGGCCGCAAACCGCTCCTGCGTCAGGCGAAAGAACCGCTCATTGTGCCAGAGCGTATCGTCGGCATCGAAACCGATGGTGGTGATGCGACCCATGGTCGGCCCTCCGGGATTTTCCCCTTGCTGCGCCCCTTTCCCGCCGGGCGCAATCGACTATATACTGCGCTCAAGGAGAATCTCTTAGTGAAAGGCCGCGCTGCAATGACCCTGAGCCCGCTCATGACCGACCGCAAGGACGGCGACGGACCGGACAGGGATGTCGGCATTGCCACCAAGCCCCGCACCCGTACCCAGCGCCCCCCCATGTACAAGGTGCTGCTGCTCAATGATGACTACACGCCGATGGAATTCGTGGTGCATGTGCTGGAGCGGTTCTTTGGCCTGTCGCATGCCATGGCGTTCGAGATCATGCTGACCGTGCACAACAAGGGCGTGGCTGTGGTTGGCGTCTTCTCCTTCGAGGTTGCGGAAACCAAGGTCGCGCAGGTCATGGATTTCGCCCGCCGCCACCAGCATCCGCTGCAATGCACGCTGGAAAAGGAATGAGGGGCCCGCGCCCCCGCCCATGTCCCTGACCGTGCCCTTGTCCCTGTCGCTGACCGATCCCGCCCAGCGCCATGCGCGCCTGTCACGTGCGCTCGAAGAGGGGCTGGCACTGCCCTGTGATGGTCCCATCGCCGTGTTGCGCCCGCGCGGGAACGAGGATTTCACCCCCCTGCCGCAGGACCGGCTGCACATGGTTCAGGGCTTCCGCCCCGACCATGACGCGCTGCAGGCCGCCGGGTATCGCACCGCCACAACGCCCGAAGGCCGCTACGCCATGGCGCTGGTCTGCCTGCCCCGCGCCAAGACCGAAGCGCGTGGGCTGATCGCCCAGGCGGTGGCGCTGAGTGACGGCCCGGTGCTGGTCGATGGACAGAAACTGGACGGCGTCGATTCGATCCTGCGTGAGCTGCGCAAACGGGTCGCGGTAGAGGGCGTGACCGCCCGCGCCCATGGCAAGCTGTTCTGGTTTACCCCCGGCGCCGATGATCTGGCAGACTGGGCCGCGGTTCCCCAACACCTGGACGCCCCCGATGCGCCCGGGTTCGTCACGCGGCCAGGGGTATTTTCGGCCGACGGGGTGGATCCGGCCTCGCGCCTGCTGGCGGAACACCTGCCCGACACCCTGGGCCGCCGGGTGGTCGATCTGGGCGCGGGCTGGGGCTATCTGGCCGCGCAGGCCCTTCAGCGCAAGGGGCTGGAGGCGCTGCATCTGGTCGAGGCCGAGCATGACGCCCTCGACTGCGCGCGCCGCAATATCGATGACCCGCGGGCGCAGTTCCACTGGGCCGATGCGCTGACCTTTGCCCTGCCCGGTCCGGTGGACACGGTGCTGTGCAACCCGCCCTTCCACACCGGCCGCACGCCGCGGCCCGAGCTTGGCCGCGGCTTCATCGCCGCCGCCGCGCGATTGCTGACCCCGAAAGGCACGCTTTGGCTGGTGGCCAATCGCCATCTGCCCTATGACTCCGAGTTCACCGCCCGCTTCCACGCGCACACCATCGAAGCTCAGACCCCCGCCTTTCGGATCTGGCGCGCAACCGCCCCCCGCCGCACCCCCTGAGCCAGACGGAGACCGCCGACCATGAGCTTTTCCCTCAACGGCAAGACCGCCATCGTCACCGGATCG
This sequence comes from Rhabdonatronobacter sediminivivens, assembly GCF_013415485.1. GTDB lineage: Bacteria > Pseudomonadota > Alphaproteobacteria > Rhodobacterales > Rhodobacteraceae > Rhabdonatronobacter > Rhabdonatronobacter sediminivivens. The sequence continues at coordinate 956 of NZ_JACBXS010000022.1, read as the reverse complement.
GCCAATGGCGTCGGACTGGCCATCGCCCGCCACTTCGCCGACCAGGGCGCGCATGTGATGCTGGCGGATCTGGACGAAGGCCGCCTGAAACGGGAGGTCGCGCAATTCCCCGATCATGGCGAAAACACGCGCTTCTTTGCCGGTGACCTGCGCGAGAAACTGACCGTGGCGAACCTGATGTCCGCGACCGTGGATGCGTTTGACCGGATCGACATTCTGGTGAACGCAATCCGGCAATGCTCGCGCGCCGATCCGCTGGACGCACAGGATGACGCGGTTGAAACCCTGTTGCAGCAGAACCTCATGGCCAGCCTGCGCGTAACCCAGGCCGCCGCAAAGCGCATGATCGCCCAGGGCGAGAGCGCGGACACGAAGGCGCATTCGGTCGGAGCCATCGTCAACCTGACCTCGATCGCCGCGCGGCGCTCACAGCCGGAACTCATGGCCTATTCGATTTCAACCGCCGCGCTGGACCAGATGACCCGGTCCATGGCGGTGGCGCTGGCCCCCAAACGCATCCGCGTGAACGCGGTCGCCATCGGCTCGGTCATGAGCGCAAACCTCAAGGACCAGATGCGCGAGCATGAGGATTACCGCGATTCAATCCTGAAACACACGCCCTTGGGCCGGATCGGCGCCGCAACCGAGGCCGCCGAGGCCGTGCAGTTCCTGGCCTCGGACGCCGCAGGGTTCGTCACCGGCCAGATCGTGACCGTGGATGGCGGGCGCACCCTGATCGACCCGGTGAGCGCCCCCGCGCATTGATCCCAACGCCTTGCCGGGGCCACCGGCCCCGGCAGCGCCCCCGAGGCGCGCGTTGGGTGGGCGGGTGGGCGCGGCTCGGGGGCGCTTTCTGCCCCGGCACAGCCGCACAGCGCTTCATACGGTTTCCGGCTGATTGACTCGCGTTGGCAGGTATTCCCAGCGAGAATCGAGTGTTTTACTGTCTGCCCAAC
>NZ_JACBXS010000021.1 GCF_013415485.1 Rhabdonatronobacter sediminivivens | reverse complement strand
CGCCGCTTGATCACGCGCAAATCAATCCGCTCGGAGGACGTCTTCGGAGAATTTCCACCACTTTCGAGACACAACCGCGAAAGCCACACTTGATGCCTTTCGTCGCAGCACGGGCGAGCACCGGCAGTTTCCAAACACCACGAACGGCTGCAAGGTCTTGATCCGCTGGATCAGGTTGGCGCATCCCGAAACGACGCGGGTCGTGTTCGAACCGACTGGCCCTTACCATCGGGTGCTCGAGCTTGCGCTGCTTGCTGCGGGGCTGCATCTGGTTAAGGTCAATCCGCGTTCGGCGCGGCGCTTTGCCGAGGCCACGGGCGTTCTGGCCAAGACCGACCGGATCGATGCCAGCGTCCTGGCGGGCATGGGCGCAATTCTCGATCTGCAGGGGCGGGCCGCAAGGACAGAGATCCAATATGATCTCAAGGAGTTGAGCGTTGCACGCCAGGCCCTGATCAAGGACAGGGTTGCCGCCAAGAGCCGCCAGACGACGGCCGTAAATGCCCTGCTCAAGCGCCAGCTCGCGGCACGGATCAAGCAGATAAAGAGCCAACTCGCCGACATCGACGCCGCAATCCTCACCCGCATCCAGGAAGACCCGGTGCTGGCAAGACGCTTTGACATTCTCTGCAGCATACCCGGCATCGGCTAGATCACCGCTGCCGCCTTGCTGATTGACATGCCGGAACTGGGCGCGGTGGACAACAAGCAGATCGCCAGCCTCGCGGGCCTCGCGCCGATGACACGCCAGTCCGGTGGCTGGAACGGGCGCGCCCGCATTCGTGGTGGTCGCAGGCAGATCAGGATCACCCTCTACATGCCGGCAGTCGCATCGCTGCGCTGCAATCCACATCTCAAGAAAACCTTCGACGCTCTCAGCGAAGCCGGAAAACACGCCAAGCTCGCCCTCACAGCCGTCATGCGAAAGCTGCTCCTCTTCGCCAACTCGCTCCTGCGAGATGACCGAAAGTGGAATGAAATCCGCGCTTGATCATTACGGATACTTTACCATTGCCACGCTGCGCAAGATCTTCGACAACCACATGCAGCGTGACACCGCCACATGCATGCCCTGGAACTTCCGCGAATACTCAGCCCATACGGCCATGGGCGGTCAGCGGGCGCTTACGCTTCTTCTGCATGCTGCCCAACAAAGGCGTCAGCCTCGGCTCTCTGCGCAATCCTCAGCATCCGGCAGGCGCCATGGCGGACGATCCCGGTCAGCGGATCATCCAAAGACTCCGGCTGACGAAGGGCGATGACGTCTGCAGTCTTCTCCATGGCGTATCGTTCCTCTTGGGAGTTCTGGCAGGCCTGGAAGCCCGCCACGATACGCCCGCCTTCTCAAACGCCGCCACTCAGTTTGCCGCATAGCTCGCGGGTATTGTCCGAGAGTGTTTGGGTATTGTGCGGTCAGGAATAGCTCCTGGCAGGCGCAGGCATCAGAAGACACGTACTGATTGAATTGGAATTTTAAATATCTCGTTATAGTTGTTTTGCGCCAGCTCGCATTCGCATGCTCACTGCAGGGCAAAGCGCAAGACAACCCAGGCCAGATGCACTACGTGCGCTCGACTTCTTCTAAAAAATCTTTTATTTTCAAGTTATTAGTATCTACCATAACGGCGCGGCATTCAGGGGTCGCAGGCGCCGTATTTGAGGTGAATCCTGCGAATCGCGCAAAAAGCATAGCGCAAACCTGTCAAGCTGTTGACTAAAATAATTAACCAGTCATTAATCAGACTGAAATGAATTCTGCGGGGGTCAGACAGATGGCGAACATTATAACCGGCACGGGCAATAACGATTTCCTGGAGGGCACATCCGGCGACGACATCTTCATCGCCTCGCCTGGCAATGACATCCTGATCGGCAACGGCGGTACGGACACTTATGACGCCTCGGCCGCTACCGTCAGCCTCAACATCGACCTGGGCGCAGGGTTTGCCTTCAGCACACAGTTCGGCTTCGACACGCTGGTCGACATCGCAAATGTCATCGGCGGCGCGGGCAGCGACAATATCGTCGGCAGCACGGGTGACAACGTCTTCTTCGCCTCGGCGGGCAACGACACCTATAATGGTGTTGGTGGCACCAACACTTATGACGCCAGCATGGCCAGCGATACGATCTTCGTGAACCTGCTGAGCGGTACGGTCTTCGGCACGGGCGTGGGCAATGACAGCCTGACCAACGTGCAGAACATCGTCGGCACCGAGAATGACGATTTCTTCGTCATCGGCGCGGGCGACAACGAAATTGACGGCGGCGACGGCGATGACTTCGCCTTCTTCGCGGCCGCGTTCGATGAGTTCGATGTCTCGCTCGACGGGGCGAATGTTATCGTCAACCATACCGGCGGGACCGGCGAGTTTGGCCAGAACACGCTGACCAATATCAGCACGCTGACCTTCAACGACGGCAACAGTCTCCAGATTGTCAATGACGGCGACTCCATCCAGGACGCCATCGACGCGGCCAACCCCGGTGCGACGATCCTTGTCGCCGCGGGCACCTATGAAGAGAACCTGATCATCGACAAGCCGATCTCATTGATCGGCGCGAACAGCGGCACGCCGGGCACCGGGTCGCGCGCTGATGAAGCCCAGATCACCGGCAGCGGCCTCTTCGGCATCACCATCCTGTCCGATGACGTGACCGTCGACGGGTTCGAGATCAGCGGCTTTGGCCGTGATGCCATCAACATCCGCACGCTGGAAGATGCCAAGCCGGGCGACCCCGGCATCGGCGCCTATCGTGCAAATGTCACAATCGAGAACAACTACATCCATGACAGCGCGGCCTCGGGCCAGAAGAATGGTGTGCTGCTGGGTGAGTTCTCGGGCGATCCGGCCCGCAGCGACCAGATTGCCGAGATGGAGAACATCACCATCTCCGGCAACCTGATCGAGCTGGACTCGAGTGGGGCGCGGGCGCTGGCCTTCACCAACCATTTCACCGAAGCGCCGGGTGAGTCGATCACCTACAAAGGTATTACGATCGACGGCAATACGATCGACTCGGGCAACCTTGCGATGTTCGCCGGGGCCACGGTTTCGACATTCCGGTTCGAAGACGCTGTCATCAGCGACAACATCTTCACCGGCCAGGTCAACACCTACAATCAGTTCAATGCCCTTGTCGAAGGCAACACCTTCAACAGCCGCACCCGACTGGGCGTCGAGGATTCCGAAATCACCGACAACACTTTCAATGTCGACGGTGAATTCGGGCTTGGCCTCTGGGGCGATACCTGGGGTCCGAACGTGTCCAAGAACAGCACGGTTTCGGATAACACTTTCAACTACAACACCGACGATCTGGGATTGGCCTCGACCGGCGGTGTGGCACTGCTGCCCGGCGTCGAAATCGACACGATCACCTTTGACGGCAACATCTTCAACAACGGTCAAGAAGTTGAGCTGCCCACCGGTGACATCATCGTTTATGGCACGAATGATGACGATGATATCGATGTGGCGGTCATCACCGACAGCAACGGTGACCCGGTCGACGCCGAGTTCAAGATCCTTGGCTTCGACGGCGATGACGTGCTGCGCGGCGGTCCGGGCGATGACTTCATCGACGGCGGCGACGGTACGGACATTGTTACCTATGATGGCAATGCTGCAGACTACAGCGGCTCGGTCAGTGCAGGTGAGATCACGGTCACCGGCCCTGACGGCACCGACACGCTGGTCAACATTCAGGCGCTCAAGTTCAACGATGGCTTCCTTGTGCTTGAAGGCATGTCGATCCAGACCGCCATCGACCTGGCCGAGCCGGGCGATACGATCTTCGTGGCCGAGGGCGACTACGAGGAAGACGTCAACGTCAACAAGGACGTGGCGCTGGTGGGTGCCAACACTGGTGTGGCGGGCAATGATGGCGGCCGCGGGGCGGAATCGACCATCAAGGGCAATGTGACGGTCTCGGTTGCGGGGGCGAGCATCGACGGCTTTGCCTTCAGCAAGCCTGACAGTGCGGTGCCACTGAACGCGACCGAATTCGACGGCTGGAACGGCATCAACCTCGTGGTCGATGCCGATGACGTGACGGTGCAGAACAGCGTGGTCGAGGCCTGGGGCGGCCATGGCGGCTTTGCCGGCTCCGGCTTCGTGACTCTTGGTGGCAACGGGGTTGAGTTCTCGTCGAACCTGGTCACGGCCGGTGCGGGCTATGACGCGCTGGAGGATGCGCGCGGAGCCTCGGGCGTCTGGGTCAATGGCGATGCCAGCGACGCGATCACGGTTGCGAACAACGCCATCGAGGTTTCGACCGCCAACGCTGACGGCATCTTCGTGAACAACGGCACCGCCACCGTCGATGGCAACACCATCAGCGGCACCTTTGGCGGCATCGTCGCGTGGAGCGGCTATGGTGACCTGGAGATCACGAACAACGACATCTCGGACTATCAGGACACCGGCATCCGCCTGCTGAACAGCACCCTTGACCCGGATGTCACAGTCAGCGGCAACACCGTGGGCGGCGACAAGCCGTTCTCGGCGCAGTTCGGCGTGAAGGTCACCGATGGGGTGGAGCCTGCGGCGTCGCTCTTTGGCAACACGGACCTGATCTTTGCCGTGCGCGCGGCGAATGACTTCACCGGCGAGTTCGGCGTGATCGCCAACGGGCAGGTGCAGCTCTTCACCGATCTGTCGGATGCACAGACCGAGGCGCTGAACGACGGCGACAACAGCGTCATCTACGACTTCGAGAACGACGAGTTTCTGGTCTATGACGGCATGCAGATCGCCCCGGCCTTGGCCGCGGCCGAGGCTGGCGACACCATCAAGGTGCATGACGGCATCTATGATCAGGTATCCATCGACAAGGGCGTCACGCTGCAATCGGTCGATCTGGGCAGCGGTGGTGCCACCATCGAGGGCAACGGCACCAACCAGACCGGTGCCGTGCATATCGAACAGGGCGTATCGGACGTCACGCTGGACGGCTTCACCATCGAATCCATCGCCGGCAATCTGGCCGGGATCAACGCGGTGGGCAGCAACAGCAACCTGACCATCACCAACAACACTGTCGCGGGCGATGCGACCCATGCCTTCCTCAGCGGTGGGGCCGGTGGTGCAGGCCTGAGCAATTCCAGCATCAGCAACAACAACTTCACCGGGTCGGGGCCGCAGTCGGTCGTCTATGTGAACGGCCAAACCAGCCTCGGGGTGGACTCCGAGAACGTGGACTTCACCGGCAACACCATCACCGGCGACTCGGGCGCGGGCCTGCTTGTGGGGCTGGAATCCACTGGTGGCACTGTCGAAAACAACACCTTCGCGGGTGAGGCGAGCTATGCCTCGCTGGAACTCTGGGGAGCGGGCAACACGGTCGGGGACAACACCTTCAACGCCGACGGCCTGCAAGCCATTGTCGATCCGACCGTAGCCTATGACGGCGCGCAACTGGTGGCCGACAACACCTTCGCCACCGGCACCGCCTATATCGACGGCACCGGCAATGTCTTTACCACCATCCAGGCGGCGGTGAACGGTGCCAGCGGGGGTGAGACGATCATCGTCTCCGCCGATACCTTCGCCGAGACGGTGTCGCTGGACAAGGGTGTCGCCCTGGAAGGCGCCAATGCTGGGAGCAGCGCCAACGTTGCGCGCGGGTCTGAAACCACATTGGAAGGTCTGTTCCTGATCCAGTCCGACGAGGTCAGCATCGACGGCTTCGAGATCGACGGCGGTGGCGCCAACGGCAGCGGGGTGCGCGGGAGCGGATCCAGTGCACACAGCGACATCTCCATCGCCAACACGGTCTTCACCGGCCAGAGCGCGCAGCCGATCCTTTGGGGCTTCGGTCAGGGCGGCGAGGTCGGCAGCAGCGGCTGGAGCATTACGGACAACCTGATCAAGGACATCACAGGGAACGCTGCAACCGGGATCGTGCTGTTCAACATCGACGACCTGACCCTGACCGGCAATACCATCCATCATGATGACGAAACCCTCACGGGGCGTCGCGGGATCAACCTGGATGGCATCCAGAGCGGAACGATCGGCAACAATATTGTCGCGTTTGGCGATATCGCCAATACGTCCTGGGGCATCCAGATTGGCATGTCCGACCGCGAAGCGTCCGATCTTACCGTGAGCGGGAACACCGTGAGCGATGTGGGCCTGGGCATCTTCGGCCTGAGTCAGCGGTCGATGACGGATGTGGCGATCACCGGCAACACGCTGAACAGCGTGACCAACGGCATCCAGCTAAATGCCGGCGGTGCGGCTCCGGTAGCGCCCGGCGTGACGATGAAGGACATCGTGGTTTCGGGCAACAACATCGATGCTTCGAACAACACCAACATCGATGGCTCGAACTACGCCATCTTCCTGCGCGACCTGCATGAGGATGCGCCGAACGGGCCGATCGTCTTCGAGGATGTGACCGTCACCGGCAATAACGTCATCAACGGTATTGTGCGCGCCGGTGGCACCGATGCGCTGGGCGGCCAGAGCCTGAACATTGCCGGGACCGTCACCATCGAGGGCGCGGACGGAAATGATCTGTTCGATGTCGAGGGCGATGGCAGCCTGATCGTCGATGGCGGCGCTGGCAACGACACCATCCTGGGCGGCACCGGCGACGACATCCTGATTGGCGGCGCGGGCGATGATCTGATCAACGGGCGCGGTGGCGATGACGTCATCGTGCTGGGGCAGATCTATATGGTCGACAACGGCGACTTCGTGCCGGGCGGGCCAGAGGATCTGGGCCAGCCGGGTTATTTCGTGCTCAAGAACAAGTCCGACGCCGAGGGTGCCAATGCGGCCCAATTCGCAGGCGGCGCACCGGACGAAGACTTCGGCAGCGACACCGTGCGCATCACCATCGGCGACAGTGACGCCAGCACCAAGGTCTATGGCTTCACCCTGGGCACAACACCGGGCCGTGGCGATTACCTGCAGTTCCTGGATGTGGCGACAAAGGCGGGTCTTGCCGAACAGGTCGACAGCTTCGAGGTGGCCACGAACATGACCGCCTATGGCGATGTGTTCGTGGACAAGGAGTTCTATTCCTTCAAGCTGAACTTCGCCAGCGGCAAGACGCTGGAACTGATCGACCTGATCGCCACGGACGCGGTTGATCCGGCTTTTGAACAGCCGCTGACATTTCCCGGAGTCCTTGGCGACGGTTCCTATGGGGCGCCCGTGACTGATTCAGCTTTGATCAGCGATTTGCTCGACTCCATCTCGGACAACATCCAGACCGCCGATGCGGCGCTGGGTGCGGGCGAGATCATGCTGATCGACGGTGACGACGCCAGCTTCCAGATCTTCACCGACATTCAGACGGCGGTGAACGCTGCTGCTGACGGCGATACCGTCCTGCTGGGCGAAGGCGAATTTACCGTCACCAGCCAGATCAACGTCAACAAGTCGATCAAGTTCTTTGGCTCGGGCGAAGGTGAAACGATCATCGACGCCAGCGGAGTGACCAACGCCTATGGTCTCTCCTCGCAGGGTGCGGCTGCCAATGGCATCTCCTTCGCCGATTTCACACTCTACGGGCCCGCGAATGCGACCAACAACGCCTTTGGCCTAAAACTTTCTGCGATCGATGGGCTGAGTGTCAGCAACGTGACCGTCCAGGGCTCGGGCCGCAGCGAGGTGGATCTGAACGGCGTCACCAACGCGACCCTGACCAATGTCACGGCCAATGGTGCATCCGCATCCAGCCCGGGTGTTCCGACTGCCGGCGTGGGCTTTGCCATCTCCAACAGTTCGGGCGTGACACTGACCGACATCGCCACCGACGGGCTGAACGCCTGGGGCGGCGTGGCGCTGTTCGCAGGCTTTGGAGGCGGCGGCTCGGACAACAATGGGATCGAGTTTTCGGGCGATTTCAACGTTCTGGAGCCGGGGCAGCTTTACGCCCAGGAGGCCGAGGGCAGCGGCAACACGGTCACCATCGACAGCTTCCCCTTCACCGAAGTCTGGGAGGTCACCAGCGACACATTCCGTGAACCGCTCACCGACAGCGAGGAATACACCTTCTACTTCGGCAACGCGGCGGATGCGATTGCCTTCGCAACCGACGGCGGTTTCGCTGACCGCGGTGTGATCCAGCAGCCCAATGGCGAGTTCCTGGTGGTTGACGGCATGTCGATCCAGGCCGCCATCGACGCCGCCGAGCCTGGCGACACGATCAATGTTGGCGAAGGCACCTTTGACGAGGCGCTGACGGTCAACAAGCCGCTGACCTTTGTCGGCCCCAATGCCGGTCTGGCCGGGCACAATGACGATGACCGCGGCCCCGAGGCGGTGATCGAGGGCGGTGGTATCTCGGTTCAGGCTGCTGCCGCCGCGACCACCTTCGACGGCTTTACCCTGTCGCCCGCCAATTTCGACAACGCGATCGAGATTCGGGGTGAGAATACCACACTGACCAACAGCGTAATCACTGCGCATGTGTACCAAAAAGCAGCGGGCCTCACCTTCACTAATAACCTGGCGGGCGGGAACAGCGGAACCTCCGGCTATGCGGGGAATGTGATGTCCGCCGATAGCGTCGATGCCATGCTCACCGGCTGGACCATCACCGGGAACGAGTTCTTTGACTTCGAACGTGGGATTGTCATGGCCTCGTCGGGGTCCACGGGGACCAGCTATGGCGACATCACTATCGCAGACAACGTCTTCCGTGACTTCGAAAACGGTCGCGCGGTTCAGGTGGGTAACAATGCAAATGTGATCGGCACCATGTCGATCACCGGCAACGAGATCACCGGCGTTCTCGACAACGACGGCGATCCCGCGGCGGGCCTGGGCGGTGTGATGTTCTCCGGACCGGTGGACATTGCGTCGGGGGGCGATGTCATCATCGATGACAATGACTTCAAGGATCTGGCCTTCGCCTTCCTGTCGAACAACTCGCCCGACGGCGGTGCAAAGGTGTTCTTCGATCAGACGTCCAACACCTTCGACAATGTCGGAAATGTCGGGACGGAGGTGCTGTATTACTCTGCCACCGTCACCGACATCGACATGGCCGTGATCTTCAACGACCCAGCGCTGACATTTGATGACCTTACCATCACGCATGTTGCCGGGCCGGGAGTGTTCGACCTCGGTACGAATGGCATCTACACAGCCGAGGCCAACGGCACGACCATCACCTTCGACGGGATCGGCACCCTGAACTTTGCCGGGGAAACCGTGCATTTGGTGGGGCCGGGCGCATTCGGCAGCATCCAGGATGCCATCGACGCGGCTGCGACCGGGGATACAATAATTGTGTCCGAGGGGACCTATGTCGAGGATCTCACCATCACCAAGGGTGTGACCATAGAGGGCGTGAACGCCGGGCTTTCCGGCACGGACGGTGCGCGCGCTCCCGAAGCGATCCTTGATGGACAGATCACCATTGCCGGCAGCGAGGCGGTCAGAATCGACGGTATGGAGTTCCTGAATGACGCAGGCCTGCCGCGGCCCGCGCAGAACCTGATCACCGTCACCTCGGCGGCAGGGCACGAGATCACCAACTCGCGCTTCGTCAGCGAAGTGGCCGGGGGGGGCACCGGTGGGCTGCATGACATTGCCATCTTCACCAACGTTCTGGCCAGCGGGTCGCTGAGCATCACCGACAACTTCTTTGGCGGGGATGGCAGCTTCGATGCCGGTGACAAGTATAGCAGTGCGGCATGGGGCCGGGCGGTGTGGTCGAACGGCGGTGGTGCTGATGTCATTATCACCGGCAACACGATCGAGAACGCCGGGACGGGTCTCAGCCTTGAAAGCTATGCGATCTCCAATTCGCTGGTGGACAACAACACCATCGTCAACAGCGGAACCGGAATCGGCATGGGAGGGCCGACCGCCGGAACCATCGACACCATCACCAACAACCTGTTCGACAATGTGGATACAGATTTCAACCTGCAGAACCTGAGCGGGGATGTGGAGTTCGACATCGGCGGCACCGGCAATGCCGTGCCGGCCGGGCAGGAACTGGTGTATCTGGGCAGCCAGGGTGCTGACACGGTCACCGGGACCGACGGGAATGACGTTCTGGTCGGCAACGGTGGCGATGACGTGCTTATCGGCGGCGAGGGTGATGACATCTTGGTTGGCGGTGACGGGGATGACCTGTTCATCAGCCTTGCCGGGGATGACACCATCGATGGCGGTGACGGCACCGATGCGGTCATCCTGCGCGATAATGGCGGTGCGGCCTTCGACATGGGCGATCTGGATGCCAGCGCCTTTGACGGAAACACCGGCACCGGCGAAGTCCAGATCGACGGGCGCATGCTGGATCTGACCAGCATCGAGGTGCTGGCCATCGACAACACCGAGGGCGGGGCACGGACCTTCATCGTGCTGGACGGCATGTCGATCCAGGCCGCAGTGGATTACGCCGACAATGGTGACACCATCATGGTGGCTGACGGCACCTTCACCGGGGATGTCGAGGTCGACAAATCGGTCACGATCCTGGGCGCCAATGAAGGCATCGCCGGCGCCGCTGCCTCCGCGCGGGGACCGGAATCGGTGATCGAAGGTCAGATCACGGTGACTGCCGATGATGTGGTCATCGACGGGCTGTATTTCGATATCAACGCGTCCGGCGCGGGTGGGGGTCAGGGTGTCCTGACGCTGGCCGGGACCGGAGCAGTTGCCCGCAACAACAAACTGGAGCAGTCGGCCGATACTGGCACCACGCCCTTTGCCATCCGGATCGAAGGCGACGATGCCACGGTCGAGGGCAACCTGGTGGATCGTAGCGGTGCCATCGGCGCCGGATCCCTGGGCAATCCGGCGATCAGCGCAAGCGGTGTCGATAATGTCGCCATCACCGGCAACACGCTGGTGCAGGGGATCATCGGGATCGTCACGGGCGATGGTGCGGGCGTTGACACGGGGCTGCAGGTGAACGGGAACGTCATCACCGCCGCTGCACCGAACAATGACTCGATCTTCGTCACCGGGCCGGGCTTCGGCGCGCTTCCCGATGCCTATGGACCGCTGCCCAGTGCGAGGGTGGATCTCTCGGGCAATACGTTCACCTCGGGCAGCCCGGGTATCCAGCTGCGCGGCACCAATCTGGATGATGACTTCACCACTTATGCCACCAACCGGGCGGACTTCTTCCAGGGCTATGACGGGAACAACCTCTTCCCGGCCTCGGGCGGCAATGACACCATGATCGGCGGCGATGACGATGACTTCTTCTTCAGCGGTGTGGGTACGAACAACACCAACACCATCGATGGTGGCAGCGGCGTGAACACGCTGAGTTATGCTGGGAACACCAACTTCGTCATCGTTAATTTGCAGACCGGCACAGGGAGCATTACGGGCCAAAACCTGACCGACAATATCAGCAATATCCAGAATGTGTTCGGTGGCGACGGAGGGAACATCATAGTCGGCAACAGCGAGGCCAATGAGTTGCGGGGCGGACTGGGCAACGACACGCTGAGTGCTGGCGGTGTCGCTCCGGGCCAGACAGATGTCCTGCGCGGTATCGACGGCAACAACACGCTGATAAGTAACGAAGGGCGCACCCATCTGTACGGCGGCGACGGCAACGATACGTTCCGTTTCCTTGATGACGCGCATGTGACTGTGGGCGGCGGCACTGTCCGCGACCGGATCTACAACTTCGAATCCGGAAAGGACATCATCGATCTCGACGCCATCGTCGACGGTGACAGTTTCGTATTCCTCGGAAATGCCGGTTTCTCGGGCTCCGGTGTGGCGGAACTTCGCTTCTGGACGGACAGCAACAACACATCGATGATCCTTGGTGACGTGAACGGTAACGGCAGCGCGGATATCGAAATTCAGGTGGTCCGGGCAGGTGAACTGTTCGAAAGCGACTTCATCCTGTGATCCGACGCAGACCCTGCCCGGGGCCCATGGGGCCTTGGGCAGGGCGCCCCAGTGATATTTTAAAGCGTGATTATGGCTGAGCGCGAGGCACATGCCTGGTGGCGGCGATTATGAGATTAGGCATGACCGGAACGACGGAACTTCGCAAAGCCCGCAACCAGAGCGCGCATCTGTTCCTTTCAGTGTTCCTGTTCAGCATCTTTGTGAACCTTTTGATGCTGACCGGCCCCATCTACATGCTGCAGATCTATGACCGGGTGCTGGGCAGCCGGTCGCTGGAAACGCTCACGGCGCTGACTGTTCTGGTAGGGTTTCTTTTTGCCATGATGGCGGTCTTTGATTACGCGCGCGGTCGCGTGATCGCCCGGGCCGGCGCGCGGTTTCAGGCCATGCTGGACGGGCGGACCTTCAACGCCACCCTGCGCCAGTCCGCTGACCGCGACTCTCCGCGTGGCGCGACCGGCCTGCGCGATCTGGAATCCATCCAGCGGCTGTTTACCTCGCCCGCACCGATGACCTTTTTTGATATCCCCTGGACGCCGCTGTTCATCGCGGTGATCTTCATGCTGCATCCGTGGCTGGGAATTCTGGCGCTGCTGGGGGGCACGGTTCTGATCCTGCTGACCCTGGCGCATCAGTTCCTCACCCGGCAGCCGGTGGGGCAGGCGCAGGCCAGCACGCAGCGCGCTGACCGTTTTGCCGATCAGGTCCAGTTGCAGGCCGAAACCATCCGCAGCATGGGCATGGGCGCCGAGGTGCGCGCGATCTGGCAGAAGATGCGGAGCCAGGCCCTGGACCAGACCGTGTCCGCCAGTGACCGTACCGGGGTGTTCACCACCTCTACCAAGGCGCTGCGGCTGTTCCTGCAATCGGCCATGCTGGGGCTGGGGGCCTATCTGGTGCTTCTTAACCAGCTTACCCCCGGCGCGATGATCGCGGGGTCCATCCTGCTGGGCCGCGCGCTGGCGCCCATCGAACAGGGGATCGGCCAGTGGCCGCTGGTGCAGGCGGCGCAGCGCGGCTGGCACGGGCTGGGCAAGTTGCTGTCCGAAACCGCCCCCGAGGCCGAGCGCACCCCCCTGCCACGCCCCAAGGCCCATCTGAAGGCCGAACAGATCACCGTCATGGCCCCCGGTGAGAATATTCCCTTGCTGCACGGCATTTCCTTCGAGGTCACCCCGGGCCAGGCCATGGGGGTGATCGGTGTCAGCGGGTCAGGAAAAAGCACCCTGGCGCGGGTTCTGACCGGGTTGATCCAGCCGGTCAGCGGCACGTTGCGCCTCGATGGCGCGACGCTGGACCAGTATCCGCCCGATGTGCTGGGCAAATACATGGGCTATGTTCCCCAATCCGTGGGGCTTCTTGAAGGCACCGTTGCCCAGAACATCGCCCGGATGGAGAGCGACGCCGACAAGAACAGGATCGTCGAGGCGGCCAAGGCCGCCAATGCCCATGATCTGATCCTCAAGTTTCCTGACGGGTATGATACCTTCCTGCCCGAAGGAATCGGTCGGCTTTCGGGCGGGCAGATGCAGCGGATTGCGCTGGCGCGCGCACTCTACAACGATCCCGTGGTGGTAGTTCTGGATGAGCCGAATTCCAACCTCGATGCCGCGGGCACTGCAGCGCTGAACCACGCCATCCGGTCGCTGAAGGCCGAAGGCAAGGCTGTCGTCATCATGGCCCATCGACCCGCGGCGATTTCGGAATGCGATGTGCTGCTTATGCTTGAAGACGGCCAGAGCCGCGCCTTTGGCCCGCGCGATCAGGTTCTGGCGCAGGTTCTGGAACCGGGCCGCCGCACCGCAGGAACGATCTCTCCGGCGGTACCCCGCCAGAGCGGAGGCAAGGCATGAGCGCCAGCGCGGAACAGGCCCCCGGCGGCATGTCTGGGGGGGGGCTTTCGGTGCGCTTTCCCATGTTGGTGGGCGCAGTGGGGATCGTGCTCTTGTTGGGAGGCTTTGGCTACTGGTCCTTCTTTACCTTCATCTCGGGGGCGGTGACCGCCTCGGGAACGGTGGCGCTGCTGGAAAACCGCCAGATCGTTCAGCATCTGGACGGGGGGATCGTTTCGGAACTGAACGTGCGCGAAGGGCAGACCGTCGCCCAGGGTGATCTGTTGCTGCGCCTCGATGATACGTTCCTGCGCACCGAGCTTTCCATCCTCGAGGGTGAGCTCTTCGGCCTGCAATCGCGCCGCATCCGCCTGGAGGCCGAGCGTGACGGCGCCGAGGAGATGCGCGCGCCGCCGCCGCTGGAGGACGCCCGCGCCGACGATCGCCGCATCGCCGAGGCCTGGCAGGGCAATGTCCAGCTGTTCGAGGCCCGGCGTGAAACCATGCTCAAACAGATCGAACAGCTGCAGAACCGCCAGCGGCAGACCGAGCAGCAGCGCACGGGTGTGCGCGCCCAGCATGAAGCCATGGATCAGCAGATCGAGATCATCGAGACCGAGCTGGCCGCGCTGACCTCGCTGGTGGAACGGGGACTGTCCGAAACCCCGCGGCTGCAGGCCATGCGCCGCGATGCCGCCGCGTTGGCCGGGCAGCTGGGTGAGCTGGAGGCGAAATCGGCCGAACTGGCGGGCCGGATGGTCGAAATCGACATGGAAATCCTGCGCATGCAGATTGAGCGGCGCGAACAGGCCATCGCCGAAATCCGCGAGCTTGAAGTGCGCGAGAACGAGCTTCTGGAACGCCGCCGCGCTGTGCTGGACCGGCTCAGCCGGCTGGATATCCGCGCGCCGGTGGGTGGCGTGATCTATGACCAGAAGGTGTTCGGCCCAATGGCCGTGACACAGCCCGCCGAGCCGATCATGTATATCGTGCCGCAGGATCGCCCGCTGGTGATCCATGCCCAGGTTGACCCCCTCCATGTCGATGAGGTCTATGTGGGCCAGGACGTATCGCTGCAATTTGCAGCACTGGACCAGCGCACGATCCCGCCGATCGAAGGGTTCGTGCGGCGCGTCTCGCCCGATGTGTTCGAAAACCCCAGCACCGGGCAGATGTTTTACCTGGCCGAGGTCGATATATCGCCCGATCAGATCGACCTTCTGGAGGGGGTGCGGATCGTCCCAGGCATGCCGGTCGATGCCTTTATCCGCACCGGCGACCGCACACCGATCCGATACCTGACCCAGCCGCTGATGGACTATTTCAACCGCGCCTTTCGCGAACGCTGATCGGCGCGGGAGCGGCTTCTGCCTGTCCCGTCTCCATGCTATGGCAGTCCTGCGCGTCAACCGGGGCGCGGCATATGAACGGAAAGGACAGATCGCATGAAACTTCTGCGCGTCGGAGAACCCGGACAGGAGTGCCCCGCGCTGCTGGACAACCAGGGCCAGTTGCGCGACCTGTCATCCCTGATCCCGGATATCGCGGGGCCAGTGCTGTCCGATGCGGCGCTGGCCGATCTGGCCGCCCGCGTGCAGGGCGCCGATCTGCCGGTGGTTGACCCTGCCACGCGCATCGGCCCCTGTGTGGGCAATGTGGGGAAATTCGTCTGCGTGGGGCTGAATTTCTCGGACCACGCGGCCGAGGCCGGGGCGCCGATCCCGTCCGAACCGATCCTGTTCATGAAGGCCACCAGCGCCATCTGCGGGCCGAATGATACCGTTCTGATCCCGCGCGGCGCCACCAAGACCGACTGGGAGGTCGAACTGGGCGTCATCATCGGGACCGAGGCGCGCTATCTTTCGGAAGCCGAAGCGCTGGATCACGTGGCGGGCTATTGCGTGGTCAATGACCTGTCCGAACGCGCCTTCCAGATGGAGCGTGAAGGGCAATGGGTGAAGGGCAAATCCGCCGACACCTTTGGCCCCATCGGCCCCTGGCTGGTCACCCGCGATGAAATCCCCGACCCGCAGGCGCTGCACATGTGGCTGGATGTGGACGGGCAGCGTCGGCAGGATGGCTCCAGCGGCACCATGATCTTTGGTGTGGCGCATCTGGTGGCCTATATCTCGCAGTTCATGTCCCTGCAGCCCGGCGATGTGATCGCCACCGGCACGCCTCCAGGCGTGGGCATGGGCCAGAAGCCGCCTGTGTTTCTGAAACCAGGCCAGACCATGCGGCTGGGGATCGCAGGCCTGGGCGAACAGCGCCAGATCACCGCACAGGGCTGAGCCGCGCCGAAAACCGGGGCGGTGGCCCAGCCCGGGATCAGGACCAGTGCCACCCCGCCCGCATCAGCCCCGGCGCGAATCCCACCCGGCTTGATGCAGGACCGGGCGGGAACTGGCACAGCGCCACCAGATCGGCGCAGACGGTATCACCCAGCCAGTTGCGCCATGTCACCAGCTCATCCCGGAAACATCCCAGATGCGCGCCCGCCCCTGTGCACAGGCCTGAGGCGGGATGACATGCCGCCACCATACCCTTTGCATGACCACGGGGCAGAAACTGCGCATCAGACTTGCATCTTTCCGCCGATCCGGGCCAGTTTAAGGGTGGCAAGCTTGTCCTTGCATGATTTTCCCTATACGCAACCTTGCCGGGATCACCAGGAAATTGATCGAGGACATTACCGGGTGAAACCCAATTCAACCGCGACCTTCGGCAATCATCGCCTCATAAACCGCTTGCTGAATGCGTTGAGCGAGGTCTTGCTGACCCAGCGCAGCCTGCGCCATGAGGTGGCATTCGGCGCGCTGGCCATCGCTGCCTCGACCGCGCTGAGGTTGCTTGTTGATGGTATCCTGCCGCCGGGCTTTCCGTTTCTGACCTTCTTTCCCGCGGTCATGCTGTCGCTCATCTTTGCCTCCATCCGCTGCGGGATCGTGGTTGCGGTGGCCTGCGGGCTGATTTCCTGGTTTTGGTTCATTGAGCCGCAGGGCACGTTTGCGCTGCCCTCGGGGGCGTTGCTGGCGCTGGGGTTCTATGTGCTGATCGTGGGCACTGATGTGCTGTTCATCACCGCCGCGGTCTGGGCCTTGCGGGCACTGGCCACAGCGCGCGAAGATGCCGCCCAGCAAGCCCGCGCGCGCGAGTTGATGTTTTCCGAACTGCAGCATCGCATTTCGAACAATCTGGCCACGGTGGCCGCGCTTCTGCGCCTGCAGGCCGCCGATACTTCCGACCCCGAAGCCAAGCGCGCCCTTGGCGCATCGCAATCGCGCATCAGCGTGATTTCGCGCCTGCAGCGGCGATTGCATGCACCGGAGATGCAGGCGCTGGACGCGGCCGAGTATCTGCACGCCGTGCTGGCCGACACGCTGGAGGTGGCGACCGAAACCCGCAAGGTCACCCTGGAGTGTCGCATGGACCCGCTGCAGGTCAGCCATGACGCCGCGATTCCGCTGGGGCTGATCGCCAGCGAATTGCTGATGAACGCGGTGGAGCACGGGGCCGAAGGCGCAGCCCCCCTCCGGGTTACCGCCACGTTGGAGGTGGGTCCGGCAGATGAAGAAGGCACCACCCCGGCCGCGCTGGAGCTGCGCGATGACGGCGCGGGGCTGCCGACGGATTTCGCGCTGGCCACGTCTGACAGCCTGGGCCTGACCATTTCGCAGCAATTCGCCACCATGCTCGATGGTGAACTGACGATGGCGTCCCATCCCTCCGGTGGCACGGTTGCGCGGCTGGCCTTTCGGTCTGCGCGCCCACAGGCGGGCGAGGCGGCTTCGGATCAGGGTTTGGCCGGTGTTTCGGACCAGCTTCCGGCGTAATCCTTTTGCAATCCCTGCAGTGCGTCCGCCGCTCGGGCCCTGAATGCCCGGGCACCCCTGACCCGACGTAACCGGAACCAAGGCGCGGCCCAGATCATTTGCCTTTCAGACCCTGACCAATACTGGAGGTGCAAGATGAATACCGATGTGATCAAGGGCAAGTGGACGCAGATCAAGGGTGAGGCGCGTTCGCAATGGGGTAAACTGACCGATGATGAGGTGGATCAGATTGCCGGTGATCGTGACAAGCTGATCGGCAAGATCCAGGAGAAATACGGCATCGCACGCAATGAGGCCGAAGCGCAGGTCAATGACTGGCTTTCGAAGGTCTGACCACGCCATTCGCAACCCTGCACAAGATGGAGGCCCGCCATGCCCGGAACCACTGATGAATTGCCGCGCGACGCCAATGGCCGGTTCACGTCCGAAAGCGACGGGGCCGGAGGCCCTGCGCTCAAGGCGATCAGCGCTCAGCTTGACGGCCTGCGCGGCACCATCGACAGCCTGACGCAGACGCTCGATGCCGCCGCGCGTGAACGTCCCAGCCTGGCAAAGGCGTCAAAGGTCACCCGCAACGCCGCCAGAAAGGCTGCGGCCGGGGGGCGCAACGGGGCAAGGGCAGCCTCGGACATGGCGACACAGGCTGCGCGCGTCACCAGCATGCAAGCGCGTGAGCACCCCGCCCAGACGCTTGCGCTTGCCGCCGGGGTCGGTGTGGCGATAGCGCTTTGCCTGCGAGCGCTGCGCCGCTGATATCCAGCGTTTTCACCGCAGCGCACGCGGATTTCGGAACCAAGTTCCGACCTGTGGGTTTTCTTCATGAACCACCACACATCGCGGGCGCCCCGTGCCCCGCGACTGTCAGCGCCCATAAGCGTTGACCGAAGAAAGGAGGAAGCGACATGACCGCTCCTGACACGAACCTGAAGAAGCAGGCGAAGCAACACCGTGGCCCTCTGGTCGGGATCATTCTGGCACTTCTGGTGGCCGGTGGCCTGCTGTTCTGGATGCTGACCCGGACCATGGTTACTGAACCGACAGCCGAGGATGCAGAGCCCGCTTCGGTGAGCGAAAGCACGGATGGCATACCAGCCGATGGCACCACCGTGGGATCGCCCAATCAGCCCACTGAAACCCCGCAGGTGATCGAAGAATTCACCGCACCAGAGCCTGAGCCACTGCCGGGCGACTGACCAGACTGTCAGCAGCGCAGGACCAAATCTGCCTGCGCTGTGCCTTGGCCAACCAGATTGCATGACGGCCCCGCTGGGGCCGTTTTTCATGCGGCATCATGGGATTTGCGCAGGAAAGTCAGATAATGCGGCTGCCGCCCTTCGCGCAGGGCCTTGGCCTCATACCGGGTTGTGTGCCAGTCGGACCAGGGGCTGTGCAGGTCATGGTCCAGACACTCAAACCCGGCCTCAGGCACTTCTTCCAGGGTCTGGCGCACATAGTCGGGGATGTCGGTTGCCACGCGAAACACCGCCCCCGGCGCCAGGACCCGCGCCAGCGGGCGCAGATGTTCAGGCGTCACGAACCGGCGCCGATGATGGCGCGCCTTTGGCCAGGGGTCCGGATACAGCAAGAAGGCACGGTCCAGACAGGCATCCGGCAACACATCGAACAGATCGCGCGCATCCCCGGCATGCAAGCGGATATTCCCAACCCCCGCGCGCCGGATCTTGCCAAGCGCCATGGCAACCCCGTTGAGGAACGGCTCACAGCCGATAATGCCGACGCCGGGGTTGGCCTGCGCCTGATGCACCATATGTTCCCCGCCGCCAAATCCAACTTCCAGCCAAAGCGGACGGCCGTCCCCGAACAGGTCTTTCGGGTCTATTGGCGCTCGCTCAGGGTTGGACCCGACCGTGACGCGCGGGATCTGCAGCTTGGAGAGGTCTTCATCGATGTAGCGTTGCTGTGCGGGTTTCAGGGTCTTGCCCTTAACCCGGCCATAAAAGTTCCGCCCCTGAACCCCTGATCTGAGCGATCCGGATTTCATGCTGCCCCCCAAATGCCTGCCTGCGTCGTCCGCGCGCGGGGTATGGCGGCGCAATGCCGCAGGGTCAAGCCTGCTGCCCGCCGCATGCGCGGCGGGCTTCGGTGGCGTTCAGGCCCAGGGGCCGCGGGCCACCCCACCGCCGCTGAACCGCGCGCCCTGCTGGGCGGCCAGCTTCTCCAGCGCGGCGATACGGTTATGCGTGCTGGGATGGGTGGAAAACAGCTTGTCGCGCTTGTGCACATGCAGCGGGTTGATGATGAACATATGCGCGGTCGCCGGGTTGCGTTCGGCCTCATCATTGTCAATCCGGCTGGCAAAGCCTTGTATCTTTTCCAGTGCCGAGGCCAGCCACAGCGGGTTGCCGCAGATCTCGGCGCCCACGCGGTCGGCCTCATACTCGCGCGAGCGTGAAATCGCCATCTGCACCAGCGCCGCCGCCAAAGGCGCCAGGATCATCACCAGGATCAGCGCAATCGCGCCCCCCACGCCCTGGTTGCGCCCGCCCCGAAAGAAGAAGGCGAAATTCGCCAGCATCGAGATCGCGCCCGCAAAGGTCGCGGTGATGGTCATGATCAGCGTGTCATAGTTGCGGATATGCGCCAACTCATGCGCCATGACGGCGGCGATTTCTTCCTGCGACATGCGCCGCATCAGCCCTGTGGTGGCCGCAACGGCAGCGTTCTCCGGGTTGCGCCCGGTGGCAAAGGCGTTCGGCTGGTCATTGTCGATCACATAGACCCGCGGCGGCGGCATGTCGGCATCGGCGGCCAGCCGGTGAACCATGCGCAGCAACTCGGGCGCGACCTGCGGGCCACATTCCTGCGCCTTGTACATGCGCAGAACCGCCTTGTCCGAGTTCCAATAGGCCCAGGCGTTCATCCCCGCGGCAATCGCCAGCGCGATCACCAGCCCGCCGCCGCCGCCGATGACATATCCGACGCCCATGAAGAGGGCCGTCATGGCGGCCATCAACATCGCTGTCTTGACGTATCCGTTCATCACAAGTTCCGCATGCCAAAGGGTCCGTTCGTCGGATATATGGGGTGATTGTGACAGCGCTGCAATCTGTTAGGCGACGCTTCAGCCGCCAAAAGACTCCATGGCGCGGAAATCCATGCCTTCAAGCACCGGGATCATCACATCAGAATCCGCGCCTTCGGCAGTGACCAGGATACGGTTGCCGATGATGGCGCGCAGGCTGCGATCCTCGCGCAGGAACCGGGTGCGGTTGATGCGCTCCAACTGCCCGCCCATCTGCGCGATCATGGCGCTGTTGCCCAGCATCATGGCCAGTTGTGCGACCATCGGGTTATCGGCCATCAGCGTCAGCTCGAAACTGTCCGAAGGCCCGCTGTAGGTCGCCTTGGCCATCACGCCCCCGCCCATGAAGCCCATCATGCCCGCGGCGGCATCGGTGTCGATCTCGCGGCTCCAACCCTCGGGCGGGTCGGGCAGGAATGCGGCCAGCCCCTGCGCCTTCATCTCGGCAAGGATGCGCTGCGCCTCGGCCAGCTCATCCTCGGCATATTGCAGGTCACCGTCCTGATAGGCTTCCAGCGCGGTTTCCAGCGCCGCCATAAACGGATCGGCAGCAGCGGGCACGGAGAGGAAAGCGGCAATTGCGGTGGCGGAAATCAGCTTGTTCATCGAGGATCCCTGCAAATGGAAAGCCGGGCCAGACCTGCCCGGAACAGGGCGCAGCCTGTCGCAAAGCGCAAGCTCTGGCAAGCGGGGAAACGCGCAGCGCTCAGCCGGGGCTTTCCAGCCAGACCGTCACCGGCCCCTGATTGATGAGCGCGACATCCATATCCGCCCCAAAGGCACCCGTGGCAACAGCGATACCCTGCGCGCGAAGGCAGTCGCAGAAATGGGCATAGAGCCTTTCGCCTTCATCCGGGGGCGCGGCGGCAGAGAAGCCGGGCCGGTTTCCGCGGGAGGTATCGGCGGCCAGGGTGAACTGGCTGACCACCAGCGCCGCAGCGCCCGTATCCAGCAGCGATCGGTTCATCTTGCCGGCGTCATCGCGGAAAATGCGCAGTTTTGCGGTCTTTGCGGCCAGGGCTTCGGCAGATGCCTCGGTGTCACCCTGCATGGCGCAGACCAGGATCATCAGCCCCGGCCCGATCTCACCGATAACCTCGCCCCCGACCGAAACGCGGGCCTCGGACACCCGTTGCAAAAGCGCGCGCATGGCTAAAACTCCAGCTCACGCCGCCAGGGCGGATTGGCACCGGGGCGGGAAACCGTGACAGCTGCAGCGGCCGCGCCCAGCTGCAGCGCCTCGGTGATAGTGTCTGCGGGCAGCTTGGCCAGCACGGTCTTGTCCAGCGCCCCTGCCCGGTCCAGCGCGGCCAGTACACCGGCGTTGAACGTGTCGCCCGCGCCCACGGTATCGACCACCGTGGCACCAACGGCGGGCACCTGCACGCAGTGCGTGGCGGTCCATGCGCGCGCGCCATTGGCCCCTGCGGTGATGATGACCAGCTTGCTGCCCCGCGCCAGGATCCGCGGCGCCAGTTCCGCGATATCGCCGGGCCCCAGCAGCCAGCGCAGGTCTTCATCCGAGAGCTTCACGATATCGCATCGCGCCATCATCGCGTCCAGCCGCGCGCGATAGGCCGCTTCATCACGGATAAAGCCGGGGCGGATATTGGGGTCGATCATGGTCACGCGGGTCTCGGCCTCACGCTCCAGCAGGGCCTGATAGGCCACGCTGCAAGGGCCACCCACCAGGCTGATCCCGCCAAGGAACAGCGCACCCACCGCATCCGGCAGAACCGGCAGGTCCTGCGGTTGCAGCATCCGCAGGGCGGTGTTTTCATCATAGAACGCATAGCGCGCCTGCCCGCCCGTCAGGGTGACAAAGGCCAGCGTGGTGGGCCGGTCCAGGCGCGGCGCTAGCCGGCTGTCCACACGGGCGGCGCTCAGCGCGTCCTGCAGCATCTGGCCGAACAGATCGCGCGAGAGCCCGCCCAGAAACCCCGCCTGCGCCCCCAGCCGCCCCAGGGCAATGGCCGTGTTGAACACCGCGCCACCGGGAACAGGCGCGAAGGCAGGCGCACCTTCGGCGGTTTCGCGTGGCAGCATGTCGATCAGCGCCTCGCCGCAACACAGGATCATCCGCTTCCCCCCCGATCAGCCCCCCATTTCGGCGATATACGCCGCCAGCGCGACGAATGCTATCGCTAACAGTGCTGCGCCCGCGATCTTCCACACCGACCAGGGCCGTTCCCCCTGCACCCGCCCGGTCTGGCCATTGACGATGAACCGGTAACTCTTGCCCCGGTAGCGATAGGCGGCCATCCAGATCGGCAGCAGCAGATGCTTGAAGCGTTCATCGGCATAGCTGGTGTTGACGGCACTGATGCGCTGCTCATCCCCGCCGATATCGCGGCGGATGTCGTTGCGGATGACCTCGTCCATCCGCTCCTGGCCAATCCTGAAGCCTTCGGGCAGCTCCACGGAATAGGCCTCGGCCCGGAAGCCCGAGAGGTATCGGGGGCTGTAAAGCTCCAGCTCGGACAGGGTCCAGGGTTCCAGCCGCCGCACCATGGGCCGCGGCAGGCTGCCCGAGGCCATGACCAGTACATCGTAGAATTGCCGCGCCACCGTGCCCGAGGCCGGGCTCCAGCGCACGCGCCGCTGGCGCTGGGTCTTGCCCTTGGCGCCGCGCACGGTGACATAGTAATAGGTGCCCCGCTGGCCGGTATAGCTGGACCGCGTATGCGCATCGAAGGACCAGTAGGGCACATAAAGCCCGCTGAGGCTGCCATCGGAACGGGCATATTTGCGCAACCCGTTGGGGGCGAACCAGCGCCCCTTCAGCCAGGCGCGCATCTTGTCATGGGCCTCACGTTCCGAAAGCGCAAAGGGGATCACCGCCTGCGGCTTGATATGGCGGTTGGTGCCGGTGTCGGTGACCACGGGTGCGGCGCAGAAAGGGCATTCGGCGGAATGGATATCGGGTTCGAACTCCACCTGCGCGCCGCAACTGCCGCAGTTCAGAACCTGCGTTTCCTCAAACTCAGATGGCGGCAGCGCCTGCGCCACGGCGTCATGATAGTCCAGTGATTGCAGGGTCTTGACGCGGGTTTCGTCATCCAGCTGGGGGATGTCCTGCGCATGGCCGCAATATTCGCAGGTCAGGCTTTGCTGCCCCGGCGCATAGCGCAAGGAGGCGCCGCACTGGCCGCAGGGGAATCGGTGTTCAAGTTCGGTGGTGGCCATGAGGTATCCGTGCTGGAGCGCAGGGGCGCCATGCGCAAGTCTTTGGGTGCAAAAGGCGCCGCCCCGGCAGGGCAGCGCTGCCAATCATCCCGCAGGCGGTGGTGGCGGCGGGGGCGTGGCGGCGAAAAGCCGCTGCAGTTCCGGAACCTCGCCCGCCTTCTGCCAGCCGTCCTGACCCGGTGACCAGACCAGCGTATCGCGGCTGAAGCTGCCCTGGGGGATCATCTGCGAAAGGGTGCTCGCATCAAAGGGCCCCTTGGTCTGGCCGTTTTCCGCCACATGCCAGACCGTGGCCTGCGGCGGTGGTGGCGGCGGCGGGGGTGTGGCGGCACCCTGGGCGGGTGGTTGCTGCCCCCCGGCGGCGGCCTGGCCCATGTTCTGGGCCATCGCCATGCCCATGCCCATGCCCATCCCGGCGCCAAGGCCCGCACCCATGCCGCTTTCGCCCCCGCCCTCGGCGGCTTTTTGCATGGCCTGTGCGGCGGAAAACTGCTGATACTTGCCCAGATCGCCCACGATCCCCATGCTGGTGCGCTGGTCCAGCACCTTTTCAACCTCGGTCGGCAGCGAGATGTTCTCGATATAGAACTCCACCAGATCCAGGCCGTATTCATCCAGCGTGGGGTCGATGCCCTTGCGGACCATATCGCCCAGATCCTTGGTATTCGCGGCCATGTCCAGCGCCGGGATGCCGCTGCCCGCCAGCACGCGGCTGACCTTCTGCACCACGATATTGCGGATCTGGCCCGAGACCTTGTCCTGGGTGAAATCGCCATCCGTGCCCACGATCTCGCGCAGGAATACCGATGCCTCGGACACCCGCACCGCATAGGAGCCGAAGGCGCGCAGCCGGATGGGGCCGAATTCCGGGTCACGCAGCATGATCGGATTCTGGGTGCCCCATTTCATGCCGCCAAAGCGGCGGGTGTTGACGAAATAGATTTCCGACTTGAAGGGCGAGTTGAACCCGTGGCTCCAATG
Organism: Rhabdonatronobacter sediminivivens; assembly: GCF_013415485.1. Lineage (GTDB taxonomy): Bacteria > Pseudomonadota > Alphaproteobacteria > Rhodobacterales > Rhodobacteraceae > Rhabdonatronobacter > Rhabdonatronobacter sediminivivens. Next base: position 48,815 of record NZ_JACBXS010000021.1, on the reverse strand, counting down.
CTGAAGCGTGGTCAGGATCGGCATGTTGTTGGTTTCAAGCTCATAGAGCCCGGGCGTGAAGACATCGGCCAGTTGCCCTTCGTGGACGAACACGGCCACCTGGCCTTCGCGCACGGTCAGCTTGGCGCCATACTTGATTTCATTGCCATAGCGCTCGAACCGATAGACCATGGTGTTGCGCGTATCGTCGGTCCATTCGATGACATCGATGAACTGACCCTTGAGGAAGTTGAAGACCATGTACGGCTCCTGTGGTTTGCGGCGCGGTTGGGTCGGCTGGGGCGCAGTATCGCCTAACTCTCGGCGCCCATCAACTCGGCCACGATGCGGGTGACGATGGGGCGGGCCTGGGCCTCGCGCATGCCGGGGCGCAGGCGCCGGTCATAGAGGATCTGCAGCAGCAATTCATCATGCGGGGTCAGCACGGCAAATTCGGCGGCGTCATTGAACAGCGACGGACGGGCCTGCACGCTGTCATTGGGCAGGCCCAGGCCCTGGGCGAGTTCCTCATGGAAACAGGCGCGGCGGGTGCGCTCCTGCAGCTCGGCCCGGATGATCGCCACGGCATCGGTATAGACCTGGCCACCATGGCGGGAAAAGGCGATGACCATGCAAAAGGTGCTCAGCGGCATACCAGTGACAATGCGCATGGTGTCATCATCAATGCCCGGGACCAGATCGCGCAGGCGCGGGCCGATGGCGCGGCGCTCGGCCTCGGACAGAACCAGGACGTGGAAATTGCCGTCCCCCTGCGCAAGGCTGACCGGATGCCCGGTCAGCCGACCCAGCCGCGCGGCATAGGCTGCCACCTCACTCCGGTCCTGCTGGCGTTGTGACGGGGGCACCGACTCACCGAACTCCAACCGCATGCGCACCGGCGCCTGCCAGCGCCTCAGCGCTGCGGGCGTGGCGCGTGACACCGGACGGCCATCGACCATGACATATTCATTGTAAAGCGCGATGCGGACAAAGTTTTCGGCCACATCCCTGGCCGTGAAGGGCACATCATCGGCGGTGACATCGGTGCGCAGCAACCCCTCCGAGATCCGGCGGGCTTCGATCCCGGCAAAGTAGCGCGCCACCGTGTCATCAGGGGCCGAAGGCGTGGCTGCTTGCTGTTCCGGCGCCGGTGGCGGGGCGGGGCTTTCGGCAGGCGCCGGTGTGTCGGCTTCAGGCACCAGGGCCAGTTCGCACCCGGCCAGCAACACCGCCGAGGCAAGGGGGACCAGCCCTGCCGAGACGTGACGAAACCGGGCCGCCCGCCGCATGGTCAGCCGCCTGCCTGGGCCGCAGCCCCGTCGCCCGAGGCCCGCGCCTTGGCCGAAGCCAGCGACTCGCGCAATTCGGATTCCATCCGGGTCAGTTCCTCGGCGGCGGCAACACGGCGGCTGCGCCCTTCATCGGCGATCTGCAGGCTGTCCTCGATCGTGGCGATCAGGGTGGCATTCGCCTCCTTGACAGCCTCGATATCGAAAACCCCGCGCTCAACCTCCTCACGCACGGTCCGGTTGGCCTCGCGCAGGTTTTCGGCGTTGCGGGTCAGAAGCTCATTGGTCAGATCACCCGCCTCTCGCACGGCCTGGGCGGCCTCTTTCGACCGCTGGATGGTCAGCGCCTGCGCAAGCTGCGTTTCCCACAGGGGGACCGTGTTCACCAGCGTCGAATTGATCCGCGTGATCAGAGCCTTGTCGTTCTCCTGCACCAGCCGGATCGACGGCAGCGACTGCATGGTCACCTGCCGTGTCAGCTTCAGGTCATGCACCCGGCGCTCCAGATCATCGCGGGCGGCGCGCAGGTCGCGCAGCTCCTGCGCCATCATCACCTTGTCCGCCTCAGACGCGGCATCAACCTCGGCCTGTTTGGCAGGGATCGTCTCGGCATCCAGCTTTTGCAACTGGGTATCGCCCGCGGCAATATACAGCGCCAGCTCGTCATAGAATTCCAGCGTCTTGTCATAAAGCAGATCAAGCGCCTTGATATCTTTCAACAGGCGCGTTTCATGGCCCAGCAAAGCTTCGGTGATCCGGTCAATCTGGTCCTGCACGGTTTCATATCTGGCCATGAAATTCGCCATTGGCGTGGCGCGCCCGGTCAGGCGTTCCCACCAGCTCCGCTGGCGCCGCGTGTCCAGTTCGGTGACCGAAAACCCGCGAATGGTGGTGACCATTTCCCGCAGCGTGTCGCCTGCCGGACCCAGATCCTTGTTCTTCACATCGGTCAGCATGGACTGGCTGATCTGTTGCAATTCTAGCTGCGCGCCGGCGCCGAACCCGATGATCGAGCCGGTATCGGTGATGTCGATTTCGGCCAGCCGGGTGCGGATCGCCTCGGCCTTGTCGGCGGGGGCCTGGTCCAGGGTCAGCAGATCTCCCTGGGGTTCGGGCAGGGCCTTGTCCGCCAGGGTCTGAACCTCGGGCGTGATCTCCATCGCCTTCTGGCGCACGGTGTCGGTCATTCTTGGCTCCCTTCGTCGCGGCGCCGGGGGCTTGCCCGCGCCGCATGGTTGTCAGGTGGTCTGTCGCGCGGCCGCGTCGGTGCGCAGCCCTTCGCGGGCCAGCCGCTCACGCAGAACCTCCATTTCGATATCCAGCGCCTGGCGGTCATCGCCGAGCAGGGTTTCGCGGCGCAGGGCAAAGCGCCCTTCCATGTCATCCAGCAGCGCCGCGTATTCACGCCGGGCGGTATCATCGCGGGTGCGGGCATAGAGGTCCGCAAACTTGGCCGTGGCATCGCGCGCGCCGGTCAGATAGACGCCCAGATATCGGCGCGCCGCGCTTAGCCGGCGGGGGTCATCCTCGACCGCGCGGAACAGGGCGCGGGCATTGGCGCTGAAGCTGGCCACCCGGTCCACCAGCGCGCGGTCGCCGCTGCGGCGGATGGCCTCGGCCATGTCCTTGAGGTGCTTTTCAGCCTCGGCGGTGGCGCGCAGGGCGCGGTCGGTCTGGAATCCGTCCACACCGTCCATCCCCTTGTCGCGCAGCGGATCAGGACCAAAGGCACCCAGATGCAGCACCGCCCCCAATGCGCCCAGCAGCACCGCCGCACCCGGCCCCGCGCCCAGAGACGCCAGCCCCAGCGCCACCCCCGTCAGCACCGACCCCGCAATCTTGCGCGGAAAGGCGGGGCGGCGGGCAGCCTCGCGCGCGTCATAGGCGTGCTGCGCCAGCACCCCCTCACGGGTCAGCCAGGCGGCCAGCATCAGCAGCGCAAAAACCCCGAGGTTCAGAACCAGCCCGGCCGGATCCTGCAGGAAGGCGCGGATTGCAAAGATGAACGGCACCACGAACAGCAGGTTGACCCGCGCACCGGCCGGATGCACCCGGAGGGGCAAGTCTGGCACCCGCTTGCTGCCGGGGCTGTATTTTCCGCCGAACCGCCTTGCCACGTCCTCAGCCTCCGAATGCCGCGACATAGATCATGAGCGCCAGAAGCAGCACGAAGCTGGTTCGCTGAAGTCCCGTGTTCGTCATCAAATATACCCGGCTCAAATCCGCCTGCCGCTCACCATACGACATGGCAAGCGGATTCGGAAAGCGCAAGGTCCCCATGGACAGAGATTATCCACGCAAGACCGGGTGTTGCCTTGTCCTTGGACCAGAGGGGCGGTTACAAGCACTGTGACCTGTCCTGGAACATGCTGCCATGAAGCCTTTTCTGATCCTGCAACTGCGCCCCGAGGTTGAGGCCGCGGATGAGGAATTCACCGCCTTCCTGCGCCGCGGGCGGCTGGATCGCGGCCAGGTGCATCGCATCCGCCTGGATCAGGAGCCCCTGCCGGTCGACCTGTCGCTGGACGATTACGCCGGCGTGATCGTCGGCGGCGGCCCCGGCTGCGTGAGCGACCCGCCCGAGGCCCGCAACCCTACCGAGGCGCGGATCGAGGCTGCGATCCTCTCGCTCATGCCCGAGATCACGGCGCGGGATTTTCCCTTCATGGGCTGCTGCTACGGTATCGGCATCCTGGGCCACCACCTGGGCGCCCCGGTGACCAAGGCGCTTTATGGTGAACCCGTCAGCCCCACCACCGCCACCCGGACCCCGCAGGGCGCCGCCGACCCGCTGCTGGCCGATCTGCCCGACCGCTTCGATATTCTGGTCGGCCACAAGGAGGCACTGGATGATCTGCCAGAGGGCTGCGTGCATCTGCTGGAGGGGCCGCGCTGCCCCTTTCAGATGATCCGCCACGGCCAGAACGTCTATGCAACGCAATTCCACCCCGAAGCCGACGGACAAAGCTTCGCCCTGCGTATCCGCATCTACCGCGACAAGGGCTATTTCCCCCCCGATCAGGCCGAGGCGCTGACCGCCGCCTGCCGCGATGTCATGACCGAAGCCTCAGGCCGGATACTGGCGAATTTCACCGCGCGCTACGGCGCCTGAAGGCGCAGCACCTGCCAGAAAAGCCCAGCCCGGCGCGCCCCGCGCCGGGCAGCGCCCTCGGGGCGCGCAGGGTGGGTGGGTGGGCGCGGCCCGAGGGCGCTTCCACACCACCCACAAGCGCCCCCCGGCAGGACGAGGTTAGTCGGTCCAGCCCGCCAGATTGCTCTCGATCACTTTGGTCAGCGCGGCGATATGGGCGTCATCGTCGTTCAGGCAGGGAATATAGGTGAAATGCTCGCCGCCTGCCTCCTCGAAGCTTTCCTTGATCTCTTCGTTGATCTCTTCCAGCGTCTCGATGCAATCGGCGGAAAAGGCCGGCGCCACCACCGCCAGCCGCTTCACCCCCTGCTTGGCCAGATCGGCCACATGGTCCACGGTATAGGGCCGCAACCATTCCTCGGAGCCAAAGACCGACTGGAACGTGGTCTGGATCTTGTCCTTCTCCCAGCCCAGTTTCTCGCGCAGCAGGCGCGTCGTCTTCTGGCACTGGCAGTGATAGGGGTCACCTTCCAGCAGGTAACGCTTGGGCATCCCGTGGTAGCTGGCCACCAGCACCTCGGGCTTTTCGTCCATGGCGTCATAGGCACTCTGCACCGATTGCGCCAGTGAATCGATGTAATCCGGATGGTCGAAATAGGGCGCAACGGTGCGCGCGGCGGGCTGCCATTTCTGTTCCATCAAGGCGCGGAAGAACTGGTCGCAGGCGGTGGCTGAGGTCGCGCCCGCATATTGCGGGTAAAGCGGGAAGAACAGGATCTTCTCGCACCCAGCCTTGACCATTTCCGCGACCTTCGACTTGGTCGAGGGATTGCCGTAGCGCATGCAGAAATCCACCATCACATTGTCGCCAAAGCGCGCGCCAATGGTTTCGGCCAGCTTGGCGGTCTGGTCCTTGGTGATGGTCATCAGCGGGCTTTCGCCCTTGTCATGGTTCCAGATGGATTTGTAATTCGCCCCGCTGGTGAAGGGCCGCTTGGACAGGATCACCAGTTGCAGCAGGGGTTGCCACAGAAACGGCGAATAATCGATCACCCGCCGGTCGGACAGGAACTCGTTCAGATAGCGGCGCATGGACCAGTAGTCGTAATTGTCCGGGGTGCCCAGATTGGCCAGCAGCACACCGATCCTTGCCTGCGGAACCGGCGGGTGGTCCGGGTTGGCATGGGCCAGGCGGCCTTCGCCGGGCTGATCCATATGCACGGGACAACGGGCGGCGGTCTGGCTGGGCTGAGCATCAAGCATGGCAGAGGGTCCTCGGTTACGGCTGCGTCCGGGTCAGAGGTGACATATAGGGTTTTGCCCGGGGGTCAATCTTTGCGCGGGATCAAGCCGCCCCTGGGAAGCGGTGTTTCCCGCGTTCCAAGCACCTCGGCCAGGCGTGTGCTGGCGGAACCCGGGCGCAGCGGGCGCGGCTGGCTGGCGTCCGGGGCCCAGCCGGTCAGGAAGATCAGGTCATAGCTGATCCGTATCCGCCCGTTCGGCGCTGCGTGATGGGCGCGCAGCAGCGCCTCGGCCCGGTCAAAGAGGGCGCGGGGCGCGGGGCGGCGGCGGCGTCCGGCCAGGGCGTTGCCCTCGCCCATGGCGCGCAGGTCCGTGGCCAGATGCCGCAGGTCCCGGTAATCCGCGCGCAGGGTCACCGAATCCGCCACCGGCAGGGCAAAACCCGCGCGTTGCAGCAAAGCCCCCAGATCACGGATTTCGGCCATGGGCAACACGCGCGGCGACAGGCCTCCGGTCAATTCGGATTCTGCCTGCGCCAGCGCCGCGCGCAACTCGGCCAGCGTCTGGCCACCGAACAGCACCCCCAGAAACAGGCCATCCGGTTTCAGCGCCCGGCGTGCCTGCACGAGTTGCCCCACCGGATCGGCAGCCCAGTGCAACGCCATGGCGTGGATCACCAGATCATGGGCACCCTCTTCCAGTGCCAGAACCGGATCATCGGCAACCAGCACCGCTCCGGGCAGGAAATCCACCCATGGCGCGGCCAGAGCGCTGATGATCGCAGGGGTCGTAAACCTTCTGTTAACCTCGCTGAGTCTTTCCTGAAGCTCGTCGCGGGCTTGCGCATGCAGGAAAGGCATCGCCTCGGCGCGCTGGCGGTTGCGGGCCAGGGCGGCGGCATCGGCGATTTCGGGCGGTTGGGTCATGGCAGCTCCGGTGTTGAGCGGTATCTAGGAGAGAGGGATGGTTTTGCAAAGCCTGCTGCGCGCGATCTATCCGCCGCAGTGCCTGACCTGCGACACGCTGACCGATACCGAACACGCGCTTTGCCCCGAGTGCTGGCGCGCGGCAAATTTCATCCATGGACTGGTCTGCGACAGTTGCGGCCTGCCCCTGCCCGGTGCGGCCGATGACATCCCCGTGCAATGCGATGACTGCCTGCGCATCGCCCGGCCCTGGGAACAGGGGCGGGCGGCCATGCTCTATGGGGACAAATCACGCTCCGTGGTCCTGGGGCTGAAATACTATGACCGCCATGACTATGCCCGGGCGGCCGGGCACTGGCTGCACGCCGCCGCCCGGCCCATGCTGCGCCCCGGCATGCTGGTGGCACCCATCCCCCTGCACTGGCTGCGGCTGGCAAAGCGGCGCTACAACCAGTCGGCGCTGCTCTCGGCCGGGTTGGCGCAGGCCGCGGGGCTGGAGCATTGCCCGGACCTGCTGGTGCGCACCCGCCACACCGGCACCCAGGACGGGCGCGGACTGCGGGGGCGGTTCGACAATGTGGTGGGGGCCATCGCCCCCCATCCCAGGCGCGGCGCGCGCATCCAGGGCCGCGATATCCTTCTGGTCGATGATGTCATGACCGCTGGCGCCACATTCTCCGCCGCGACCGAGGCCTGCATCGCCGCCGGGGCGGCATCGGTGCGGGTGGTGGCCCTGGCGCGCGTTGCGCCGGGCGCATAATTCCGTATAGTCGCGCGCAAATCCCCTGTCGCCAGGATGCGCCGATGCAAGACGTTGAAATCTATACCTCGCCGCTTTGCGGTTTTTGCCATGCCGCCAAGCGGCTGTTGAAAGCCAAAGGCGCCGAATTCAGCGAAATCAATGTCCTGACAAATCCCGGACGCAAGCCCGAGATGATTCAGCGCGCTGGCGGCGCCCGCACGGTGCCGCAGATCTTCATCGGCGGCGTTCATGTCGGCGGCTGCGATGAGCTTTACGCGCTTGACGATGCCGGGAAGCTGGACACGCTTCTGAAAGGATAGACCAATGCGCGCGGCACTTGTGCAGATGACCAGCAGCGATGATCCGCAGGCAAATCTTGACGCGGCACGCGGCTACCTGCAAGAGGCCGCGGCCCGGGGCGCCGATCTGGTGCTGACGCCCGAGGTGACGAATTGCGTCTCTACCTCGCGCAGCCATCAGAACGCCGTCCTGCGCACCGAGGACGAAGACCCTGCCCTGGCCGCCCTGCGCGCAGAGGCGCAGGCGCAGGGCCTGTGGCTGCTCATCGGCTCGCTGGCGCTGAAAACCGATGACCCGCAGGACCGCCGCTTCGCCAACCGCTCGCTCCTGATCGGACCGGATGGCGCCATCGCCGCACGCTATGACAAGATCCACATGTTCGACGTGGATGTGTCCGAAACCGAAACCTATCGCGAATCCGAAGGATTCCGCCCCGGGGACCGTGCCGTGCTGGCGCATACGCCACTGGCGCCTATCGGCATGACGGTCTGCTATGACATCCGCTTTCCCCATCTCTATCGCGCCCTGGCGCAGGCGGGGGCGCAGATCCTGACGGTGCCCGCCGCCTTCAGCTTTGAAACCGGCAAGGCACATTGGGAAACCCTGCTGCGGGCGCGCGCGATCGAAACCGGGTGTTTCGTGCTGGCCCCGGCCCAGACCGGCACCCATTCCGCACAGCGCGGCAAGGCACGCACCACCCATGGCCATTCCATCGCAGTGGCACCCTGGGGCGAGGTGCTTCTGGATGCGGGGCAAAGCCCCGGCGTGTTCATGGTGGATCTGGACATGACCGCGGTGCAGACGGCACGCGCGCGGGTGCCCTCGCTCCGCCATGACCGGCCCTTCGCAGGTCCGTGACATGGATCCGCGCACCGGGGATATCGCCGCTGCCCTGTTCAGCGAATTGCTGATTGCCGACCAGATGGCGCGCAACCGGCTGTCGCGTGTCCTGCCGAAGGGGATGGAGCTGTCGCATTTCGGGGTTCTCAACCTGCTGGCCCGGCTGCAGGAGGAACGCACCCCCGCGCAACTCGCCCGCGCCTTTCATGTCACGCGCGGCGCCATGACCAACACGCTGGCAAAGCTGGAATGGGCCGGATACATCCATATCCGCCCGGATTGGGATGATGCGCGGCGCAAACTCGTCTCGCTCAGCCCCGCCGGTCAGACTGCGCGGGATGCAGCCCTGGGCGCGCTCACCCCGTTGATTGCCGAAATGGTGGAAAACGTCGGCCTCGACCGCGCGCGCCAGGTGATCCCCATTCTGCGCGCCCTGCGCCAGACGCTTGAGGCCAACTGAAACCCATGGCAACGCCCCCCCTGCCCGCAAAGCGGGCAGCGCCCGCCGCAGGCGCGCTGGGTGGGTGGGTGGGCGCGGCTTGGGGGCGCTTTTCCGCACAGGTCAGGTATTGCCGGGCCCGGGCAGTTTCAGGCGGCCACCCGCTCGCGCCTGCCGCGCTGATCACGCAGGATATTGACCACCAGCAGACCCAGGAACACCGCAAAGGCGGCCCATTCTATACCCCCCAGCTCCGGCCAGATCAGCACACCGAACAGCACCACCAGCAACCCGCGTTCGAACCAGTTCACCGCAGTCTCCATATACCCTTCGATGGCTGCGGCAAAACAATAAAGCGCCGCCGCCGAGAGGATGAAGATCTGCAGTTTCTCCAGGGTGGTGCCATGCAGGATCGGCGAATAGGCGAACAGCAGCGGCACGATATACAGCCCCTTTGCCATCTTCCAGGCCGTCACCCCCGTTGCCATGGGCCGTGACCCCGATATCGCCGCCGCGGCAAAGGCCGTCAGACAGACCGGCGGCGTCACCGAACTGTCCTGGCTCAGCCAGAAGATGATCAGATGCGCAGCCAGCAGCCCGGCCAGGATCACATCGCGTGACAGCGTCTGTTCGATGATCAAGCGATGCATTTCCAGCGGCGCGGCGGCAAAGATCTCCGATGCCAGCTCGCGCGACATGGGCTCGCCTATGGCGGCGGCGTGATCGGGCGAGCCCAGCATCAGCATTGCCCCCACCGACTGGTCGATATTCCCCGCCGCAATGGCCGAGATCAGTTCGACATTGGTGATCAGGTCCGCCAGCGCCGGGGCCGAGAGCGTGGCGATGACGATATAGGCCGCCGTCACCGGCAGCCCCATCCCCAGCACCAGCGAGGCCAGCGCGATCAGGATGATGGCGATCAGGATCGACCCGCCGGACCAGGCGCCGATCATCAGCGAAAACGTATTGCCGATGCCCGAGATCGTCACCGCCGTGATCACCACCCCGATGGCCACCAGCAGCACCGCCGTCAGCACCATGTTCTTCGCCCCCAGCGCCAGCGCCTCCAGCACGGCCCATGGCCCCATGGGGTTGCGGGTGATCCAGCTGGACACCACCACGGCGATGATGGCGATCCCGGCGGCATAGGTGGGCGTGTAACCCCAGATCATCAGCCCGATCAGCACCCCGATGGGCAGGAAGAAGGACAACCCGTTGTCCTTGAACACCTGCCAGAGGGTTTTCTGCGTGGAGGCTTCATCGGGCTGCAGGTTCAGCCGCTTTGCAGTGATGCGGATGTAATAGCCCACCGACAGGAAATAGAGCGCCGCCGGCAGCACCGATACGGCGGCGATGGTCAGATAGGGGACCTGCGTGAACGAGGCCATGATGAACGCCCCCGCCCCCATGATCGGCGGCATGATCTGCCCCCCGGTGGAGCTTGCAGCCTCGGTCGCGGCGGCGGTCTTGGGCGGGATGCCCGCGCGTTTCATCAGCGGGATGGTAATGGACCCGGTGGATACCGTATTCGCCACCGCCGAGCCCGAGATCGTCCCCATCAGCCCCGACCCGATGATCGCTACAAAGCCCGGCCCGCCCATCATGCGCCGCGCCAGCACCTGCGCAAATTCAAGAATGAACGCCCCCGCGCCCGAGCGCATGAGGAACGCCCCGAACAGGATGAACATGAACACAAAGCTGTAGGAGATCCGCGCCACCGTCCCAAACATGCCGTCATCGGTATAGAAAACCCGAAACAGCATCGTATCGGTGCGCAACCCCGTGAAGCTGAGCATCCCCGAGATCTGGCTGCCCCAGAAGGTGATATAGGTGAAGGCCAGAACGATCAGGATGGGAATGATCCAGCCGGTGGTTCGGCGGGTGAACTCGATCCCCAGCACTACGGCAAGGACGGTAAAGAACCAGTCCTGCCAGGCAAAGCCGGTGGTCTGGATGCGGCGATAGAAGTCCAGCTCGTTGGTGTAGAGATAGGCAAACAGGCTGAGCGCGGCGATGGCCAGCACGACATCGAGCGCCAGCACCAGACGCTGCCCGCCCGGCGTGCGCGCCTGCCAGGCGGGAAACAGCAACGCGCACAGAAAGCCGAAACCTGCGAAATGGAACACCGCGATCCACAGTTCCGACCAGGTGCTGAGCGTGTTCAGCCAGATATGCGCCAGCGCCAGTGCGACCCCGAACCAGAAGCTGACCTTGCCGGCCGCGCTGTCGGGGCTGCGCTGGCCGGAATCGCTGTCATCGGTCTGGGCGGCAATGGCCAGTTTCTGCGGATCGGCGGCCTGTCTGGGGTCTGGCGTCATGGGGCTCTGGCCTGTCGCTGCATTGGATCACGGCACGGGCACAGCACGCGCGTGAACATGGTCCACCCGGGGTGCCGGTGCCTCTGAATGGCGAAAGGGCCGGGTTGCCCCGGCCCTGCACATGTGCGCGGCTCAGTCCACCGGCGCGATATTTTCGGGGATCGTCAGCCCCTCTTCCTCGTAGAAGCGCGCAGCCCCGGGGTGCAGCGGCAGCGGCAGACCGGCCATGGCGTTCTCCAGGCTCATGTCACAGGTCGCAGGGTGGATATTGCACAGGAAGCCCAGGTTTTCGTAGATCGTCTTGGTGAACAGATAGACGTCTTCCTCGGGGACATCGGCATTCACCGCCAGGAAATTGGGCTGGGCGATGGTTTCCAGATCCTCGTCAATGCCAGGATAGGTGCCGCCGGGGATGGTGATGGAGAAATACAGCCCGGTGCCGCCGTCAAACAGCTCCAGCTCTTCCTCGGTCACGGACAGCAGGGTCACGGCATCGCCCATCTGCGCCTTGGCGCGGGTCACGGTGCCGACCCCGATGCCCGAGTTGATGTTGACCGAATCAATGGTGCCGTTGATCAGCGCGTCGATCGAGGGCGCAAAGCCCTGATAGACCAGATCCCAGCTTTCATAGTCGATGCCGAAATTCTCCAACAGGAACTTGTTGGAATGTTCCGTCCCCGAATTGCGCGCGCCGATCGAGAACGGGCCGCTCAGGTTGTGCAGGTCGCTGGCGGTGCCGGTCTCGACCTGTGTCGTGCGCAGCAGGAAATGTTCCACATTGGGCCACAGCATGGCGATGGAGCGCATGTTCTCCTGGGGGCCGGCCTCTTCCAACGCGCCGGAGCCTTCGCGCGCCCATTGGCCGAACAGCCCCTGCATGATGGCAAATTGCGCCTGGTTTTCCCGCAGCAGCACGGTGTTCTCCCCCGACCCGGCCGATGAAATGGCCGACATGTCGATCCCGTGCGCGTTCTGCAAGTGAATCTTGGCCAGGGTCGCCAGCGCCACACCCACAGGATAATAGGTGCCGCCCGTCCCGGCGGTGGTCAGGACATAGTTGCGGTCGTCAGCTTCGGCCATGTTCGGCGCCAGCGCAGCAAGCGGTAGCGCCAGAGCGGATGCCAGCGCGACACGCCGGGTGAAGGGTGCAAAGGTCATGAGGGTCCTCCCAAGGATTGTACGTGTGGGCTCTGTGGCCCGTTGGTCATGCGGCCTGCAGATGCGCAACGCCCGAGACGTGATCAGGTTGGCCGAAGCTTGGCCACGGATCAAGAAAATTTGACTCGGAAATGTGCGGGGCGGGCCTGGCTGCGCATATGCTGTGCACCCCAAAGCATCCTGCGCAGGATTGACAGGGCGCCGCCTGGACGGCACATCTGGACCCGGGCGCGCCACCATGGCCGTGCCAGAGCGGGGTGCAAGGTGCTGGTTTTCATCGAAAAACGTCTGGTCCTGCTGGCCACTCCGAAGACCGGCAGCACAGCGCTGCATTCGGCGCTGGCCCCGCATGCGGACATGGCGTTTCGGAACCTTCCACAGGTAAAACACATGAGCCTGCGCCGATACATGCGCTTCGTGGCGCCCCTGGTGGCACAATATACCGACAAGCCCATGGAAACCTGCGCCCTGATCCGCGCGCCCGAGGACTGGCTTGGAAGCTGGTATCGTTACCGCCAGCGCGATGCCATCGCAGCCACACCGCGCAGCACCCGCGGTATGGATTTCGACAGTTTTGTGGGCGCCTATCTGTCGAAACCGCCGCCGCCCCCGGCCGCCGTGGGAGTTCAGTCACGGTTTCTGAGCGGGCCGCGCGGCGAGGGCGGGGTGGATACCCTGTTCCGGTATGAGGCGATGGAGGCCTTTTGCCTGTGGCTGTCCCGGCGGCTGGACCTGCCGCTGGAGCTGAAGCGCGAGAATGTCTCGCCCGGCGGCGGCGGCACGCCGGAGCTGTCGCCCGCGATGCGTGCGCGCTTGCAGGCGGAACGGGCCGCCTGTTTTCGCCTGCATGAACAGGCGCAGGCCTGACGGGCGCGCCCTGATCCTTCGGGTTTTCGATCTTCGCCACGCTCTGGCCATGGTTCTGGCCGGAATCGGCCATTGCCCGGCGTTTTTCTTGGCGCCCGTGGTATGGAGGGTCCGATGCCATTCTTTCTGTCTGCCGGGCATGGCCTGCGCCGCATGGGGCTGGCCGCAGTGACAAGCGCCATGCTGGTCGCCCTGTCCCCGTCCAGCGCGCAGGCCTGCGCCGAGGTATCCCCCCGCGAGGCCGCCCGCATGACCGATCTGATCAATGCCGACCGGCGCACCCGCGGGCTGGCGCCGGTGCGTCATGAACCGAACCTGGCCCGGGTGGCCCAGGGTCACGCCTGCGACATGGCGCGCAACGGGTTCTTTGGCCACACCGGGTCCGGCAACGTGCCCTTTGCACAACGCGTGCGCGCCGCGGGTTTGCGCGGTTGTATCCTGTCCGAGAACCTGGCGATGGGCGTGCGCAGTTCACAACAGGCACACCGGGTCTGGATGCAATCGGCGGGCCACCGACAGAACATCCTGCGCCCGGACACTACACACGTGGGCCTGGGCATCGCCACGCCCCGCAACGGGCGCGGCATGCGCTGGGTAACGGTTTTCGCCGCAGGGTGCTGACCGGCCGGCTGCCTTCGGGTGCAAGGATCGCAGGCAAGCTGACATTGCTGGTGGCGCGGTACCGGGCGGGGGGCACTCCCGCCCCCATGGCCGCTTGCGCGCAAGCGCGCAACCACCATGGCGTTGGGCCCGGCAGCGCGGCCAGGGCCGCGCTGATCGCCCGCGACACCGAGCGGCGGGCGCCCGACTTCGGCCCCGGACGCTAGATCAGCCCGGACAGCGTGACCAGTGCTGCGCCAAGAGCCAGCGCGGTCAGGCCGATGAGACGCCGGGTTTCCACCGGCATCTGCGCAAGCATGCGCAGCAGTTCATCAATACGCGAAGGGGCCAGTGCGAACACCAGCCCCTCGATGATCAGAACCAGCCCAAGGGCAAGAACAATGGTCTGCATCCTGCCCCCAGCCGTTCCGGATCAGTTTCCGATCATTTCTTCCAGCTCGCGAACGATGTCGGGCTCTTCGCCCTGTTCCTCGCGCTGCATGACTTCGGGTTGATCGACCTCCCCGGCCTCGGCCGCTTCGCGCAGGGCGGCGGCCAGTTCCGGATCCAGCCCGTCGCCGCGCAGGAAAGCGAAGAATTCGCTATCCGGACGCAGGACCATGGTGGCATTCTCGCCGCGCAACGCACGCTCGTAGGACTGGAGCGAGCGCGAGAAAGCGAAGAATTCCGGGTCAAGGTTGAAGGCCTCGGCGTAGATCCGGTTCCGCTCGGCATCGGCCTCACCGCGGATGATCTCGCTCTCGCGCTGTGCGGAGGAGACGAGTTCAACCACCGTCCGGTCCGCAAGGGCGCGCACGCGTTGTGCGGCCTCGTTCCCGCGGGCGATTTCGTCGGCGGCCTCGCGCTCACGCTCGGCGCGCATCCGGGCGAAAGTCGCCGCCAGGTTCTGCTCGGGGAGGTCGGTGCGGGTCAGGCGCACGTCGATCACATCCACGCCCAGCGTTTCAGCCTCGCGCCGAGCCAGGTCACGGATGCGGTTCATCAGGATGGTGCGGTCTTCGGACAGCACGGCACCGGAGGGCACGGCGCCCAGAACCTCGCGGATGGCGGCGTTCATGATCCGCTCCATCCTTCCTTGCGCGGCGCGAATGCCCTCCATGCCCACAGCCTCGCGGAAGCGGCGCACATCAGTGATCCGCCAGCGCATGAAGGCATCGACCACCAGACGGCGGTCATCGAGCGGTGTGATCTCCAACGGCTGGGTCCGCAGGCCCAGGATGCGGGCGTCATAGCGCACGACTTCCTGGATGAAGGGGATCTTCACACCCAGACCGGGCTCGTTGATCTCCTGCCGGACCTGCCCGAATTGCAGCACCAGAACGTTCTCACGCTCATCCACAACGAACAGCGCCGATACGGCCACCACTGCGACGACCACGATGACGGGAATGAAAAGTCCGAATTTCCGCATCAGTCGGCACTCCTCGGCTGCTGGCGCTGAAGCTGGTCAAGCGGCAGATAGGGCAGAACGCCCGTGCCGTTGCCGCCTCCGCCGGTGACATTGTCCAGGATGGTCAGGCTCATGTCGCCCAGCACCCGTTCCATGGTTTCCAGATACATGCGCTTGCGGGTCACTTCAGGCGCGTTCACATATTCGGAAAAGACCGAAACGAAGCGGCTGGCCTCACCCTGGGCGTTGTTGACCACCTGGGCGCGGTAACCTTCGGCCTCTTCCTGGACCTGGGCGGCTTCACCGCGCGCGGCTGCCAGAACGCGGTTGGCGTAGGCGTCAGCCTGACGTTCCAGCCGGTCACGTTCCTGACGTGCGGCCTGCACCTCACGGAAGCTGTCGATCACCTCCCGCGGTGGGTCGGCCTTGTCAAAGTTCACCCGGATGATGTTGATGCCCGATTCGTAGCTGTCCAGCGTGGATTGCGCGGCCGCGCGCAGGTCGGCGGCAATGGAACCCCGATCCCGGTTCAGAATCGGCGACAGTTCCGAACGCGCGATGATATCGCGCATGGCGGATTCGGACACCGCGCGCACGGTTTCGCGCGGATCGGCCAGGTTGAACAGGAACCGCGCCGGGTCGGTGATATTCCAGACCACCTGGAATTCGATATCCACCACGGCTTCGTCACGGGTCAGCATCAGGCCTTGGTCAAGAGGCGCGGTGCCGGTGCCCACTTCGGTCACACGCTCTGTCGTGACCTGCACGATCTCATGGGTGACGACCGGCCAGGGGGCAAAATTCAACCCCGGCGCGCCGGTGCGGTAATACTGGCCGAACATCAGTTCGACCGAGCGTTCCTCGGGCTTGACGGTATAGACCGACGCCACAAGCCAGATCAGGCCCAGACCCACAAGGCCCAGCAGGACGCCGCGCTTTGAGAAACCCGGCCCGCCCGAGCCACCGCCGCGACCGCCATCGCCGCCGCCACGGCCGCCCATGAGCACCTTCAGCTGCTCCTGGCCCTTTTTCACGATCTGATCGATTTCAGGGATATTGGGGCCCTGGTCGCCGGGGCCGCGCCCGCCGCCGGAACCCCCGCGCGGGCCGCCACCGCCACCGCGGTTGCCGCCCCCCCCTCCCCAGGGTCCACCGTTGTTTCCAGACATTCGGTCTTTTCCTTCACGTTTTCGTTTTGGATATCCAAGGACAACTTGGAAAGGTCTGATGCGAAATCAAGCAGAGTTCGACTTGACCTCAGGTTGAGCGCACCGGAGCGCGCATGGTGACCAGTTCCTCGGCCATTGTGGGATGCACGGCCACCGTGCGATCGAAATCGGCCTTGGTCGCCCCCATGCCAATGGCCACGGCGGCAAGCTGGATAAGTTCGCCCGCATCATCGCCGACAATATGACACCCTAGCACCTTGTCGGTATCCTGCGATACCACCAGCTTCATCAAAACACGGTCATTTCGCCCTGCAAACAGGCTGTGCATGGGGCGAAATGCCGCGCAATAGACGTGGATGGGCTCTTGCTCGCGGGCGACTTCCTCGCTCAGGCCAATGGTGCCCAGTTCGGGCCGGGTAAAGACCGCGCTGGCGATCAGGCTGTGATCGACGCTGCGCGGGGTCGCCCCAAAGACCGTATCGGCGAAGGCATGGCCTTCGCGGATGGCCACCGGCGTCAGGTTCACCCGGTCGGTCACATCGCCCACCGCAAAGATCGACGGGATCGCCGTCTGACTGTGGGCATCGACCGGAATGGCCCCGTTGCGCGACAGTTCCAGCCCCAGTGCCTCCAGGCCCAGGCCGTCGCTGTTGGGCACCCGTCCGGTGGCAAACAGCACCGCATCATAGGTGGCATCAAGCCCGGTTGTCGCCTTGACCCAGGTGCGCCCGTCGCGCCGCTCCATCTCCATGATGTCGGTGCCCAGATGCAGGTCGATCCCGTCCGCCTGCATCTGGTCGGCGATATGGCCGCGGGCTTCCTCGTCAAAGCCGCGCAGGATCTGGGCGCCGCGGTAGAATTGCGTGACCTTCACTCCCAGCCCGTTGAGGATGCAGGCAAATTCGCTGGCGATATAGCCGCCGCCGACGATCAGGATGCTTTCGGGCAGCGCCTCCATCCGGAACACCTCGTTCGAGGTCATGCAGCCGGCATCGGCCCATTTTTCAGGGATGAACGGTCGCCCGCCGGTGGCGATCAGGATGTGTTTCGCCGTCACCTGCCGTCCATCCGCCAACGCCACCGTATGCGGGTCGACCAAGGTGGCGCGGCTGTCGAAGAGGGTCACGCCGGCCTTTTCGGCATTGCTCCGGTAGATCCCTTCCAGCCGGGTCAGTTCGGCATCCAGCGCGGCGCGGAAGCGCGGCCAGTCAAAGGCGCCGATCTGCGCGTCCCAGCCATAGGCCTGCGCATCGGCCACCGCCTCGGGGAAGCCCGAGGCAAAGACCATCAGCTTCTTTGGCACGCAGCCGCGGATCACGCAGGTGCCGCCCATGCGGTATTCCTCGGCCAGCGCCACAGTTGCGCCATGTTCCGCCGCCGCCACCCGGGCCGCGCGCACCCCGCCCGAGCCGCCTCCGATTACAAACAGGTCATAGTCGAATGCCATGGGTGTCAGATATCCTTGAATGCGTTGTTGCCCATGTCGATCTGCACGGTTTCGGCGCTGACCCGGCCGGTGGTCATGTCGCGCCGCTCCACCCGCCCGTCAGCATGGCCGATCAGCACGATATCGCAGATATCGATGAACAACCCGTTTTCCACCACGCCCGGCACCTGGTTGAGCACCAGCGACAATTGCCGCGCATTGCCGATCCGCCCCAGGCCCAGGTCCAGGATGTGGTTGCCCTCATCGGTGATGAAGGGCCGGTCGCCTTCCATGCGCAGGCTGGCGGTGGTGCCCATGACATCCAGCGTGCCCAGGATTTCCTCGATCAGCGCCTTGGAGGCCTGCCAGCCAAAGGGGATCACCTCGACCGGCAGGGGAAAGGCGCCCAGATGCTGCACCTCCTTGGCGGCATCGGTGATCACCACCATCTGGTCCGAGGCCGTGGCCACGATCTTTTCCTGCAACAGCGCGCCGCCCCCGCCCTTGATCAGTGCCAGTTCAGGGTCGAATTCATCGGCGCCGTCGATGGTCATGTCCAGCCAGCGGGCCTCATCAAGGCTGACGACATCGATTCCCACCTGCCGGGCCAGTTCGGCGGTGCGGCTGGAGGTCGGCACGCCGGTGATGCGCAGCCCCTCCTCCTGAACCCGGTGGCCCAGTCGGCGCACCATCCAGGCGGCGGTTGAGCCGGTGCCCAGACCCAAGCGCATCCCGCTTTCCACCATATCGGCGGCGCAGACGGCGGCGGCATATTTCGCGCGGTCCACCGGGGACAACTGGTCGGTCATGGCTCTGGGTCTCCGCCTGTCGATCTGGCGGGGTTATAGGGGCATTCGGCCGGGGATTCGAGGGCGAATCGACCTCAGCTATAGGCGATCACCAGCAGCACACTGCCCAGGATCAGCCGGTAGATCACATAGGGCGTGAAGCTGACCGTGCGCAGCAGCTTCATCATGAAAACCAACGCCGCCCAAGCCGCAAAGAAGGCGATGAAGGCCGCAATCGCCCCGTCGCGCGCCGCCTGCCAATCCGCCATCCGCACCACGTCGATGCCCATCAACCCGCCCGAGGCGATGATCGTGGGAATGGACATCAGCATCGCCACCTTGGCCGCGCCGTGGCGGTTATACCCCATGGCCCGCAGCCCCGATATGGTGATCCCCGAGCGTGACGTGCCGGGAATCAGCGCCACCGCCTGCCACAGCCCCACATAGAGGGCGTGTTTCAGGGACCAGTCCTCGGCGTTGCGGGTGGTGGTGCCGAAACGGTCGGTCAGATACAGCACGATGCCGAAGATGATCATGGCCCAGCCGATCACCGCCACGCTGCGCAGCATCTCCATGATCCCCAGCAGGTGAAAGATCAGCCCTGCGATGACCACAGGAATGGTGGCGATGGTCAGGCACAGCGCCAGCCAGGCGCCCTGGGTGTCGATCTGCCCGCGCAGCATCCGCGGCACCCCGCGCACCGCCAGCGCCACATCGGCGCGGAAATACCAGCACACGGCAAAGAGCGTGCCCACATGCACCGCCACATCGATGACCAGGCCCTGATCCTCCAGGTTGGTCAGCGCCGGCAGCAGGATCAGATGCCCCGAGGACGAGACCGGCAGAAACTCGGTCAGGCCCTGAATCACCGCCAGCATGAAAATATGAAGAAAGGACATGACTGCTCCGACGTTTTGCGCGCACCATACTGATGCTGAGATACGGCGAAAGCGGAATTATATGTCAGCTATTGTGACCTATTTTTTGCATTTTTTCTCAGCGAATGGCCGCAGGGCGGCCAGAAACTGAATATTAGGTCAGCAATTATGTCTTTTCTTCTGCGCGCCGTGGTCTTAATAGACCCGAACGGAGCCAGGAGGACCCAGCATGACCCAGAGTCAGATGCTTCGCTTTATATCGGTAGAAAAGGAAATGCCGCTCAAACGCCCGCCCGAAATCCGGACCGAGGATTTCGGCGAGATATACGGCCAGTATCTGACCGAGAAGGCCGAGGAACAGGCCGGGCGGTGCAGCCAGTGCGGCGTGCCCTATTGCCAGACCCATTGCCCGCTACACAACAACATCCCCGACTGGCTGATGCTGACCGCGCAGGGCCGCCTGGAAGAAGCCTATGAGCTGAGCCAGGAAACCAACACCTTCCCCGAGATCTGCGGCCGCATCTGCCCCCAGGACCGCCTGTGCGAAGGCAATTGCGTCATCGAACAGGCCGGGCATGGCACCGTGACCATCGGCGCGGTGGAAAAATACATCACTGATACCGCGTGGGAAAAGGGCTGGGTCAAGCCCATCCGCCCCGCGCAGGAACGCAGCGAGTCGGTGGGGATCATCGGTGCGGGCCCCGGCGGGCTGGCGGCTGCCGACCGGCTGCGCCGTGCGGGCATCCAGGTCACCGTGTATGACCGTTATGACCGCGCGGGCGGGCTGATGACCTACGGCATCCCCGGCTTCAAGCTGGAGAAGCCCGTGGTCATGCAGCGGATCGACCAGCTGGCCGATGGCGGGGTGGAGTTTGTCCTCAACTGCAATGTGGGCGAGGATATCAGCTTTGACGCCATCCGCGGCAAGCATGACGCGGTGCTGATCGCCACCGGTGTCTACAAGTCCCGCGATCTGGAGGCGCCGAATGTGGGTGCCCCCGGCGTGGTGCGGGCGATCGACTATCTCACCGCATCGAACCGCAAGAGCTTTGGCGATGAGGTGCCGGAATTTGATTCGGGCGAGTTGAACGCCAAGGGCCGCCGCGTGGTGGTCATCGGTGGCGGCGACACGGCCATGGATTGCGTGCGCACCGCCGTGCGGCAGGGCGCGGTGTCGGTCAAATGCCTCTATCGCCGGGACCGCGCCAACATGCCCGGCAGCCAGCGCGAAACCCAGAACGCCGAGGAAGAGGGCGTCGAATTCGTCTGGCAGACCGCCCCGCGCGGCTTTGTCACCGATGATGACGGGGCCGTATCGGGCGTGATCGTGCAGAAGATGCGCCTGGGCGCCCCCGATGCCACCGGCCGCCGCTCCCCCGAGGTGATCGAGGGCGCCGATTACACCGAAGCCTCGGATCTGGTGATCAAGGCCCTGGGGTTCGAGCCCGAAGCCCTGCCCGCGCTCTGGAACGTGCCGGAACTGACCGTCACCCGCTGGGGCACCATCAAGGCCAGGTTCAACACCCATGAAACCGATCTGCCCGGCGTCTGGGCCGTGGGCGATATCGTGCGGGGCGCATCGCTGGTGGTCTGGGCCATCCGTGACGGGCGCGAGGCCGCCGACAGCATCCTGGCCTATCTGGAACAGCCCGCGCAGGTGGCGGCGGAGTAATCCGCCCCCCATCCCTTGCCATTCCGGGCGGCCCCGCCGACCCGATGTCCGAAAGGAACCCGCCATGACCAAGCTTCCTTCGACCTGGAGCGCCGAAGAACAGGCCCGCCGCGCGCTGGTCGCCAAACACGGCCTTTACAAGCCCGAAGATGAGCATTCCTCCTGCGGGGTGGGGCTGGTGGTGGCCATCGACGGCAAGCCCTCGCGGCAGGTGGTGGTCAACGGGATCGACGCGCTCAAGGCCGTGTGGCACCGCGGTGCCGTGGATGCCGACGGCAAGACCGGCGATGGCGCGGGGATCCATGTGCAGATCCCGGTCAATTTCTTCTATGACCAGATCCGCCGCACCGGCCATGAACCCCGCCCCGATCAGCTGATCGCCGTGGGCCAGGTGTTCCTGCCGCGCACCGATTTCGGCGCCCAGGAGCGCTGCCGGACCATCGTGGAAACCGAAGTCCTGCGCATGGGCTATGGCATCTATGGCTGGCGCCATGTCCCGGTGGATACCGCCGTGCTGGGCGAAAAGGCCAATGCCACCCGCCCCGAGATCGAACAGATCCTGATCCGCAACCTCAAGGGCACCGACGAGGAAACCTTCGAGCGCGAGCTTTATGTCATCCGCCGCCGGATCGAAAAGGCCGCCGCGCAGGCACAGATCAACGAGCTGTATCTGTGCTCGCTCTCCTGCCGGTCGATCATCTACAAGGGGATGATGCTGGCCGAACAGGTGGCCGAGTTCTATCCCGATCTGCGCGATGAACGGTTTGAAAGCGCCTTTGCCATCTATCACCAGCGCTATTCCACCAATACCTTTCCCCAGTGGTGGCTGGCCCAGCCCTTCCGCATGCTGGCCCATAACGGCGAGATCAACACCCTGAAGGGCAACCTCAACTGGCTGAAAAGCCATGAGATCCGCATGGCTTCTGGCGCGTTCGGCGATATGGCCGAGGATATCAAGCCCATCGTGGCCTCGGGCGCGTCGGATTCGGCGGCGCTGGATGCGGTGTTCGAGGTTCTGGTCCGCGCAGGCCGCAGCGCGCCCATGGCCAAGACCATGCTGGTCCCCGAAGCCTGGTCCAAGCAGGCCGTGGAAATGCCCGATGCCTGGCGTGACATGTACAATTATTGCAACGCCGTGATGGAGCCATGGGACGGTCCCGCCGCCCTGGCCATGACCGATGGCCGCTGGGTCTGCGCCGGGCTTGACCGCAACGGCCTGCGCCCCATGCGCTATGTCGTCACCGGTGACGGGCTGCTGATCGCCGGGTCCGAAGCGGGCATGGTCCCGGTGGATGAGCTGAGCGTGCGCGAGAAGGGCGCGCTGGGGCCGGGGCAGATGATCACCGTGGATATGGCCGAGGGCAAGCTCTACCATGACACGGAAATCAAGAACCGCCTGGCCGCTGCCCAGCCATTTGGCGAATGGGTTGAAAAGGTTGTGGACCTGAACGCGCGGCTGCGCGATGTCCCCGAAACCGGCCAGCTGGACCGCACGGAGCTGCGCCGCCGTCAGGTCGCCGCAGGCTACACCATGGAGGAGATCGAACAGATCCTTGCCCCCATGGCCGAGGATGGCAAGGAATCCGTGGCCAGCATGGGCGATGACACGCCGGCGGCGGTGCTCAGCCAGATGTATCGGCCGCTGTCGCATTACTTCCGCCAGAATTTCAGCCAGGTCACCAACCCGGCCATCGATTCCTTGCGCGAGTTTCGGGTGATGAGCCTGAAAACCCGGTTCGGCAACCTCAAGAACGTGCTGGACGAAGACAGCAGCCAGACCGAGATCGTGGTGCTGGAAAGCCCCTTCGTGGCCAATGGCGAATTCGATGTCATGGTGCGCGAGCTGGGCGCCAATGTTGTGACCATCGACTGCACATTCGCCGTGGACGCGGGCGAGGACGCCCTGCGCGCCGGGCTTGAGCGCATCCGGGCCGAGGCCGAGGATGCCGTGCGTTCCGGCGCCGGGCATCTGGTGCTGACCGATGAACACCAAAGCCCGGACCGCGTGCCCATGCCCATGATCCTGGCCACCAGCGCGGTGCATAGCTGGCTGACCGCCAAGGGGCTGCGGACCTTCTGTTCGATCAATGTGCGTTCGGCCGAATGCATTGACCCGCATTACTTTGCGGTACTGATCGGCTGCGGGGCGACCACGGTGAATGCCTATCTGGCGCAGGAAACCATCGCTGACCGCATTGACCGCGGGCTGATCGAAGGCACGCTGCTGGAGGCCATGCGCCGCTACCGCGCGGCCGTCGATGCAGGCCTTCTGAAGATCATGTCCAAGATGGGAATCTCGGTGATTTCCAGCTATCGCGGCGGGCTGAACTTCGAGGCTGTGGGTCTGTCCCGCGCGCTGGTGGCCGAATACTTCCCCGGCATGCCCTCAAGGATTTCGGGGATCGGGCTGCACGGGCTGCAGCGCAAGGTCGAGCAGATCCACGCCAAGGGCTGGCGCGGCGGCGAGAACATCCTTCCCATCGGCGGCTTCTACAAGGCGCGGCGGTCGGGCGAAAAGCACGCCTGGGAAGCGCGCTCCATGCATCTGCTGCAGAGCGCCTGCGATCAGGCCTCCTTTGCGCTGTGGAAACGCTACAGCGAGATGATGCAGTCCAACCCGCCGATCCACATCCGTGACCTGCTGGACATCAAGCCGCTGGGCCGCCCCCTGCCGATCGAGGAGGTGGAGAGTATCACCGCCATCCGCAAGCGCTTCGTCACCCCCGGGATGTCGCTGGGCGCGCTCTCGCCCGAGGCGCACAAGACGCTGAACATCGCCATGAACCGCATCGGCGCCAAGTCCGACAGCGGTGAGGGCGGCGAGGATCCGGCGCATTTCCACCCCGAACCCAATGGCGACAATCCGTCTGCCAAGATCAAGCAGGTGGCCTCGGGGCGGTTCGGGGTCACGGCGGAATATCTGAATGCGTGTGAGGAACTGGAGATCAAGGTTGCACAGGGCGCCAAGCCCGGCGAGGGTGGCCAGCTTCCGGGCATGAAAGTGACCAAGCTGATTGCGAAGCTGCGCCATTCCACGCCGGGGGTCACGCTGATCTCGCCCCCGCCGCATCATGATATCTACTCGATCGAGGATCTGGCGCAGCTGATCTATGACCTGAAACAGATCAACCCGCGCGCCAAGGTGACGGTAAAGCTGGTGGCGCAATCCGGCGTCGGCACCATCGCCGCCGGGGTGGCCAAGGCCAAGGCCGATGTGATCCTGATTTCGGGGCATAATGGCGGCACCGGGGCCTCGCCCGCGACTTCGATCAAATACGCGGGCCTGCCCTGGGAAATGGGGCTGTCCGAGGCGCATCAGGTTCTGGCCATGAACAAGCTGCGCGACCGGGTGACGCTGCGCACCGACGGGGGCCTGCGCACCGGGCGTGACATTGTCATCGCCGCCATGCTGGGGGCCGAGGAATACGGCATCGGCACCGCCGCCCTGATCGCCATGGGCTGCATCATGGTGCGCCAGTGCCAGTCCAACACCTGCCCGGTCGGCGTCTGCACCCAACGCGAGGATCTGCGCGCCAAGTTCACCGGCACCGCCGACAAGGTGGTGAACCTGATCACCTTCTACGCGCAGGAGGTGCGCGAGGTGCTGGCCGAGATCGGCGCGCGCTCGCTTGATGAGGTGATCGGCCGGGCGGATCTGCTGGCGCAGGTCAGCCGTGGGTCCGCGCATCTGGATGACCTGGACCTGAACCCGCTGTTGATCACCGTCGATGGCGCCGACAAGATCCGCTATGACCGTGACAAGCCGCGCAACAGCGTGCCGGATACGCTGGACGCGGAAATCATCCGCGATGCCGCGCGGTTCTTCGAGGATGGCGAGAAGATGCAGCTGTCCTATGCGGTGCGCAACACTGACCGGACCATCGGCACCCGGGCGTCCAGCCATCTGGTGCGCCGCTTCGGGATGCGCAACAATCTGCAGCCGGATCACCTGACGGTGAAGCTGGCGGGCAGTGCCGGGCAGTCGCTGGGCGCGTTCCTGGCGCCGGGGATCAAGCTGGAGGTCTTTGGCGACGCCAATGACTATGTGGGCAAGGGCCTGTCGGGGGGCACGGTGGTGGTGCGTCCGCGCATGTCCTCGCCGCTGGTGGCGCATGAGAATACCATCATCGGCAACACGGTGCTTTACGGGGCCACGGCGGGGCATCTCTTCGCCGCCGGGCGCGCGGGGGAACGCTTTGCGGTGCGCAATTCCGGCGCGCATGTGGTGATCGAAGGCTGCGGGTCCAACGGCTGCGAATACATGACCGGCGGGGTTGCGGTGATCCTGGGCAGCATCGGCGCCAATTTCGGGGCCGGGATGACCGGCGGCATGGCCTATATCCATGATCCGGATGGCACCGCGCTGGAGCTGATGAACCTGGAAACGCTGGTGCAGTGCAAGGTCACGGTGGACCATTGGGAGGCGCAGCTCAAAGGGCTGATCGAACGCCACGCGGCCGAGACCGAAAGTGCCCGCGCCGCCGAGATCCTGCGCCGCTGGGATGTGGAGAAGGACCGTTTCATCCAGATCTGCCCCAAGGAGATGCTGTCGCATCTGGAACACCCGCTGAGCCACGAACCGCAGGCCCTGCCTGCAGAGTGATGCCGGGGCATGGCGCTGGTCCCGGATGGGTCAGCGCCGGTGCTGTGGGGGTTACAGGGGTCTTTGGGGTCTCGGTCGGTGCCGGGCGCGCGAAGGCGGCCCGGTCAGGCCGCCGGACCGTCCAGCGCGGCCTCGGCAATCGCATTGCGGCACCAGTCAAGGGCCGCGCCGCTGTCAAAGGGCAGGCGCAGGCCGAACCCTTCGACAAAGCTGTCGAACCCGGGCAACCCCCCGCGCCCCACGGCGGTCAGCACCGGAATGCCCGCGGCCAGCGCCTGGCCGATCACGGGGCGAAAGCCGCGCCCGTCCATTTCAGCCTTGCCGAACTTGTTGACGATCAGCAGTTGCGGCCCGGTGGCAAGGCTCTGTTCCACATGGGCCACGGCGTGTTCCAATGCGCCGGGATCCAGGCGGCAGCCGGTGGCATGGGGGCCAAGCTGCTGGCTGATGCAGACCGATTGCGCGGCGCCCAGGATGCGCAGGTTCATGTCACAGCGCGCGCCGGGCGTGGGGGCGGTGTTGGTCTGGATCGCTCCGGCCAGGCGGATGCCTTCAGCCTGCAGCCGGTCCGCGATATCCGCCAGCATGTCATCCAACACGCCGCGTTGATCGGTCACCACATATCCCAGCATCCTTCGGCCCCTTGTCTGTGCGTGGGGGTTGGATACATTATGCCACACCAAGGATAAAGGCCGCACATGGATACCGCCCTGCCAATTCTGCCCCTCCCCGACGACCCGCGCCTGACCCGCAAGGTGCGCGGCCATGACCAGACCGGTGCCGAGACCGAGATCTCCGTGGTCGAGGAGCGCCCCTTGACGATCTTCCTCAACAGTCAGGAGATCGTCACCGCCATGACCATCGGCGACTACCCGGAATATCTGGCAGTGGGGTTCCTGCGCAACCAGGGGATGTTGCGCGCCGATGATGTGGTGACGGGTGTGGACTATGACGACGATCTGGAGGTGGTGGTGGTGCGCACCGAGCGCGCGACCAGCTACGAGGAGAAGGTGAAGAAGAAAACCCGCACCTCAGGCTGTGCGGTGGGCACGGTGTTCGGCGACATGATGGAGGGCTTGGAGGGGCTGACCCTGCCGCAGGCGGAGCTGCGCACCAGCTGGCTCTATGCGCTGTCCAAGGCGATCAACACCACGCCCTCGCTCTACCTGGAAGCAGGCGCGATCCATGGCACGGTGTTGTGCGAACGTGACCGGATGCTGGTCTATATGGAGGATGTGGGCCGGCACAATGCGGTGGACAAGATCGCCGGCTGGATGTTCCGCAACGGGGTCGATGGGGGCGACAAGATCCTCTATACCACGGGGCGGTTGACCTCGGAGATGGTGATCAAGACGGCGCAGATGGGGATCCCGGCGCTGGCCTCGCGCTCAGGCTTCACCGCCTGGGGGGTGGAGATCGCGCAGCAGGTGGGGTTGACGCTGATCGGGCGGATGCGGGGGCAGCGGTTTGTCTGCCTTTCGGGCGAAGGGCGGTTGATCCGCGACGCCGACCCGGCCGCAGCGGGCGAGGAAGATCGCCGCCACAGGCGCAAGGGGGCGCAGGGTGACTGAGCGCTGCGCTGGTGGCGGGCGTGGCTGGGGGGCTGTCTGCCCCCCGTCGCCCGTTCCGGGCGACTCCCCCCGAGGATATTTTTGCAAAGGTGAAGGGGCGGGCGCATGAGCAGGGTTCTGGGTGTGATCCTGGCTGGCGGGCGGGCCACGCGCATGGGCGGCGGCGACAAGGGGATGCTGCCTTTGGGCGGGCAGCGGATCATTGATCATGTGGTTGATCGGCTGGGGCCGCAGGTGGGGGGCATGGCGCTGAATGCCAATGGCGACCCGGCGCGGTTTGCGGGGCTGGGCCTGCCGGTGCTGGCGGACAGCCTGCCGGATTGGCCGGGGCCTTTGGCGGGGGTTCTGGCGGGGATGGACTGGGCCGCTGCTAAGGGGGCCGATGCGGTGGTCAGTGCCGCCGCCGATACGCCGTTCCTGCCGCGTGATCTGGTGGCGGGGTTGCAAGCGGCGGCGGGGCCTTCGGGGCTGGCGCTGGCGGCAAGCCGGGACGCCGAGGGCAAGCTGTGGCGGCATCCGACCTTCGGGCTGTGGCCAGTGGCGTTGCGCGATGATCTGCGCGCGGCGCTGGAGGGGGGCTTGCGCAAGGTGGTGATCTGGACCGACACGCATGGGGCGGGCACCGCCGAATTTGGCGCTGAAGGGTTCGATCCGTTCTTCAATGTCAACACGCCCGAGGATCTGGAGGCGGCGGAAGCGCTGGCGGTCCGGGCATGAGGGTTTACGGGGTCACCGGCTGGAAGAACACCGGCAAGACCGGGTTGATGGAACGTCTGGTGGCCGAGATCTCTGGGCGTGGGTTCAGTGTTTCGACGCTGAAGCATGCGCATCATCACACGGATGTGGATCAGGCAGGGACGGACAGTTACCGGCACCGCGTGGCGGGCGCGCAGGAGGTCTTGCTGGCCTCGCCCCGCCGTTGGGCGCTGATGGCCGAGCTGCGCGGCGCGCCCGAGCCGCCGCTGGAGGACCTGCTGGCGCGCATGGCGCCGGTGGATCTGGTGCTGATCGAAGGCTGGAAGCGGGCGGCACACCCGAAGGTCGAGTGCCACCGGGCCGCTGCCGGGCGGGGACTGCTGGCACCGGACAATCCGACCATCCGGGCGGTGGCCTCGGATGTGGGGCATGACGGGCTGGCGGTGCCGGTGTTCGATCTGGATGACACGGCGGCCATTGCCCGGTTCATCCTGACCGAGGTGGGCCTGGGCGAGGTGGCGTCTTGAGCTTTGATCGGATCGTGGTTGTGGACTGGTCGGCCGCGGGCCGGGCGGTTAGAGGGGGCGATTCCCTCTGGATCGCGCAGGCCCGGGGGGACGCGGTTGAAAGCTGGAACCCGCCAACCCGTGCCGAGGCTGAGGCCCACCTGCGCGCATTGATCAGTGCGGCGCTTGACGCAGGTGAGCGGGTGTTGATCGGCGTCGATTTCGCCTTTGGCTACCCGGCAGGGTTTGCCGCAGCGCTGACCGGACGGGCCGAGGCGCTGGCGGTCTGGGAATGGTTGGCCGCGCAGGTGGAAGATGACAGGCGCAACCGAAACAACAGGTTTGAGGTCGCAGCGCGGATCAACCGAGCGCTGCCGGGCCTTGGGCCGCTCTGGTTTCATCCCCCGGGCCAGACCTGGCCGGGGCTGCCGCTGAAGGGATCGGAGCGGCGCGGGCATGGGCTGGCTGAGATGCGGGTCACCGACGCGCGGGCGAAGGGTGCGCAATCGGTCTGGAAGCTGGGGGGGGCAGGTTCGGTTGGCAGCCAGGTCTTGACTGGCCTGCCGGTGCTGTGGCGGTTGCGCGCAGCCTTTGCCGGGCAGGTCGCCGTCTGGCCGTTCGAGGCGGCGCAGGCGGCCCCGGTGGTCGTGACCGAGGTGTTTCCATCGATGCTGCGCGCGGAGATCGCCGCGCTCTCGCCGCCCAGACACGGGAAAGCCGGTCGCCACGATTGGCCGGTGCGGGATGCGGTGCAGGTGCGCATGCTGGCCCTGGCACTGGCGCGGCTGGCGCAGGAGGGGGCTTTGGGGGGGCTGTTCGATGCCGCCGACCCCACCGCACCGCTGGCCGAGGAAGGCTGGATCCTGGGCGCTGGGGCCGAAGCGGATCTGCGCGCGGCAGCCCGCGCGGTGGGCGCAGCCGCCCTGCCTCCGCAAGACACAGACGCCCCTGCGACCGCGCCACACCGGCTGACCCCGCCACGGCTGCGCAATGATTGCTTCGCCATGCCGCAAGGCGTGGACTGGGTGCCGGTGGAGGATGCGCTGGCACGTCTGCGCGCCGCATTGGTGCCCATCACCGATACCGAGGACCTACCCACCGCCGCCGCCGGACTGCGGGTTCTGGCCACGGATATCAGCGCGCGGCGCTCCAACCCGCCGCAGGCCAATGCCGCTGTCGATGGATATGGCTTTGCCCATGCAGCGCTAGATGGGTCCGGTCCCTATGAACTCCCCCTCCTGCAGGCGAGGGCCGCTGCCGGGCAGCCGCTGAAGGGCGCAGTGCCCATGGGATCGGCGGTGCGTATCCTGACCGGGGCGATCCTGCCCAAAGGCGTGGACAGTGTGGTTCTGGAGGAAGATTGCGCGACGGATGGCGCGCGGGTCGCCTTTGACGGCCCCGTCAGGCGTGGCGCCAACAGCCGCCGCGCAGGTGAGGATGTGGAGGCCGGGGGCCCTGCCCTTCCGCGTGGGCGGCGGCTGACACCGGCGGATCTGGCCCTGCTTTCGGCCCTGGGTGTGGGACGGGTGCGGGTGCTGCGGCCTCTGCGGGTGGGGGTTCTGTCCACGGGGGATGAATTGCTGTCCGACCCGGGCGCACAAGCGGCGCCGCATCAGATCTTCGACGCCAATCGACCCATGCTGCTGGAGGTCGCGCGCCGCTGGGGCCATGCGCCGGTGGATCTGGGCCATGCGCCGGATCACGCGGCAGAGATTGCGGCCCGGCTGGACCGGGGCGCGGCCGAGGCGGATGTGATCCTGACCTCGGGCGGCGCGTCGGCGGGGGATGAGGATCATGTCTCAAGGCTGCTGCGGGAGCGTGCGCAGCTGTCGAGCTGGCGGATTGCGCTGAAGCCGGGGCGCCCGCTGGCGCTGGCGCTCTGGCCCGGAGACGGGGGACAGCGCGTACCGGTGATCGGCCTGCCCGGAAACCCGGTGGCCGCACTGGTCTGCACCCTGATCTTTGGCCGCCCGGCGCTGTCGCTGCTGTCCGGGGCGGGGTGGCTGGAGCCACAGGGCTTCCAGGTTCCGGCGGCGTTTTCCAAGCGCAAGAAACCGGGACGCCGGGAATTCCTGCGCGCGCGCCTGGGCGCCGATGGCACGGCCGAGGTCTTTGCCTCGGAAGGGTCGGGACGGATCAGCGGGCTGAGCTGGGCCGAGGGACTCGTGGAACTGCCCGATGGTGCGGCCACCATCGCCCCCGGCGACATGGTGCGCTACCTGCCTTACACAAGCTTCGGGCTGGGATAGACACCTCCAGCCGCCAGGGCACCCACGCACCCTTGTCGGCCATTCGCGGAAAAGCAGAGGTGGCACTCCCGCCCGTCTTCGGCGCTTGCGCGCCTCATCCCGTTGGGCCGGGCCCGCGCGCAAGGCGCGCGGGCCCGGCCCAACGCCTGACCTGCCGCAGGGCACCTGCGGCGGGATCAGGGGGCGGGAGCACCCCCCTGCCATCTGACCCTGTGGCTGGATCGGTGTCTTTGCCCTGCCCCTGGTGGTTTCGGTGTTTGATGGGGCTTGTTCCTGCGGCATTGGCGTTGCATAGCACAGGGGATGGCTGCGCAACTTGACTATCCCACGATCCACGAGATCTTTCGCCGGTTCCAGGCTGCGGAGCCGGAACCGCAGGGCGAGTTGCACCATCTCAACGCCTTTACCCTGCTGGTTGCGGTGGCCTTGAGTGCGCAGGCAACCGATGCCGGGGTAAACCGGGCCACGGCGGCGTTGTTTCCCATCGCCGACACACCCGAGAAAATGCTTGCCCTGGGCGAAGAGGGGCTGATCGCGCATATCCGCACCATCGGCCTCTATCGCAACAAGGCCAAGAACGTCATCAAGCTGTCGCGCATCCTGGTCGAGCACTACGGCGGGCAGGTGCCGTCATCGCGCGCCGCCCTGCAATCCTTGCCCGGCGTCGGGCGCAAGACTGCCAATGTGGTGCTGAACATGTGGTGGCGCTTTCCGGCGCAGGCGGTGGATACGCATATCTTTCGGCTGGGCAATCGATCCGGCATCGCGCCGGGGCGGGATGTGGTGGCCGTGGAACGCGCGATCGAGGATCACATCCCGGCCGAGTTCCAGCTGCACGCCCATCACTGGATGATCCTGCACGGGCGCTACGTCTGCAAGGCGCGAAAGCCCGCCTGCGGGGCCTGCCTGATCCGCGACCTTTGTGCCTATGAGGAGAAGACCCTGTGAAGACCTATCAGGTGGCCGGGATCGGCAATGCCGTCGTCGATGTGCTCAGCACTGTGCCGGACCGGTTTCTGGATGACCATACCGTCCGCAAGGGCATCATGCAGCTGATCGAACGCGACCGTGCCGAGGCGTTGTTCGCCGCCATGTCCGCCCGGGACACCGCGCCCGGCGGGTCGGTGGCGAATACGCTGGCGGGACTGGGCAAGCTGGGGTTGCGCACGGCCTTTACCGGGCTGGTGGCTGATGATGATCTGGGCCGGGGCTATGCGGCCGACATGGCGGCGCAGGGCACGGATTTCCCCAACCCGCCGGCGGCGGGCGCGGCGCTGCCGACTTCACGCTGCATGATCTTTGTCACGCCCGATGGCGAGCGGTCGATGAACACCTATCTGGGCATCTCGGCGGAACTGGGGCCTGATGACGTGAATGAGACCGTTATGGCCGACAGCGAGATGGTGTTCCTGGAGGGCTATCTGTTCGACAAGGACAAGGGCAAACAAGCCTTCCTGAAGGCCGCGCGGGCCTGCCGGGGAACCGGCGGGCGCGCGGGCATCGCGCTGTCGGACCCGTTCTGCGTGGACCGCCACCGCACCGACTTTCAGGCGCTGGTCGCAGGTGACATGGATTTCGTCATCGGTAACGAGGCTGAATGGGTCTCGCTCTATCAGGCCAATGATCTGGATGACGCACTGGCACGCGCGGCGCGCGACTGTCCGCTGGTGGTCTGCACCCGCTCGGGCGATCCGGTGCGGGTGATCCATGACGGGCGCGTGACGGATGTGCCCGTGGACCGCGTGACCCCGGTCGATGCCACCGGCGCGGGCGATCAGTTCGCCGCCGGGTTCCTGTTGGGTCTGGTGCAGGGGCATGACATGGGAACCGCGGCGCGCATGGGCTGCATGGCCGCGGCCGAGGTCATCGGCCATCTGGGCGCGCGTCCTGTCACTGATGTGGGCGCGCGGATGCGCGATGCCGGGCTGATCTAGCCCGGCCACCAGAGGGTCACCGGGATCGATCGCGAGGGCTGCGCCGGGGCAATTCAGCACCACACCGCGCCTCAAGCCAGGAAAATCCGGCGCCAGAGGCTTGAAACTGACGTCCGGAACAGTGCACAGAGTCCGGGCAGGCCCTGCGCGCCTGTTGCATCGTCCGCATACCCTGCATCGTTCGGCGCATCCCGGATACCCCGCCGCCCGGGGGCCCCGGCCGGGGCGCGACAGAGCCGGAGGCTTCATGACCACGACCAATCCCAATTTCACCGATGCCGAATACGAAGCCCGTATCGCCGCCACCCGCGCCGAGATGGAATTGCGCGGCCTGGACCTGCTGGTGATCACCGACCCGTCCAACATGAACTACATCGCCGGCTATGACGGCTGGTCCTTCTATGTGCATCAGGCCGTCATCCTGCCGCTGGAGGGTCCCACCGTGTGGTGGGGCCGCGCCATGGATGCCGCAGGCGCCCTGCGCACCGTGTTCATGAAGGATGATGACAGCATTGTCGGCTATGACGACAGCTATGTTCAGAACCCGCAGAAACACCCGATGGAGGCACTGGCCGCGCTGATCATCGACCGGGGCTGGAACACCGGCTGGATCGGGGTGGAGCTGGACAATTACTATTACTCGGCCGCGGCGCATCAGACGCTGGTCAACCACCTGCATGAGGCGAATTTCGTCGATGCCACGGGGCTTGTGAACTGGCAGCGCTCAATCAAGTCGCATTCGGAAATCGAATACATGCGCCGCGCGGCCCGGATCGTCGAGCGCATGCACCAAGTCATTCTGGACGTGGCCGAACCCGGCATGCCAAAGAACAAGCTGGTGGCCGAGATCAGCCGCGCGGGGATCGAAGGGGCAGACGGCCATTGGGGTGACTATCCGGCGATCGTGCCCATGGCGCCTTCGGGGCTGGATGCGACGGCGCCGCATCTGACCTGGGATGACCGCCCCATGCGACGCGGCGAATCCACCTTCTTCGAGATCGCGGGGGCGCATCGGCGTTACCATTGCCCGCAGTCGCGCACCCTGTTCTTCGGCCCGCCACCGGATCTGTATCGCCACGCCGAAGAGGCCGTGCTGACGGCCATGGAGGCGGGCCTGGCGCAGGCCTATCCCGGCAACCGCTGCGAGGACGTGGCCAACGCCTTCAACGCGGCCCTGAACAAGCGCGGCTTCGAAAAGGACAGCCGCTGCGGCTATTCCATCGGTCTGAGCTACCCGCCGGACTGGGGCGAGCGAACCATGTCCTTCCGGCGCGGTGCGATGACCGAACTCAAGCCGGGAATGGTGTTTCATTTCATGCCCGCGCTGTGGCTGGAGGATGGCGGGCTGGAGATCACCGAGCCGATCCTGATTACCGAACACGGGCCGGAATGTCTGTGCAACACGCCCCGGCAGATATTCGTGAAGGACTGAGCCATGGCGATCACTCCGACCATACCACTGGATCAGGACGGCGCGCATCACGGCTTTCTGCGGCTGCCCTATTCGCGCGATGACAGTGCCTGGGGCTCGGTGATGATCCCCATTTCGGTGATCCGCAACGGTGACGGGCCGACGGCGCTGTTCGTGGCCGGAAATCACGGCGATGAATACGAAGGGCTGATCGCCCTGCATGAGTTGGCCGCCACACTGAACCCGGGGGCAATTCGCGGGCGGGTGATCATTCTGCCCGCGCTGAATCAGCCGGCGGTGGCCGCGGGCAAACGCACATCGCCCATTGATGGCGGGAACATGAACCGCGCCTTTCCGGGGCGGGCGGATGGCACGGTCACGCAGAAGATTGCGGATTATGTCAGCCGCATTCTGGTGCCAGAGGCCGATCTGGTCTGTGACCTGCATTCGGGCGGGCGGACCCTGGATTTCCTGCCCTTTGCTGCCGTGCATGTGCTGGAGGACAAGGCCCAGCAGGCCGCCTGCGAGGCCGCCATGGCAGCCTTCAACGCGCCCTGGTCGGCGATCATGCTGGAGATCGATGCGGTGGGGATGCTGGATACCGAGGTCGAGAGCCAGGGCAAGGTCTTTGTCACCACCGAACTGGGCGGCGGCGGCAGCGCCACCGCGGTCAGCCTGGCGATTGCCCGCAAGGGCGTGCGCAACCTTCTGTGCCATATGGGCATTCTGTCCGAAGCACCGGAAATGGCGCCGACGCGAATGATCGACATGCCCGATGCCGATTGCTTCACCTTCTGCGACACCGCCGGGATGATGGAGCCGCTGGTCGATCTGGGTGCCATGGTTGCCAAGGGGGCGCCGATCGCGCAGGTCTGGCCGCTGGGGCGTCCGGGGCAGAAGGCCACAGTCTTTCACGCCGGGCGTGACGGTGTGCTGGTGGCACGGCATTTTCCGGGCCTGATCCAGCCGGGTGACTGTCTGGGCGTGGTGGCGGTCCCGCTGGACAGCTGAGGCAGACCCACCCGGCAAGGGCGCCTGCGGCAGCGGTGGGGAGCGCCCCCGAGGCGCGCCCACCCACCCACCCTTCGCGCCTCGGGGGCGCGCGGCGCTGACCCCTGTGCCGCGCACCAGGCGGCAGCCACGGTCGGCGTGAAACGAATGGACCCGGCCACCAAAGGGGGCCGGGTCCATGTATCCTGGGCTTGGCGTTCCTGCGAAGGGTCGCGGTTATTCGCCGAGCAACGCGCGCAGTTGACGATAGACGCCTTCCAGCGCGTCGCGGTCTTCACCGGCAGCGCGCAGCAGGGTGTTGAGCGTGGTGCGCTGCATGG
Organism: Rhabdonatronobacter sediminivivens; assembly: GCF_013415485.1. Taxonomy (GTDB): domain Bacteria; phylum Pseudomonadota; class Alphaproteobacteria; order Rhodobacterales; family Rhodobacteraceae; genus Rhabdonatronobacter; species Rhabdonatronobacter sediminivivens. The sequence goes on along the minus strand of NZ_JACBXS010000021.1, from coordinate 13,379 downwards.
TGCCCATATCCGCCTGGTCCAGAAGCTCCTGCACGAAGGCGCGGGCGCCATCCTCGGGCAGGGTTTCAGGCAGGCCGTCGCTCAGGGCTTCGTCCACGGCCTCGACCGTTTCGTCATCCACCGGGGCGGCATCGGGTGCCTCGGCGTCAGGGGCCAGGGTTTCAGGGTCGGCCATATCCGGGTCGATCCCACCGGGGTCCACCGGTTCCGTGGCCGTGGTGCCGGGTTCGATGGCCTCCGGGCGCAGGGTTTCGGGCTCGGTTGTCTCCGTTTCGGGGGCAACCGGCTCGACCGCCTCGGGGTCAATGGCATCCTGCTCGGCAGCTTCGGTGTCCAGGCCCTCGGTTTCTGTGGTCTCAGCCTCCGGGGTTTCGGTATCCGCCGCCTCGGGTGCAGGTGCCTCAGCTTCAGGGGCCTCAGCTTCCGGGGCTTCCGTGTCAGGGGCTTCCGGGTCCGTCAGAGCGGGATCGGCGTCTTCGGCCATAGGATCGTCCCCGGCAAGGGGCAACTCTTCTGCCGCTTCCGCTTCGGCCTCGGCTTCCAGTTCGGCCTCGAACGAATCAGGCTCGGTGGCGGGTTCCTCGGTTGTTTCGAGTTCCGGTTCCTCGGGTTCGATGGCCTCGGGGGGCGTCACTTCGGGTTCCGGCTCGGGGGCCGAGACCGGCTCCAGCGGTGGCGGCGCGGCGGGGCGCGTTCCCAGCCACATGCCGATCCCCGCAACCAGAACCACCAGACCAACCAGCAATCCACGTTTCATGGCAAAATCCTTGCATTGCGTGCGCCCAGCGTGGCGTCATGCGACTGCCCTAGGCCAAGGAAACGCCGATTGCAATTCACAGCCCGTCAAGATCGGCGTCATCATGCCGCCACGCCATGCATTCGCGCTTGAAAGGTGCCTTAAGGAAGGATAATTTGCACGCTGCAGTATCGCAATTGAAGGACACAGACCATAGCCCGCAGACCTCACAACGCCCCGCCAACGCGTGACACCGGCCCCAGGGTCAATGAACGCATCCGCGCCCCGGAGATCAGGCTCATTGGCGCCGATGGCGAAAATGTCGGAGTCGTCCGCCCCGAGGTGGGGCTTCAGATGGCGCAGGAAGCGGGTCTGGACCTGGTCGAGATCTCGCCGAACGCCTCCCCGCCGGTCTGCAAGATCATGGACTTCGGCAAGTTCAAGTATGAACAGCAGAAGCGCGAGGCAGAGGCCCGCAAGAAGCAGAAGACCATCGACATCAAGGAGGTGAAGTTCCGCCCCGGGACCGACACCCATGATTACGATGTGAAGATGCGCAATGTGATGCGCTTTCTGGAAGCGGGCGACAAGGTGAAGGTCACCCTGCGTTTCCGTGGCCGGGAAATGGCGCATCAGCAGCTGGGCATGGAGCTTCTGAACCGGGTCGCCTCGGATGTGGGGGAACAGGGCAAGGTGGAAAACATGCCCAAGCTGGAAGGGCGGCAGATGATCATGATGATCGCCCCGCGCTGACATTGCCCGCCGCGCGTTGATCGCCCCCGCCCGCGCGGGGGCGTTTGCGTTTCCGCGCGTGCCAGTAGGTGTTCAGCAACTGGTGACCAACACCACCGGAAACAGGGTAACGGCGCTCGCACCCAGCCCGATCCAGGCACCGGCGCGCGGAAGGAACCGCTGCAGCCCCGCTCCATGTGGCAAGGCCAGCAGCAACGCCCCATGGGCCAGCAGCCCGGCCAGCCACAGCCCCACCATGGTCAGCCGTGCGCCGGTTCCCAGCCCTTCGGGGCCGGTCACGCCTGCGCAGGCCATGCCATGAGCGCCATAGACCGCCACGAAAAGCAGCGCCCAGAGCAAAGGCCCCAGCAGCGAGAGGCCAAGCCATCTCATACCACACCGGCCTGGACCAGGATCACCAGCGCCGTGATCAGCGTGGTGACGGCGGTGAACTCCTGCCACAGCCGCCAGGCAGGCGCGGCACCGGGGGTATCGGGCGTGATCTCGCCCCGGCGCAGCTGATCCAGCACGAAGCCGGCCATGCCTGCGGCCACCAGCAGGTGCAGCCCCACATAGCCCGCCACCACCGCGCGCAGCGCGTCGCGGGCGTGGCGCGTGGGGTCATCCAGTTGGGCGCCGATCCACAGAACCCCCGCGAGCGCCAGCAGGTTGACCAGCAGCCCCGCCAGCGCCGCCCCGGACCCGCTGGCGCGCGCCGCCAGAACGCCCAGGCCCGCCGTCGCAACGACGAAGCCCATGGCCCATCCCATGGTCAGATGCTCGACCGAGGCCGAGGGCGCCGCAGGCCCCGGCGTGACCACCTCCAGAAACGCCAGCCCGAACAGAAGCGAGGCGAAGAGCGTCCCGTTGGCCACCAGAAACGCCACCAGCCCGCTTTGCCCCAGCGTGACCCCGGCGCGGAAATGCACCGGCAGACGCAGACCCGGCGCGGCCTGCACCTGGGCCATGTCACCCGATGGCGCCATGCCGCGCGCCCAGACCCAAATCAGCACCGCCACAGGCACCAGCGCCGCCCCCGCCAACGCATAAAGCCCTGCCAGCATCAGCAACACGAACCCCCCGATACTGGCCGACAGCGCCAGCGGCAGCGCGGTATTCCCCGGCAGCACCGCCACATGCAGTGGGCGTGCACCGCTGACAGTGCTGACCAGAACCTCGCGACGGCCGCGCGGCGCGCCGGGCAAGACCCCTTCGCCCCGCGCAAGTGTCAGCGCCGCCTGCGCCGCGCCGCACGCCGCCTGCTCCGGCAGGGGAAGCGAGGCGAAGTTGTAATTCGGCGCAGGCACCGGCATCGCCCAATCGAGCGTCGGCGCCTCCCACGGATCGCGCGCGGCGCGCTTGCCCAGGGTTGCCTGCAGGATCAGGTCCAGCGCGAACATGGCAAAACCGATGGTCAGCACAAAGCCAAAGATCGACGAGGTCAGGTTCAGCCAGATCCATTCCGGGTTGTCGGGGTAGACATCAATCCGGCGCGGCATCCCCAGAAGCCCGGTCAGATGCATGATGAAGAACGTGCCGTGAAAGCCGATCAGGATCACCCAGAACGCGGCCTCGCCCAGCCCGTCGATGCGCCGCTTGCCGGTGATCAGCGGCATCCAGTAGGTCGCCGCCGCCATCATCGGAAACACGAACCCGCCAATCAGCACATAATGCAGATGCGCGGTGACGAATGCCGTGTCATGAGCCTGCCAGTTGAAGGGCACAATCGCCAGCATCACCCCCGTCAGCCCGCCCATGACAAAGGTCAGGAAGAAGCCCAGGATGTGATACATGGGCAGCACCAGCTGCGGGCGCCCCTTCCACATGGTGCCGATCCAGGCAAAGACCTGTACCGCCGTCGGCACCGCCACCAGCACGCTGGCCGCCGAAAAGAACGCCAGTGCCATATGCGGGATGCCCACGGTGAACATGTGATGCACCCACAGGCCGAAGGACAGGAACACCAGCCCCAGCACCGCCGCAACGATCGCGCCATAACCCAGGATGGTCGTGCGGCTCAGGATGGGGATCATCATCGACATGACGCCCGCGGCCGGCAGGAAGATGATATAGACCTCCGGATGGCCGAACAGCCAGAACAGATGCTGCCACAGCAACGGATCGCCCCCGCGCGCGGGGTCAAAGAACGGCCAGTCAAAGGCGCGCTCGATCTCCAGCAGGACCGATCCGGCAATCAGTGGCGGAAAGCCCACCAGCATCATCACGCTGGTCCCCAACATGTACCAGCCAAAAAGCGGCATCGCCGTCAGCTTCATCCCCGGCGCGCGCTGGCGCAGGATCGTCACCGTGATCTCCACCGCCGCCGCAATGGCCGAGATCTCCACGAAAGTGACCCCCAGCAGCCAGACATCGGCATTGATGCCGGGGGAATGCGTGGCATCCGACAGCGGCGTGTACATGAACCAGCCGTCCCGCGGTGCCACCCCGAACAGCAGGGCTGACAGCATGATGAGACCGCCGAACAGGTAACACCAGTAGCCGAGTGCTGTCAGACGCGGAAAGGCCATGTCGCGCGTGCCCAGCATCTTGGGCAGCAGCCAGATGCCCAACCCCTCCAGCATGGGAATGGCGAACAGGAACATCATGATGCTGCCATGCATCGTGAAGATCTGGTTATAAAGTTCCGTGTCCAGAAACGCGCCCTGCGGCGTGGCCAGTTGCGCGCGGATCAGCATCGACAGGATCCCGCCGATGGCAAAGAAGACCAGCGCCGTGGCCATGAAGCGCAACCCCAGCGTGGTGTGACTGACGGCGGTGATCTGTCCCCAAAGCCCGCGGTCATTGGCCCAGACGCGGGCAAGCGCCCGATGCAGGGTCAGGCTGCGCTGAGGCGGGTTGCGGGGGATATCGCTTGCCGCGTCTGCGGGGGCGGATGTGACGGGAGCGTCGGTCATTTTGCCTCCGTTCCGTCACCGTTCAGCACCGGCGGCCAGTCGGCATGGGCAACCACATCGAAGCGCATGCGCGCATGGCCCTGCCCGCAGAATTCCGCGCAGAGCCCCGCATAGCGCCCCGGTTCATCGGCCATGATCCTTGCGCGGTTCGTGCGGCCGGGAATGGCATCAAGCTTGCCCGCCAGCCGGGGCACCCAGAAGGAATGGATCACATCCTCGGAGGTGATCAGCACGTCCACTGGCTGTCCGGCGGGAATATGCAGGGTGTTTTCGCTTTCCACCGGCGCGCCCTCGGCATCCGCATGGGTAAAGCGCCAGTTCCATTGCCAGGCGTGGGCCTCGACCGTCACCACCCCGTCATCGCGGGGGATGATCCGCTCACCCACCCACAGCCCTGCCGCCAGCACCGGGGTCAGGATCACCATGGACAGGCCCAGACCCAGGCCAAGGGTCCAGCGGCCCTCGCGCACCGGGCGGGGCGCGCCCAGGGCCAGCAGCACCAGCCCCACCATGAACACCGTGATCACCGCCGCACCCGCCAGCATCCCCCACCACAGCCAGGCGATATCCGCCGCCGCAGGGCCGCCCGGCTCCAGCGTGGACAGCGGCCCGGAACAGCCCGCGACCAGCAGGGGATATGCCGCAAATCGTTTCACAGCGGCTCCAGAAACCCGGGAAGCGGCTGGTTGCGGGGCGCCATCAGCGCCTCGGGGAAGAGTGCGATCAGCGCATCGGGGGCCGGTTTGGCCAGCACCAGCCACAGCACCAGGCCGATCAGCGGCACCACCGCCAGCAGCGCCAGCCCCGCGGGGGGCAGCCTGTAGGCACCCCTGCCCTCACCCGCCTGGACGATCAGATGACCCAGCCAGGCATGGACCAGCACCATGCCCGCCACGCACACCAGCTTGGCCAGCATCCAGGAGTCCAGCACCTGCAAGGCGAAGACCAGAATCGTCCCCGCCGTCACCGCCACCACCGCCGCGGGGGTGACAAAACCCACATAGGCGCGGTGCGTCAGCCAGCGAAACTCGGCATAGCCGGCCTGTTCGCGGATCTCGGCGCGGCGGCCGTAGCGCTGGATCAGCAGCGGCAGCAGCACCAGTCCCGCGCACCAGAGCGCCAGCGCCACGATGTGGATGGCCTTGAGTAGGGCAATCACGCCGGAACCTCGTGCTTCAGGGCCCGCCAGCCGAAGATCGCGGCCAGCACGGCCAGCGGCACCATGCCCGGCACCCACATGATCAGCCCGGCCAGTTGCTGATCCTGCAGGGCCTCCAGCCCGAACCGCGGCGCATGGGCCAGATGCTCCAGATAGAAGGGCGCCGGAGCAAAGGTCAGCAGCGCGCCCAGAAGCCCCATCTGCCCCACCAGTGGCACCAGCCACAGCGCCTGCCCCAGCGCAGGCCGCGCCAGCACCGCCGACCAGAAGGCCCAGGCCGGCAGGATCAGCGCCGCCTGCATCAGCCAATAGACCGCCACACTGTCCCAGGCGGCGCTGTAGACCGCGGGCAGGTGCCACAGCCACAGCGCCGCCGTAAGGGCCAGGAACGCCATACCCACCGGCGCCCGGCGCCAGGGAAAGGCCAGCGCCAGCGCGGGGGCCAGCAGGCTGATGATCACCAGATGATGCAGGGCCCGGGCCGAAAACAGCGCCACTGTCATCGCGCAAAGCGGCGAGACAAAGGCCAACACCGCCGCGCCAAGGGCCAGCGCATGCGCCTGTCGGCGGGCGGGGCTTTCGCGGCGCAGCAGATGCAGGCCCAACACCAGTGCCAGCCCCAGCGCGCCCAGCAACACCAGGTCCAGGTTCCACGCGCGCACCCACGCCGAAGGGTCCGGCGCGGGTCCGCAATAGGGGTGTATCGCGTCAAGCTCTGTCCGCATGGTGGTCCGAAGTGCCTTTCCGTCGATGATTCCGTGTCAGACAACACCGAACAGGAAAAGCAGGATGATCACCGGCAGGGGAATCCCGACCATCCACATCAGAATCGCACGCATGGATCTGTCCTTTCAGCTTGGACCTTTTCAGGCGGTTACCGGGACAACCCTTGAACCCGGCCCGCGGTTCCCTGCGCCCTGCCCGCGCGCGGTTTGCTTCTAGAACACCCCGCCATCCACCATGGCGCGCGCCAGCACGCGATAGCCCGCCACACTGGCCGCCCGGCGATAGTCGATCCCGCCGCCGGGCATGCAACAGCTTGTCCGCTCGGCCTTCAACCGGTCGTGGATGGCGCACATGATCTCGCGCAGGTCGGTGTCCAGCTGGTCGGCGGGCCAGCGGGCAAACCCGGCATTCTGGCGCATTTCCAGCCCCGAAAGCGCCACCCCGCCCGCATTCGCGGCCTTTCCGGGGGCCTGGATCACGCCAGCCCTGGCCAGATGCGCCTTGGCGTCTGTCGTCACCGGCATGTTCGCGCCTTCGGCCAGGACGCGGCAGCCGCCATCAGCCAGGGCGCGGGCATCCTTCAGGTCCAGTTCGTTCTGGGTGGCGCAGGGCAATGCGATATCGGGCTCCAGCGCCCAGGGTTTGCAGCCGTCGATAAAGGTCACGCCCATATCCTTGGGCGGGGTCTGCGCCGCATCCCCCGATACGCCCAAGAGCCAGTCCAGCGCAGCCGCCGAAAACCCGTCCGCTGCGTGCCAGGTGCCCGCGCGTCCGGACAGCGAGATTACCCGCGCCCCCAGAGCCATGGCCTTGCGCGCGGCATGGGCGGCGACATTTCCGCGCCCGGAAATGGCGATGCGCTTGCCCTCGATCCCGGCGCCCTCCTCGGCCAGCATGGCCTGGGTGAAATAGACCAGCCCGTATCCCGTAGCCTGCGCCCGCATGGCGCTGCCGCCCTGGCTTTGGGGCTTGCCCGTCAGCGCCCCGCCCCAGACCCGGGCATGCTGCATCCAGGCCCGGTTGAGCAGCCCCAACTCTGCCGCGCCGACGCCGATATCGCCTGCGGGCACATCACGGTCGGGGCCGATATGGGGGGCAAGCCCGGCCATGAAGGCCTGGGCGAAGCGCTCGATCTCGGCCGCAGACCGGCCCGAAGGGTCGAAATCCGCGCCGCCCTTGGCGCCCCCCAGCGGCAGGCCGGTCAGCGCGTTCTTGAACACCTGTTCAAAGGCCAGCGCGCGCAGCACCGACAGGTTCACCGACGGGTCCCAGCGCAGCCCGCCCTTGTAGGGGCCCAGCAGGTTCGATTGCTGCACCCGCCAACCACGATTGACCTGCACCGCGCCGCGGTCATCGCGCCAGGTGACGCGGAATTCAATCACCTGATCGGCCTGGCACAGGCGCTCCAGCACGCGCGCGGCCGTGAATCCGCTGTCGGCTTTTTCGATGGTCAGCACATCGGCGGCGATGCTCTCCACCGCGCGCAGGAACTCGGCTTCGCCGCCGTGGCGATGCGCGATGCCAGACATGAAATTTTCCAGCAATGTGTCGGCGCGATCCTTCATTGGGGTCCTTTCGGTCAGAGGGAGGCAGCAGCCAGCGATGCCGCCAGAACGATGGCCAGCGCGGTCAGAAAAATGGCAAGGGCCAGGGCAAGTTTTGGGCGCATGTCACACCAGCTCGAAGATTTCGTAATCGATATGGTGGTCCGCAACACCCATGCCATGTAGCGCCTTGCGCACGGCATCAAGCATCGGACCCGGGCCGCACAGCAGATGCGGCCAGTCGCGGGTGTCTTCGGGCAGGACACGGCGCAGCAGCTCCGCATCCACATAGCCGCTTTCGCCGTCCCAGCCTTCGGGCCTGGTTTCAGGCACATGGATCACGCGCAAATCCAGGCGCGCGCGCATGGCGTCCAGTTCCTCGCGGAATGCGGCATCCTCCAGGGTGGGGTTGGCATAGATCAGGGTCACCGGGCGCGGATCGCCCCGCGCCTCCAACGCATGCAGGTTCGACAGGATCGGCGTGATCCCCACACCCCCGGCGATCATCACGAAGCCCGGCGCCCCGGCCATCCGGTCCACGGAGAAGGCGCCATAGGGGCCATCCACATAGGCCCGTGCCCCCACCGGGGTCTGCACCAGCTCTGCCGTATGATCGCCCAGCGACTTGATGGAGAACGCCAGGTTCGGCCCCTTTTCCGGCGCGGTGGATATGGTGAACGGGTGTTCCACCATGGAGTGGGCCGACCGCCCCACCTTCAGCCAGGCGAATTGCCCCGGCTTCCAGCGTTTCAACGGCTGGCCCAGCGGTTCCAGTTCCAGCGTATGCACCCCGCCGGGTTCCGCCGTGTTGGCCACCACGCGCCAGGGATTGCGGCCTTGCACCCAGGGACGCCACAGCCGCGTGTAGGCCAGGATCACGGCCCAGGCCAGCGTCGCCCCCAGCCAGAGCGCGCGTTTCCCGGGCGTGTTGGTCAGATTGCCCACACCCAGCACATGCGCAATCGCCGACGCAAAGCCGACGATGGCCAGACCCAGATGCAGGGCGCGCCAGTATTCATAAGGCAGGCGCAGCAGGCCGCGAAATTGCGAGGTCACCACCAGCCCCGCAAAGCAGAGCAGAGCAAGGCGCCCGGCGGTCAGCTCCCACCGTGCCTCCAACGGGTTGAGCACCCCAAGCGCGGGTTCGTGGAACACATAAAGCAGCGCGAAATGCGCCAGCATCAGCCCTAGCGCCGCCCAACTGAGGTAACGGTGGCACAGATAGACGATATCGGCGCCAAACGGGTGCGTGATCCAGCGCAGCCGCCCGGTCAGCGCAAATTGCAGCGCCACCATGGCCAGCGCGCCAAAACCCAGCCCCATGCTGAAATCCCAGGTAAACCCCTGCGGCGCCACACGCTCGCCCCAGTGCAGGGCGGCAAAGGGCGCGGCAATGGCCAGCACCCCCAACGCCACGATGGCGCCGCCATGCAACCACACCGCCAAAGGCCGGTCAGGGGTGGGCTGATGCGCCCTTGGCACATCGGTGATCGTGGTTGAGGATGTTCGCGTCATTCCGGGATAACCCCCCCGGCGCGTGATGGTTCCCGGGGCACAGGGCCGCGGTGGGGATCACGCCTCGGGGTTCGGGCGTCTGGTGCCGATCTGATAGTCGAAGACCAGCTTGCCCCCGTGCCAGCCCGTCACCACCGTCAGAGCGGCCGCCAGCACTGACATGGTCAATCCCAACGGCAGAACGGCGCCTTCGGGGTCGCCCACTCGCAGCCCCCAGTTTGCCCCGATCACCGACAGCAGCATCACCGCCAGGATGAAATGCGTCCAGCTGGCCGAGCGGTTGCGGATGCCCCGCACGATCAGCAGTTCCACCGTGCCGGTGATCCCCGCAATCACCCCCATCAGAAAGGCGCCGAACGCCGCCCAGCCCGCCGCCCGGGGCCAGAACGCATCGCCCGTCCACCAATAGAGCAGATCCGCCCCCAGCACCGACATGGCCAGTGCCACCGGAAAGGCCACCAGCATGGCATGCAGCGGGTGCCCGGCGATGGCGATGCGCGATTCCGTTTCGTGCAGGGCGCGGTTTTCCTCGACCGGGTCAACAAGTTCTGAAGGCGCGCGGGACATCAGGGATAGCGTCCTCAAAAACCCCCGGAGGCGTTGGCCATGACCGCCGCAATGGGCGTATCGGTGGAATCCGGGTGCTCACCCTTGTCCAGTTTCAGGATTTCAGCCAGGGCGCGACGGGCGCGATTGGCGCGGCTCTTGATGGTGCCCGGCGCGCAGTTGCAGGTCTCGGCCGCCTCTTCGATGGAAAAACCGAAGGCCCCCACCAGGATCAGCGCCTCGCGCTGTTCAACCGGAAGCATGTCCATCGCCGCGTGCAACTCCTGCATGGCCAGACGCCCGTCATGATCCGGCTTCGATGCCAGTCTTGCGGCAAAGATGCCCTCACCGTCCGACACTTCACGCGCGCGCTTGCGGCGCAGGGACAGATGCGTGTTGCGCAGGATCGTGAACAGCCAGGCGCGCAGATTGGTGCCGGCCTGATATTGGTCGAATTTCGTCCAGGCCTTGACCACGGTATCCTGCACCAGATCATCAGCCGCTGCCACATCCCCGGTGAGCCCGCGCGCAAAGGCCCGCAGCGATGGCAGATGTGTGACGATTTCATCACGCGGATCAGGGGTCTTGTGCGAAACGGGGGCCTGGGTCGCCTTGCCGGGACCTGTCATTGATCACCCGCCGAGTGCTGGGCATCCTGGGATCGCAAGGCATCAAGCAATTCCATCAGCGACGGCGGCAGGTCCTCGGAGGCCGCATCGCTGTAGAGTCGCTTGAGGTTCTCGTCGATCTGCTCGGACACATTTGGCGGGATGTCACCCGCCTTTCCGGGCTTCGTCTGGTCACGGCGTGTCATTTCGGCTGTCTGCTCCAGGGTTTGCAGCGGACAGGGCCCCGTTCTGTTGCGCGGCACCACAGATCCACTGAATTCATTTTCGTGTCACGGAACCAAACACCGTTTTCAGCGTTTGGTTCCCCGTGTCGCATAATTTTTGCCTGAAGTCGCCGATTATGGCACTACCCTATCGAAAACGAAGAGCCGAAGGAGCTGTAATGTCCATGTCGATCCGTATCGCCGAGGAACTGCCCTATCTGCGCCGCTACGCGCGGGCACTGACCGGCAGCCAGTCAACCGGCGACAAATATGCCGCGGCAACTCTGGAGGCGATACTTGCAGATCGCTCGCTGCTGGATTCAAGCCTGTCACCGAAACTGGCGCTGTTTCAGGCCTTTCATACCGTCTGGCAGACCACTGGCGCGCCCATCGGTTCGGAACCCGTCGAAGGGATCGAAGGCCGCGCCCAGACCCTGCTGGCACAACTGACCGCCAACACGCGGGAGGCGCTGCTGCTGCGCTCGCTCGAAGAGTTTTCCTTTGGCGATATCGGCCAGATCATCCAGGTGGGCGAGGATGAGGCGCGCGAACTGGTGGCCATCGCCTATCAGGAGATGTCGAAATCCGTTCAGGGCCGGGTGCAGATCATCGAGGATGAGCCGCTGATCGCGCTGGATATCCGCAATATCGTCACCGACATGGGCCACACCGTGACCGGCATTGCCCGCACCCAGGCCGAAGCCGTTGCCCTGGGCAGGCGTGAACGCCCGGACCTGATCCTGGCCGATATCCATCTGGCCGACGATTCCTCGGGGATCGACGCCGTGGGCGAGTTGCTGCGCGAGTTTGGCGAAATGCCGGTAATCTTCATCACCGCCTATCCCGAACGGCTGCTGACCGGCGAAAAGCCCGAACCGGCCTTTCTGATCACCAAGCCCTTCGAACAGGAACAGGTGCGCTCGGCCGTGTCACAGGCGATGTTCTTTGCCTCGACCCAGACGCTGAACGCCTGACACACCCAGTGCGGCGCATGTTCCGACAGGGGTCCGGTTCTGCCGGATCCCTTCTTTGATGGCATGGGCAGACAGCGCAGCACGGTGTCGGATATTCGCGCAGCGGCTGGTCAAATGTCCGGGGGGCTGGGAACCCTGCCCGTGATTACGTGTTGACTCCGCAGACGCCGCCACTGGCGGCATGGAGCAGACGCCGCCAAGGGCGGCATGGAAAAGCGAAGGAGTCACTTATGCTTGGCTGGGCACTTACCTTTCTGATTGTCGCGCTTGTCGCGGCTGCGCTGGGGTTCACGGGGATCGCCGGGACGGCCTCTTCGATCGCGCAGATCCTGTTCGTGGTCTTCCTGGTCCTGTTCCTTGTGGCCATGATTGCGCGTGCGGTGCGGGGCCAGCCCCCGGTATGACCGCGCACCCCACAGGATGAAACACTGGCGCGCCGGGAAAGGCCGTACTGGCCTGCCCGGCGCCACCATCGTAGCGGAGGTTGACATGAGCGATCAGACCACAGGACGCATCCCCTCGCAGGATGCACAGGCCCTCAGCGGCGGACCGGGCGGTCCCGGCAACACACCCGGCCCCGAACGGTCCCCGCTGGAGTTGCTTGTCGAGGTTCATACACGGCTGGTTGACACAATCAGCGGATTCGAAAAGATCACCGAAAAGGCAACGCCCGAGTATCGCCCCGTGGCCGAGGACTTCCTGGAGATGCATCGTCGGCATGAGGCCGAGCTGGCCGCCCAACTGGCGAGCATGGGGCATGAACCACAGGCTGACGGGTCAATCTTCGGCACCGTGAATCGTGCCGTCGTCGCCGTGCGGTCCTGGTTTGAGGATGTGTCGGACAACGTCATGGACCGTGTCAAGCAAGGCGAACGCCATCTGATCGAGGCTTATGACGCCGCGCGCGAATCCCGCCAGAGCATCGATACCAACGCGATCCTGATGCGCCATAGCGCCGAAATCGATGCGATGATGGAAAAGCACGAAGCATAGAGGGCGAACCGCCCGCTTTGGTGCGAGGGGAACTTGCGCGCCCCTCGGCCGGTGCCGAGCGCTGTCGGAGAGCGCTGAGCTTACCCGCCCTCGGCCAGTGCGCGCATGACAGTGTCCGTGCTGCATTTGCTGGCCCAGCTTGTCAGCAGGACGCTGAGCGCAACCAGCACCACCGACCCTGCCCCGACACCCGCGTAAACCGCAAGTGCTATCCAGACGGAATGGCCGGCAATCAATGCCGCAGCTGCAATCAACGCGCCGATGACCATCCCGATGATGACTATTCCCAAGGCCATTGAAGGTTGCGCCCCTGTCAGTTCGCCCGAACTCTGCTCGACACAACAGTACATTTTAAAACAACCGCCCTCATGGTGGAATTTATACAACTATAGGTTGTATCTTTCAATTCACATTTCCAGTCTGTGGCAGGATCACGCCGATTCCTTCGAGTCCCCTGACCATAGCGCCAGAAATATGGCAAACTTTTGGCAGTATGATCGGGCGGCGGGATGCAGCCATGCTCGATGATGTACATGCAACATCACCGGTTAAAGAATCATCGATGATTGAACACGGTTCAGGATCAGTCCGTCAGGAAATGCGCAACATCACGCATATGGATGTGCCGCCGGGAATGTCCCGGTCGATGTTGAACTTTTTGGGATGAAGGGTGGCGTTGCTCTCCCTGAGCCGTAGGCTCGGGGTGT
>NZ_JACBXS010000020.1 GCF_013415485.1 Rhabdonatronobacter sediminivivens | reverse complement strand
AAGATTATGCCGCTGAGAACGCGCCTGTCATCAACGCGAGGTCTGCCATGGCTCTTGGGGAAGAAGGGTTTCAGACGCTCCATGTGTGCGTCCGTCAGCCAAAAAAGATTGCTCATTGATCGGTCTCCTTAGGGAACGTGAATCACGTAGCAAGATCAAAATCAATGGGTCCTGAGCCTAACCCGACCCGGGCCGAAACGCCTTGCAGCGCGCGGGATCCGTCTCGATCCGCCCGGCCCCGATCAGGTCCAGACAATAGGGAACAGCGGCAAAGACTGCCTGCAGGCAGGTTGCAATCGCGGCGGGCTTGCCGGGCAGCGTGATGAACAGCGTCTTCCCCCGCACCCCGGCGCCCTGGCGCGACAGGATCGCCGTCGGCACCTCGGCCAGCGATGCGCGGCGCATTTCCTCGCCAAAGCCGGGCAGGTCAAAATCAATAACATCGGCCAGCGCTTCGGGTGTTTGATCACGGGGCGCGGGGCCGGTGCCGCCCGTGACCAGGACCAGATCAGCGCCGCCATCCGCCAGGGCACGCATGGCCCCTGCCACCGAATCGCGCCCGTCCGCGACAATCTGGCGCGTCACTCTGACCTGCGAAGAGAGTGAGGCACGCAGCCATTCCTCGGCGGCGGGGCCACCAAGGTCGGCGTATTCGCCCCGCGCGGCCCGGTCGGATACTGTCAGAATTGCGACATGCGCGCCTTCAAGCAGCATGGTGCAGCCCTGTGCGCAGGCACCAGTTGGTGACATTTGCAACATCAGGGGTCAGTTCTTCGGCCAGCCCATCTGCAAACATCCGGAACGCAGGCAGGTTCAGGGCGTTCACGCCAACCAGGACCGGCAGGCCCAGACAGATGGCCTCGCCGATCACCGGCGCAAAGCCTCCGCCATCAGCCTCGGACTTGCCGAACTTGTTGACAACCAGCAGGTCAGCACCGGAAAGCGCCGCTGCGGTCACGGCCACAGCCTGCGCCAGAACGCTGGTATCAAGCGTGCATCCACGGGCCAATGCGCCGCGGTCTTCGCTGATCCGCAGAACCTCGCCCGAGGGCAGCAGCTTCAGGTCCATGTCACATTTGCGCCGACCCGCGCGGGCGGTGTTGGTTTGCACGGTTCCACACAGGCGCAAGCGCCCTTGCAGGCCTGCCACCACCTGCGCCAGGAACAGGTCGCTTTCACCCCGCCCGGGCAGGCTGATATATCCCAGGTTCATCGCCGTCGCCTCCTGTGCAAGTCTTCCGGTTCTGGATAGGCCATGACGCGCGCCTAATCCTTGATTTATATCAATAGTCAGAAAGCCTCTTCTCGGTGAACCGTAATTCCTCATCGCATTTTTCCGGGCAAGCTCCACGTTCCCTCGATGATATTTATCAATCACCTTGATGTGCCGTTGAAAGTGACGCGGACAGAACGGGAAAACCACATTCCGCCAATCACAGGCCTTGCCGTCATGGACGGGAGGCAGCGCAGCGACGGTGGACAACTGCCCTCGCGAACCCTGCAACCCTGTCCAGGGCTCTGTCCGGACAGGGTGGTGATGGCATGGAGCTTGCAACCGCGGAACTGACGCTGACGGGCTGCAGGTCCTCCATACGCTCACAACGGCATGATCTCTACCAGATCGCCCGCCCTCATCTGCCCCAGCTCTGCCGGGATCATGACAAGCGCGTCGGCCTGCGCAAGCTGCGCAATCCGGTGCGAGCCGGTCTGCTCCAGACAGATAACCTGCTGCACGCCCCGCGCGTCATACCCCAGCATGCGCGCGGGCCGGAGTTCGCAACGCCCCGGTTTGTGCCGGATGGGGGCGGACAGCGCAGCCAGGCTCTTGCGCGGGCCGGGGTCCGCAACCCCGGCCATGCGCCCGGCCAGAACCTGCCCGATGACATGCCATGTCACATAGGCCGCGACCGGATTGCCGGGCAGACCCAGCCACAGGGCATCGCCCAGCTTCCCGACAGAGAGCGGCTTGCCGGGCTTCATGGCGAGTTTCATCACCTCGATCCGGCCGCCAAGATCGGTGATCACGCGCGTCATGTGGTCTTCGTCGCCGACGGAAACGCCCCCTGTCGTGATCACGATGTCAGCCCGCCCTGCCGCCTGTTTCACCGCAGCCTGAAGGGCATCGGGATTGTCCCTGCAGACGGACAGCCCAATCCGTGTGATCCACGGCTGGTCCAGCGCGGCCGCCAGCATGGCGCGGTTTGCGTCCCATATCTGGCCGGGCGCAAGGGCCTGACCCGGCGGGACGAGTTCATTGCCCGAACACAGTATGGCCACCCGCAGGCGGCGGTTAACGGGCAGATCACCCAGACCCGAACCGGCCAGCGCGGCGACCTCCCGCGGGCCGATGACGCGGCCAGCGGCCAGCAAGGGCGCACCGCGTACCAGATCATCGCCACGGCGGCGGATGTGTTGCCCGCAAGAGGGCGCCTTGCCAAGGCTTATCCCCTGCCCCGTGCGCAAGACCTCTTCCTGTGCCACAACCGCATCAGCGCCCACAGGCAGCGGCGCGCCCGTCAGGATGCGCAGCGCACACCCCTTCGGCAACTCCCCCGGCATGTCCCCCGCGCAGACCCGGCCAGAAACCGGAAGATCCCATGGCCCCGGCCCGTCAAGATCGCTCAGGCGCAGCGCGTAGCCATCCATTGCCGCGTTATCGAAGAGCGGCAGCGGCACTGGCGCAGCAATATCATGGGCCAGAATGCGGCCCGTGGTCTCGGCAATGGGCAGAACCTCATACTCCGGCACGCGCGAAACCATCGCCAGCCCGCGTGCGAGCGCTGTATCGACCGGCACAAGATCAGGGGCACTGTCACAACCGCAAGCGGCCGGGTCGGGGCGGTGGAGGGGTTGGTGCAAGGTCATTGAGGCTCTCCCAGAGGGGTCGGGGCAATGCGCGCCAGCGCGCGGGCGCAGGCGGCGTCCATGCGTGGCGGACGGGCGCGGCGTGCGCACATCTCGGCCATCAGGGCGACCTTGTCCGCATCGCTCAGCCGCAGGCGCGCAAGCGGCAGCAGAATGGCGTTTTCCACAATCAGGTGCCGCCGTTCAGAGGAGGCAAGGCGGCGCAAGGCATCACATTCTTCCGGTGCAGGCAGGTTGCCATCAGCCATACGGACAAGCGCCGGGACCAGAAGCGCATAGGCGGCTGCAGCGATCTCATGCTCGCGCGCAAGCCGGGTGAGGGTCTTTTCCAGCTCATCCTCTGGCAGGGCCCGGGCGCGCAGGCGCGGAAACAGGCCATGTTCCTCATCCTCAAGGTGTCTCGGCAGATCACGGCACAGGTTGACCAGAAGTCGACGCGCCAGTTCCGGTCGGCTGAGGGTCGTGGCAGCCAGAAGTTCCATATCCGCACATAGCTGGCGCTGGATGAAATGCTCTTCATACATTGCCTCTATGGGGCACTCGCGCGCGCTCAGTTGTGGCGGGGCCGCCCGTGCGCCACGGATCGTGCCGGACTGGCGGCCAGGGTGGCGCGTGTGCTTTGGCTCGATTTCGGACATGGCCGACCCCTTTCCATGATCAGGCAGCCTGAAGCGCGACGCCGTCTATCCGGGCTGCCGCAACTAGCTCGGCAGTGAACTGTGCCGCAGCCCGCGCCCAGGCCGCCTTGGCATGGGCATCGCGCAGGCGTGGCAAGACCGACTCGAATGGCAGCACATCGCCACGGGCGCGCGCGTCCAGCCGGATCAGATGCAACCCGAAACGGGTCTCGACAGGATCGCTGATCCGGCCTTCTTCCAGTGTCTCCAGCGCGGCCTCGAATTCCGGTACAGTATCGCCCTGCCCCAACTGGCCAAGCAGCCCGCCATTCTCCTTGGACGAACAGGCCGAATGGGTGCGCGCGAGTTCACCGAAGCGGCGCGGATTGGCGCGCAATTCGGCCAGCACCGTATCGGCATGGGCGCGCAGGGCGGCCATGTCATCCTGACGCGGCAGCAGGATATGCGCGGCCTCATAGAGCGACGGCGCACGGAACCGGCCCGGATGCGCGTCATAGATTCGGCGCAACTCGGCCTCGTCCGCCGCGGCGGGCGTGATCGCCGCCTCACTCAGTTGGCGGATCAGCGCCTCGTCTTCGGTCTCAACCTGACCCGGCGCAACTTCCGCCGGATCAGGGGTCAGGCCACGCGCGCGGGCCTCTTGCAGCATCAACTCGCGGATGGCGAGGGCGCGCGCGGCGGCTTTCCAGGCCAGCCCCGGCTTTTCCTTCGGCGCCGGGTGGTTCTGGGCTTCGGCCGCAATGCGTTCGGCCGAGATTTCAATGCCGTTGACAAAAACAGGCGGCAGAAGCGGTTTCATGGGCTGGATTCCTTATTCGGCAGGGGTTGGCGCTTTGGGCTTCGGGGCCGTGCCCGCAGCTTTCAGCGCACGCTTGTCACGGGCAAAGGGCTTGAGCCCCGTGCGCACAGGCTTTGCCCCGTCGCGCGAGCGCACGATCTGATAGCCGGGCCGCCACAGGAAGCGGACAGGGATCGACAGCATGTGCACCAGACGGGTGAAGGGGAAGAGCGCCACAATCACCATGCCAAGGAAGATGTGGAACTTGTAGAGCCAATGCACATCGACCACTTCCTGCCAGGCGTTGATCTGCAGCCCCATGACCGATTGCGACCAGGTCATGAACTGGATCATCTTGGCGCCGTCCATATGGCCCAGCGTCAGCACGATCGTGCCCATGCCGACCACGATCTGCACCCAGAGGATCGCCAGAATGCCGATATCGGCATAGGTCGAATTGTTGCGGATGCGCGGGTCATAGAGCCGCCGGTGCAGCAGCATGGTGCAGCCGACAAAGGCCGCCGCCCCGGCCAGACCGCCGATGATCACGGCCATCCACTGTTTCAGCCCGTAGCTGATGCCAAGCGCGTCCAGAAGCCAGATCGGTGTGAAGAGCCCGATCAGATGGCCGAAGAACAGCACGATGATACCGACATGGAACAGCACCGAGCCCCACATCAGTTGTTTGCGCCTCAAGAACTGGCTGGACGATGATTTCCAGGTGAACGGGTCACGCTCATAGCGCGCGATGGTTCCGATCAGGGCGACGGCCAGCACCGCGTAGGGCATGATGCCGAAGATCAGGTAGTCTAGGCTGAAATTTCCAAACATTGTCTTGTGCTCCTACATCTGGCCCGGCGCCGAGGTGCGCGGGGCGGCAGGCATGTCCATTTTCGCCAGAATGTCCCGGCTGATCGGGCATCCCTCATTGGGGTCGGGGCCGAAGGTGACCATCGCCTCTTCCCAGACCGCATCGAGCGCTTCCAGGTCTTCTGGATCATCGTCCTTTTCCGCCAGAAGCGCCTCGGCCTCGGGCGAGGTGTCCACCTGCGCGAGGCTCACCAAGGCGGCCAGAACCGGCGCATAGATGCTTTCGCGCCGCGCCAGACGTTCCGCGAGGGCCACGAGGATATGGCCCGCATCAGCCAGGATCTCGCGCGCCTGTTCGGGTGCCTGTGTGGACAGGAATTCCAGCAGGACCGGCAGATGGTCCGGCAGTTCCGGCCCCACCAGATCGAAGCCGCCGGCGCGATAGGTTTCGAGCAGGTCCACCATCGCGCCGCCCCGGTCCCGGCTTTCGCCGTGGATATGCTCGAACAGGTTGAGCGAGAGCGTCCGCGCGCGGTCGAATTGCAGGACATAGCGTTCCTGCAAATCATAGATGTCGCCCTTTTCCAGATCGGTCAGCAGCGGTTCGAGCTTGGCCAGCTGGCCGGGCTTCAGCAAACCCTCATCAGAGAGGATTTGCCAGATTGCAGGGACCGCAGCTTGCAGGTCCGTCGAAGGATAGGTCAGCAGCGCTGACAAGGCACGATAGGTTTTCATGACTGGATGAACTCCTGCGGGCTGCGGAATTTCTTGCCGCCTGAAAACAGCGAATTGCCGCTGCTGCCGGTCGAACAGCCATTGCCATCCGTGAAGCCGCAGCCCCCTTTCAGGTCATAAGCATCTTCGACCAATTCGCGATGCGTGGTCGGAATGACGAAACGATCCTCATAATTGGCGATTGCCATCAGCTGATACATTTCGTCGATCTGGTTCGGTGTCATGCCGACGCGTTTCGCCACGCCCAGATTGACCACCCCATCCACGGTTTTCGACCGCATGTAAGAGCGCATCGCCAGCATCCGTTCCAGCGCGCTGATCACCGGGGCTTCATCGCCCGCCGTCAGCATATTGGCCAGATACCGCACCGGAATACGCAGGGATTTCACATCCGGCATATCGTCCTGCGCACTGATCTTGCCCGCCTCAGCCGCATTCTGGATGGGCGAAAGTGGCGGGATATACCACACCATCGGCAGCGTCCGGTATTCCGGATGCAGCGGGAAGGCGATTTTCCATTCCATCGCCATCTTCCAGATCGGCGAATTCTGCGCGCCCTTGATCCAGTCCTCTGGGATACCCTCGGCCCGCGCGGCTTCGATCACTGCCGGGTCATTCGGGTCAAGGAAGACATCAAGCTGCGCATCATAAAGCTGCTTTTCATCTGCGACCCCTGCCGCCTGGCTGATCTTGTCGGCGTCATAAAGCATGACGCCCAAGTAACGGATACGCCCCACGCAGGTTTCCGAACACACAGTCGGCTGGCCGCTTTCCAGACGCGGATAGCAGAGCGTGCATTTCTCGGATTTGCCCGAAGACCAGTTGTAATAGATCTTCTTGTAGGGGCAGCCCGACACGCACATCCGCCAGCCACGGCATTTTTCCTGATCGATCAGGACAACACCGTCATCTTCGCGCTTGTAGATCGCGCCCGATGGGCAGGACGCCACGCAAGCCGGGTTGAGGCAATGCTCGCACAGGCGCGGCAGATACATCATGAAGGTATTTTCATACTCGCCATAAATGTCCTTCTGGATGCCCTCGAAATTGTAATCCTCACTGCGCTTGGCGAATTCCCCGCCGAGGATTTCTTCCCAGTTGGGGCCCCATTCGATCTTCTCCATCCGCTCGCCCGTGATCTTGGAACGCGGGCGCGCCGTCGGGAATGCCTCCATCTCAGGCGCCGATTTCAGGTGGTCATAGTCGAAATCAAACGGCTCGTAGAAATCATCGATTTCCGGCAGATCGGGATTGGCAAAGATATTCGCCAGAATCCGCCATTTGCCGCCCTGTTTGGGCACAAGCTGGCCCGAAGGATCACGCTTCCAGCCGCCATTCCAGCGCTTCTGGTTTTCCCAATCCTTCGGGTAGCCAATACCGGGCTTGGTTTCGACATTGTTGAACCATGCATATTCAACGCCCTCGCGCGAGGTCCAGACGTTCTTGCAGGTCACGGAGCAGGTATGGCACCCGATGCATTTATCGAGGTTCAGAACCATACCGATCTGGGCACGTACTTTCATTCCGCTGCCTCCACTTTTGCTGGCTTGTCGAGCCAGTCCACATTTTCCATCTTGCGAACGATCACCATCTCGTCGCGGTTCGCCCCAACGGTTCCGTAATAGTTGAACCCGTAAGAGAATTGCGCATAGGCCCCGATCATATGCGTGGGCTTCGGGATCGCCCGCGTGACCGAGTTATGGATGCCGCCACGCTTGCCCGTGATCTGGCTGCCCGGCGTGTTCACGATCTTTTCCTGAGCGTGATACATGAAGGTCGTTCCGTCCTTCATCCGCTGGCTGACCACGGCACGCGCGGCAATCACTCCGTTGGAATTGAACAGTTCCACCCAGTCATTATCGACGATCCCGGCGGTTTTCGCGTCATTCTCGGACATCCAGATGACCGGCCCGCCACGGTTGAGCGTGAGCATCAGCAGGTTGTCCGAATAGGTCGAGTGGATGCCCCATTTCTGGTGCGGCGTGATGAAGTTCAGCACCACATGCTTTTCGGCCGATTTCAGCGCCTTGGTCGCATCAACCGTGATGGTTTTCAGATCGACCGGGGGCCGCCAGGTGACGAAGAATTCGCCAAAGGCCAGCATCCATTCGTGTTCCTGATAAAGCTGCTGACGCCCCGAGAGGGTCCGCCATGGGATCAGCTCATGCACATTGGTCCAGCCCGCGTTGTAGCAGACTTCCTCGGATTCAATGCCCGACCATGTCGGCGAGGAAATGATCTTGCGCGGCTGGGCGGCAATGTCGCGGAAGCGGATCTTCTCGTCTTCCTTGACCTCGGCCAGATGGGCGTGGTTTTGACCCGTGGCCTTTTCCAATGCCTTCCAAGCCTTGCCCGCAACCTCGCCATTGGTTTCGGGTGCGAGCATCAGCACGACCTCGCAAGCGTCAATCGCCGTGTCGATCTTGGCCATGCCCTTGGTCGGCCCTTCCGTATGGGTGCCGTTCAGCGCTTTCAGATGGTGGACTTCGGTCTTGGTGTCCCAGGCGATGCCCTTGCCACCATTGCCGACCTTTTCCATCAGCGGCCCAAGCGCTGTGAACCGCGCATGCAGGTTCGGGTAATCGCGTTCCACAGCAATATAGGCCGGTGCCGTCTTGCCGGGGATCAGATCGCATTCGCCTTTCTTCCAGTCCTTGACGACAGGCTGCGCCAACTCGCCGGGGCTGTCATGCTGCATCGGCAGTTGGACCACATCGGTTTCCACACCCAGAATTTCCGGCGCGACTTCCGAGAATTTCTTGGCAATCGCCTTGAAGATTTCCCAGTCGGTTTTGGACTCGTAGGCCGGATCGACCGCCGCTTGCAGCGGGTGGATGAACGGGTGCATGTCCGAGGTGTTCAGATCGTCCTTTTCATACCAGCTGGCCGTCGGCAGCACGATATCGGCATAGACCGCGGTCGTGGACATGCGGAAGTCGATGGTCACCAGCAGGTCAAGTTTGCCCTCTGGCGCGTCCTTGTGCCATTTGGCCTCGACAGGCTTCTGGCGGCCTTCCTCGCCCAGATCCTTGCCCAGAACCCCGTGATCGGTGCCCAGCAGGTGTTTGAGGAAATACTCATGCCCCTTGCCCGATGACCCCAGCAGGTTCGAGCGCCACACGAACAGGTTGCGCGGCCAGTTTTCCGGCGCATCCGGGTCTTCGCAGGACATTTCCAGACGGCCCGACTTCAGCTCCTGCGCGACATAGGCCGGGATCTCCATCCCTGCCGCTTTCGCCGCCGCGCCCACTTTCAGCGGGTTGGTCTTCAGCTGCGGCGCAGAGGGCAGCCAGCCCATCCGCTCAGAGCGGATATTGTAGTCGATCAGGCTCAGGCTTTCCCAATCGCCTTCGGGCGCTGTCGGCGACAGGATGTCCTTTGCCGTCACCGTCTCATAGCGCCACTGGTCGGTATGAGCATACCAGGCAGAGGTCGAGTTCATGTGCCGCGGCGGGCGCGCCCAGTCGAGCGCGAAGGCCAGCGCCGTCCAGCCCGTTTGCGGGCGCAGCTTTTCCTGCCCCACATAATGCGCCCAGCCACCGCCCGACTGGCCCACACAGCCGCACATCACCAGCATGTTGATGACCGCGCGATAGTTCATATCCATGTGGTACCAGTGGTTCATCGCAGCGCCGATGATGACCATGGATTTGCCATTGGTCTTCTCGGCATTGGCCGCAAATTCCCGCGCCACATGGATGATCTTGTCGCGGCTGACGCCTGTGATCTTCTCGGCCCAGGCGGGGGTGAAGGGCACATCGGCGTTGTAGTCATCGGTGACGTGTTCGCCGCCCAGCCCGCGATCCAACGAGTAGTTGGCGCAGAACAGATCGAACACCGTCGTGACCAGCGCTTCCGAGCCATCGGCCAGCGTGATTTTCTTGACCGGCACGTTGCGCGTCAGCACGTCACCGCGCGCATCCTTGTGCCACTGGGTCGTGGCCATGCCGCCGAAATAGGGGAAATCAACGCCCACTACATCATCGCGGTCTTCATCAAGGATCAGCGACAGCTTGGGCTTGATCTCGGCCCCTTGCGCCTTCTCCTCAAGGTTCCACATGCCCTGCTCACCCCAGCGGAAGCCGATAGAGCCGTTGGGCGCGACCAGTTGGCCCGAGGTTTCATCAATGCAGATGGTTTTCCATTCGGGGTTGTTGGCCTCGCCCAGCGCACCATCCAGATCGCTGGCGCGCAACTGGCGGCCCGGAATGTAGCTGTCGCCTTTCTTGTCCAGACGGACCAGCATCGGCATGTCGCTGTATTTGCGAGTGTATTCCTCGAAATACGGCACCTGACGATCCAGATGGAACTCGCGCAGGATCACATGCCCGAAAGCCATCCCGAGGGCCGCATCGGTGCCCTGCTTGGCATTCAGCCAGACATCACCGAATTTCGCGGCCTCTGAATAGTCGGGGCAGATCACAGCGGATTTGGTGCCACGGTAGCGCGCTTCGGTGTAGAAATGCGCATCCGGCGTCCGCGTCTGCGGCACGTTCGAACCCCAGAGCAGCAGATAGCCTGCATTATACCAATCCGCCGATTCCGGCACGTCGGTCTGTTCGCCCCAGGTCATGGGGGACGCGGGGGGCAGATCGCAATACCAGTCATAGAAGGACATGCAGGTACCGCCCAGAAGCGACAGGTAGCGCGAACCAGCAGCATAGCTGACCATCGACATGGCCGGGATCGGCGAGAAGCCGAACACGCGGTCAGGGCCATATTCCTTCGCCGTGTAGGCATTGGCGGCCGCCGTCAGCTCGGTCACTTCGTCCCATGTGGCGCGCACGAAACCGCCGGTGCCGCGTTTGCGGGTGTAGCTGGCGCGGGCTGCGGGGTCGTTCTGGATCGCCTCCCATGCCTGAATCGGCGTCATGGTCTTGCGCTTCTCACGCCACAGCCGCATCAGCGCACCGCGCACCAGCGGCGTTTTCACGCGGTTGGCGGAATAGAGATACCAGCTATAGCTTGCCCCGCGCGCGCAGCCGCGCGGTTCATGGTTGGGAAGATCAGGGCGCGTGCGCGGGTAGTCGGTCTGCTGGGTTTCCCAGGTCACGATCCCCGATTTCACGTAGATCTTCCACGAGCAGGACCCGGTGCAGTTCACCCCATGGGTCGAGCGCACAACCTTGTCGTGCTGCCAGCGTTTGCGATAGGTGTCTTCCCAGTCGCGGTTTTCGGTCGTGGTCTGGCCGTGCCCATCCGAGAACGTGTCCTTGCGCACGCTCTTCAGAAAGTTCAGCCTGTCAAGAAGATGGCTCATGGCTGTCTCCGTTCTTGGGTTTGGAGGGACAGGCGCGCGAAGGATGCCGCGCGCCCGGCGAAATTCAGGGGTTTTTGATGTAGGCGCCCGGGCGCAGGTAGAACCACCAGTTCAGGATCAGGCAGAGCGCGTAGAACACGGCGAAGCCATACATCGCATATTCCGGTGTTCCGCCGCGCACCTGCTCGCCGATGACGATTGGTGCCACGAAAGAACCATAGGCACCCACCGCCGAGGTCCAGCCCAGCACCGGGCCTGCCTGTTCGCGGTTGTAGATCACCCCGATGGTGCGGAAGGTGGACCCGTTGCCGATGCCGGTGGCCGCGAAGATGATCAGGAACAGCACCAGGAAGATGAAGAAATACTGTTCCGGCGTTTGCGACTGGTAGGCCAGCATCATGACATAGCCTGCCGCACCCGAAGCGATGACCATCACGGCCGCGACCCATTGTGTCACGATGGAGCCGCCGAACTTGTCCGACAACCAGCCACCGGGCGGACGGATCAGCGCGCCGATGAAGGGGCCGATCCAGGCATAGGTCAGCGCGCTGGGCGCATTGGGGTTGGCGACACGCTCCATCACGCCGTCAACCTCGACGTTGGTGAAGCCGAAGATCACCGTGATCGACAGCGGCAGCGCCATCGAAAAGCCGATGAAGGAGCCGAAGGTCAGGATATAGAGGATCGTCATCGACCAGGTGTGCTTGTCCTTGAAGATGGCGAACTGGGCGCCCATGCTGGACCCGACACGTCCGGGGATCATGCGCAAGGCGATCAGCGTTGCGACACAGATCAGTACCACGGCGACAAATGGGTTAAGCAGGCCCAGTCCCGTCGGCGCAGGCAGATACAGATAGAGCCCGATCACCGAGGTCACGAAACCGATGCCATAGAGGCCCAGAACCTTGCCGAAGGAACTCATCGTGCCGGTCATGTCAGGCGAGAGCGGCTTGAGGTTGTTCATGCCGAACCAGGCCAGCGTCACCAGCGGGATCAGGATCGCCGCCCAGATGAAGCCTGCGTTCTGGATATAGGTGGGCGTTCCGGCCTCGATCCGGCCGATCAGCGTGCCACTGTCACGGATCAGCGCGATGGGATCACCGGCGATGGCGCCGAAGATGGCGATGGTCATAACCGTCGGGATCAGGATCTGCATGGTGGTGACGCCGAAATTGCCCAGACCCGCATTCAGCCCCAGCGCCAGACCCTGCTGGCGTCTGGGAAAAAAGCCACTGATATTGCTCATCGAGGCGGCGAAGTTGCCCCCTCCGATGCCGGACAGCAGCGCGGCCAACTGGAACTTCCACAAGGGCGTTTCGGGGTCCTGCAGGAACAGACCGGTCAAGAGCGCGGGCGGAATCAACAGCGCCGAGGTCAGGAACACCGTGTTACGCCCGCCTGCGATGCGGATCATGAAAGATGCGGGAATACGCAAGGTCGCGCCGGTCAGGCCGGCAATCGCGGTCAGCGTGAACAGCTCAGCCTGCGTAAACGGAAAGCCCGCGTTGAGCATCTGAACCGTGATGATACCCCACATCAGCCAGACGGCAAAGCCGCACAGCAGGTTGGGGATCGAGATCCAGAGGTTGCGGTTCGCCACCCCCTTTCCCGTCTGGTTCCAGAACGTCTGATCCTCGACGTCCCATTTCTCCATGTCCTTGGCCATTTTCTCTTGTCCTTCTTTGGGCCGGTGCGACTGATCAGGGTCAGTCTCTTGCAGGGCCTTGTCCTGGCTGAACCGGCCGACGCCGGGCCAGACGCTGTTGGGTTATTCAGCGGGTCGGGTCTTGCCGCGCTCCAGCCGCTCCAGCGCGGCGCGCAGATCATCGACGGTGGCGAACCTTGCCCTCAGTTGAAGTCCGCCGGTGCCGCGCGGGGTCACTTCGACCATTTCGGACTCTGCGAAGATCGCAGCGACCTCTGCATCGAGCGCCTTCTTCTCGGCGGCTTCGCGGGCAATCTCGCGGTCCACGGAAGAGATCACATATTCGTCGCCAAAGCCGCCTTCGGGTTCCTTCAGCCAGATCAAGCAGACGACCCAGCTGATGAAGGCCCCCACCGCGATGATGAAGAAGAAGGTCGAGGCATCGACGAACATGAAGATAAACAGGTAGAAGACCGCGCCGACATTGCCGTAGGCCCCCGCCATGCCCGAGATCTGCCCGGTCACACGCCGCTTGATCGAGGGGATGATGCCGAAGGTTGCACCCTCTGCCCCCTGCACGAAGAAGGAGCACATGATGGTGATCGCGATGGCGATGATCAGCGGCCAGCTGCTGTCCAGCAGGCCCATCATCACGAAGCCGACGCCGATACCGAACATATAAGCCATCATCACGAAGCGGCGGTTGCCGAAGCGGTCGGACACCAGCCCGCCCATGGGCCGCGCAAAGAGGTTCACGAAGGCAAAGCTTGCGGCAATCATACCGGCTGCCACTGCCGTCAGACCCCAGGTTTCCTGGAAGAACATCGGCAGCATCGACACCACCGCCAGTTCCGCGCCGAAATTGGCGAAATAGGTGATGTTCAGCGCCGCAACCGAAGAAAACGGGTATTTGTCGTCTTCCGGCACACCCTTTTTCAGGATCGGCACATTGACCCGGATTGCCTGCCAGACCTGCCAGGTCACGACCACGACGATGGCACCATAGCAGATGGCTGCCGTCATGGCGTCGATATAGCCCATCAACTGCACGCGATAGACCAGGATCGACAGGATACCCACCAGCGGCACCGTGAAGATGCACAGGAGCACCAGATCGCGCCAGCTCGACACTTCCAGCGCCGAGGCCTTGCGCGGCTTCTTGTGCGTGTCCGCCGTGGGGCCATCCGTGATGGCAAACCAGTAGAACACGCCGTAAGCAGCGATCACCAGACCCGAAGTCGCCATCGCCCAGCGCCAGCCATCTTCGCCGCCATACATATGCAGCGCGATGGTGGGCAGCGTGATCGCAGCGGCGGCCGAGCCGAAATTCCCCCAGCCCGCGCCGAAGCCTTCGGCAAAACCGATCGAGCGCGGCGGGAACCACAGCGCGATCATGTGGATGGTGACCACGAAGCTCGCCCCGATGGACGACAGCACCAGGCGCGACATGAACAGCACTTCGCGCGAATCGCCGAAGGCGAAGACCCAGGTCGGGATCGCCATCAGGATCATCAGCACCGAGAAGACCCGGCGCGGCCCATAGCGGTCCAGCGCCATGCCGACAATGATACGGGCAGGAATGGTGAGCGCCACGTTGGCGATGGCAAACAGGCGGATATCGTCACGGGTCAGCCAGTCCACCGAGGCCAGCATCGAGCTTGCCAGCGGGGCCATGTTGAACCAGACGTAGAAACTCATGAAAAAGGCAATCCATGTCAGGTGGAGCGCCTTGATTTCCGCATTCTTGAAGCGGAACAGATCACTGACTTGCATGTCAGACCTCGAAACTTGGTGTAGGGTCGCGCGTCGGGCTTTCGGGGATCACTCGGCGTGCGTGGGAATGATCAGCAGCGGACAGGGCGCCCGCCGCGCCAGAAACGCGCTGGTGGAGCCGAAGGTCATGTGATCGAACTCCTCGACCAATGCGTCGATGCGCTTGGTGATGAAATTCAGCGGGCCAGGATCAGGCTTGTGACTGTGACGCGCCATCACCAGCAGGTCTGGCTTGCGCTCTTCCACGGCGCGCAGGATCATCTTGCGCGCATCCCCTTCCGCGATCAGGACAGTGGCACCGAAACCCGCGTCTGCAAGTTCGGCCGCCGCAGCTTCCGTACCCGCTTTCTGTTCCGAATATTGTGCGGTGAACAGCGCGTCAGCGCCTGCTGTGGAACTTCCCACATCCTCGACCACAGAGATCAGTGTTATCGTTGGCTGCAGTGCGGAAAGCAGGTCACGCACCGCATCCAGTGCGATCCTTGCATTGCGGGAATTGTCATAGGCGAGCATCACATGCATGGGCGTCTCCTTGCGGTCCGGATGCTCTGGGGCACCCGTTCGATAGCAGACGCTCACAGCGTATCTTGAGAAGACTTGATCCAGATCAAAAATGGAAAAACCACCATCAGAATCGCACCCGGATTGAAACCTGCACGAATTTTGCCTAGCATTATGTGCGGTCCACAATAGATCGTTGCCCTGGATGCAAGTGACATATATGCATCCCACAATTGACAAATATCAAACCTGATAGAGGTGGCATCATGCGTCCCGAGGAGCTTCCGGAGATTCGCCATCTGCATCTGTTCAGGGACATGACGCAGGCCAATTTCGAGGCCCTGATGGCAAGTTCCTATGCCCAGAACTTCCCCCAGGGGCTGGAGATGATCCGCCAGGGGGACCCGGCGGATT
Organism: Rhabdonatronobacter sediminivivens; assembly: GCF_013415485.1. Lineage (GTDB taxonomy): Bacteria > Pseudomonadota > Alphaproteobacteria > Rhodobacterales > Rhodobacteraceae > Rhabdonatronobacter > Rhabdonatronobacter sediminivivens. The sequence goes on along the minus strand of NZ_JACBXS010000020.1, from coordinate 58,811 downwards.
TCCTGCATGTGGTGGTTGAAGGGTCGGTCGAACTGTTTGCGCGGTGGGGCGGGCGCGAAGGCACCATGGCGGTGGTGCGCCCGGTTTCGACCTTCATCCTGGCGGCATGCATCCGGGATGCGCCCTATCTGATGTCTGCCCGTACGCTGGAGCGGGCGCGCATCATTCTCATACCGTCCTCTGACTTGCGCGCCATGTTCCGGCGCGACCCCGAGTTTTCGGTTGCCGTGATCAACGAGCTGGCCTCGTGCTACCGGTCCGTAGTGCGCAACGCCAAGACACTGAAGCTGCGCAATTCGCGCGAAAGGGTGGCGTCCTACCTCTTGCGGCAGTCGCTGCTGGCGGGAGGCGTTCCATCCTATGCCCTCCCGGTCGAGAAACGATTGCTGGCCTCCTATCTGGGGATGACCGCCGAGAACCTGTCCCGAACACTCAGAACGCTGGAAGAGAGCGGCGTGAAAATGGACGGCGCGCGCGTGATCATCACGGATCGTGCAAAACTGAACGCTCTGGCACAACCCGACACGCTGATCGACGGGCCAGACATGTTTGCCAATGAAAGCGGATCAGGTCTGCCCGCTGCGGGTCAATAAGTTGCAGATGACGCGGCGGCAGGACATCCTGATGGCGCGGCCCTGACCGTCCCGCCCGGGCCGTGGCTTTCGGACGTGCGGTGCCATTCCGCCTGCCTTGCGCGTGCCGCATTCAAGCGCGGCACTCATGGGCGTGCGGATGGCCCCGTGTTCACGCTGACACCTTTGGTTCGAGCGCGATATCCTTGAGCGTGGAGCGGTCAAGATCGGCGAGGAAGGCCCTCTCGGCCGCAGCGAGGCGGGCCTTGAGCCGGCACCGCCCATCAATCGAACATGCACCGCCATTTGCCGCGAAACACTCGACCAGCGCCTGGTCTTCTTCCAGCAGGCGAATGACCGCGCCAAGCCGGATGTCCTGCGCCGGTTGCGCCAACACGGCACCGCCGCCACCGCCGCGGCGCGTCTCGATCAGCCCGGCGCGGGACAGGCGCTGCATGATCTTGGCCAGATGGTTGCGCGAAACGCCGAATTCATCCGCCAACTCGGCGGTGGAAAACGCGCGGTCGGGCGCGCTTGCCATGCGCATGAGCATGCGCAGGCCGTAGTCGGTAAAGGAGGTAAGACGCATTGCAGGCGATCCCCGAAGGAGAATGGGTATTTACAATTCCTATTTTGGCGCCTAGGAAAATGCAAGTCGGGAACCTGCCCGGAAACAGCAGGACCAGAAAACGGAGTCCGTGATGACCGACAATCAATCGGACCGGGCCCCCGCAGCCGCGCTGCGATGCCACCGACACGGCCGGGGGCCTCTCGGGGAATCCCGCGCTGACGGTGGCCGCCTGCGGCGGATGGCGGCTGACGGGCCAGCCCTGCTGGCGCGATCACAGTTTCCGGGCACCAGGCAAGGCAAGGTATCGCATGGCGGGCAATGACCGGCCCAGGGGCCATTACGCATCACCCCCCTGCAGGGTGCACGAAGCCGCGCCCGGTCATCTTGCCCCGCCGGGCGCCACCCCCAAGCAGGCATGCGACGTGGCGCGCTGGCGCCGGGCCGAGCGGATGCGCCTGCGCGCCGAGCGCCAGGCGCTGAACACGGCCACGCGCAAGAAGGCCGGGGCCGCGCTGGCCGGTCACCTGCGCGGTTTCCTCGCGGCGCGTTTCGGCGACATGCGGGGGCGACTGCTCTCGGCCTTCTGGCCGATCAAGGGTGAGCCGGATCTGCGCCTCTTGATGGCCGATCTGCACCAGGAGGGCCTACGGATCGCATTGCCGCTGGTTGACGTGACACATGCGCCGCTCATCTTCCGCCGCTGGACACCCGAGACCCGCATGGTCCGCGGCCACTGGAACATTCCCGTCCCCCCGCCAGAGGCCGAGTTGGTGACACCGGATGTCACGCTTGCCCCGCTTGTGGGTTGGGATCGGTTCGGTTTTCGGCTTGGCTATGGGGGCGGCTACTTTGACCGCACGCTTGCCCAACTGTCGCCGCGCCCCTTCGTCATCGGCGTTGGTCTGCAGACGGCCGCGCTTGCCACGATCCACCCGCAGCCGCACGACATCCGCATGGATGCAATTGTCACCGAAGAGGGCCTTCAGGCCACGCACGACCCCGAGCAAGCGGAACAGCCACCGCCACGCGGGTAACAGCCCTGGCGCATGCGGCACACGGCCAGGCCGCAGGACCGCGTTCCGCCGCTGCGAGACGCTTTACCGTCGATCGCAAACGGCAAGCGGATTTCACCCCCGAAGCAACTCCTGCAGCAGTTCCTGCAGGGTGCTTCTGCGAAAGGGTTTTCGCAGGAAACTTATGCGCGGATCGAGCTTGCCGCCGCTTGTGGCGATCTCCTCAGAATGGCCGGAGACCAGCAGGATGGGCAGTTCCGGTCGTTCTTCGAGGATCGTTTCGGCAAGCTGTCGTCCGTCAATGCCGCCAGGCATGACAACGTCCGAGATCAGCAGATCGAATGGCTCGTCAGCGCGCAGCCGGGCCAGTGCCGATGTCGCGCGGGCTTCGGCCTCAACCTTGTATTCCAGCGACTTGAGGAGCATGCAGATATACTCGCGCACCTGATCCTCATCCTCGACCACCAGAACGCGCATGCGCTTCTTCGCCTTGCGCGGCGTGGTGTCACCTTGCGGGCTTTCGCGGCCGCCTTCTTGCCGGGCCTGCCGCGGCAGCATCAGTTCAACCGTGGTGCCCGCACCAAGCTCGCTGTGAACATCAATATGTCCACCAGACTGGTACACGAACCCGTGGACCATGCTCAGGCCCAATCCGCTGCCTTCCCCGACGGGCTTGGTGGTGAAAAACGGCTCGAACACCCGGGCAAGGGTTTCGTTATCCATGCCCTCGCCCGTGTCCGAAACCGAAATGCGGACATATTCGCCGGGCTCGGGGGCATCCAGCGCAGCGCCCACGGCCAGGGAAACCAGGCTTGTTTCGATCCGGAGCAAGCCCCCCATGGGCATGGCATCGCGCGCATTCACGCACAGGTTCAGAAGCGCACTTTCGAACAGGGCCCGGTCAACATGCACGGCGCCCGGGTCTTCAGCCAGACGCAGATCGAGGGCGATTGCAGGCGTCATGGATCGCTCGATCAGCATTTGCATGCCTTCGATAAGTTCATTGACATCATAGGCCCCCGGTGAAAGCGGTTGCTTGCGCGCAAAGGCGAGCAGTCGCTGCGTCAATTCGGCGGCTTGTTCTGCGGCGCTGACAATCTGGCGGGCCATGGCCGCGCTTGGCCGGTCGGCGGGGAGCTTTCCGGCCAGGGTTTCGGCATTGCCCAGGATCACCGTAAGCAGATTGTTGAAATCATGCGCGATACCGCCGGTCAACTGACCGACCGCATCGAGCCGCTGCGACTGTCGCAACTGCGCCTCCAGCGCCTTTTGCTCGGAAAGATCGATGATGTTTCCGATCATGCGCACCGGGACGCCGGCGTCATCGTGCAGGATACTCGCCCGCTCCCGGACCGGGATGAAATCGCCGTCGCGCTTGCGCAGCCGATACTCGCCCTCCCAGAAATCCTGCCCGCCCTGGATCGCGGCTTCGATCTGTGTCAGGATCCGCTCTTCGTCTTCGGGGTGCACGCTTTCAACCCAGGCGCTGCGCGGCAGCAGTTTCTCACCCGGAGTGAAATCGGGCAACCAGGTCGCCGCATCATTGACCCAGGTCAGATCCGTCACCAGATCACGGTCAAAGATGAAATCACTCGATCTTTGGGCAACATGGCGGAAGCGCTCTTCGACGCGGCGCTGCTCGGTGATATCGTCTTCGGTCAACAGGAGCCTGCCGCTGCCCGGTTCAGGAAGCAGAAGCCGCGCCAGGATGTCTGCTGTCGTCCCATCGGAGCGGGATGCCGTATAGGTGGTTTCAAGCTGGGTCTGCCCCTCCCAGGCGGCGACCAGCATTGCACGCAGCGCCATGCGAAACTTCGGTTCGTTCGCAAGTGAAACGAGCGCCTGCGATATGGACCTTGGATCATCGCTCATCGCGCCATGGAGCTGACGGGCCGCGCGATTGCCGTCAAGCACCCTGATTGCCGCCATCGCTTCGCTGGCAAAGGCCGGGTTGCGGTCAAGCCACGCTTCGAAATCCGTCACCCCTGTCGCCTTCAGCGCGTCCAGGCTTTTCAGGACGCCGGAAATGTCCTGCTCCCAGATCGCGATGGGCAGGAAGTCGAACAGGCTGCGATAGCGACGCTCGCTTGCCTGCAGTTGATCGCGGCTTGCAACCTGCGAAATCGCGGTGTGCACGGCGTCTGCCATCCTTTGCAGAATGGCCATCTGCGCCTTCGAAGGCGCCTTCGGTTCCGAATGATAACAGCAGAAGATGGCAATCGGGTGCCCGGTCCCGTCAAGAACGGGCTGCGACCAGCAGGCAGCAAGCCCATGCGCCGCAGCAAGTTCACGATACGGCTGCCAAAGGGGATCGCGCGCAATATCGGCGGAGTAGACCGCCTCGCGGCGCGCGCCCCCCGTGCCGCAGGAACCTTGCCCCTCAGCTATCGGGATCTGCCCCACGGCCCGTGACCATGCTTCAAGTGCTGCATCGCCGATGAAGGTATCCAGACAACGCTCATCGCCGGACACCAGGGCCACATTGGCGCGGGCACCGCCCAGAACATCGGGCATGGCGGTGCAGATATCTTGCAGGATACGTGACAGCGGTTCACCCGCCGCGATCTGTTCCAGCACGCGCCGCTCCACGATCAGCAGGCGCAATTCGGTTTCGCGCGCGTCTTCGGCTTCGCGCAGATCATGGATATCGGTCGCGATGCCGTACCATCGCGTTAACAGCCCGGCTTCATCCGAATATGGCCGGACATGGACACGATGCAGGCGCCATCGCGCCTCGGCAGCGCACCACAGCCGGAACTCTGTCCGGCAGGAATGCCCGCCTGAAAGGGCCTTGCTCCAGTTCTCACGCGTCGGGGCGCGGTCTTCCGGATGCAGGCCGGGCAACAGATCCCCGTCCGCGAAACCGGCATCCGTGATGCCGGTGTAGCGCCTGAATTCGTGGCTGACCCAATCAACCGCGCCATCCGGTCCCGTGGTCCAGACAATCTGCGGAAGTGCTTCGGCCAATTCGGATTGCGGCGGGGACCCTGGGTGCGGGTCTGTCGGATTTTCTGAGCTCATCTTCTCTTGGCCCTATCGAAACCTTTCGACGGTGGACAGTCCGGTTTGGGTCCTAAACGACCGCGCGCTGAAAAGGGTTTCCTTGCACCCTGCAAATGCGCCCCATACGCGCCAGGACTGGGCGGCGCGCGCGCGACTGCCATGATGGCGCAACGCCGGAGCCAGATCGTCAGGTCAGGCCCATTCCTTGGTGAATGTCAGAACTCTGGCCGGGCGGATCGCCACCCGATCCATCGGCATGAACAAGAAAGTGAGGCGCGATATTCTGGGCCCCCTGTCAACACGACGCAACCGGGCGCCCGCAACCGATAACCAGATTTCATTACCATCCGGTGAAGCCGCTGCCCATCCGCAAATGTCAAACCGGGGTCAGAATCATGCGCAGTTTCGCCGCCAGGCTTGACCGCCGATAGGGCTTGCTCAGCAGATCAACCCCCGGGTCCAGACGGCCATGGTGCACGATGGCATTTTCGGAATAGCCCGAGGTGTAAAGCACCTTCAGCCCCGGCTTGATGGCTTGCGCGGCATCGGCGACCTGACGCCCGTTCATTCCGCCCGGCAAGACAACATCCGTGAACAGCAAATCGATGTCGGGCCGACCGCGCAATATCTCCAGCGCTGCCGCTCCGGCGTCAGCACTCAGCACCGTATAGCCCATGTCGGCGAGCTGGGCACAGACCTGCTGCAACAGCAGCGGGTCGTCTTCGACTACAAGGATCGTCGCGTTCCCGGTTTCGGCTTCGGATTGCCCGCCTTCGGCCCCTTCCGACGGTGTCGTTTCACCTTGAACGCGCGGGAAATACAGCTTGACCGTTGTTCCCTCGCCGGGTTCCGAATAGAGGCGGATATGACCGCCGGATTGCTTGACGAAGCCATAGACCATGCTCAGCCCCAGGCCGGTGCCCTTGTCGGCCCCCTTGGTGGTGAAGAACGGCTCGAAAGCCCGGTCGATCTGGTCGGACGGGATGCCGTGACCCGTATCGCTGACCGCGATGACAACATACTGCCCGGCGGTCAGATCAGGCTCGTAGGCGACATAGGTATCGTCCAGCAAGACATTCGCGGTCTCGATCGTGAGCGAACCGCCATCGGGCATGGAATCGCGCGAGTTGATCACCAGATTCAGCAGCGCGCTCTCCAACTGGCCGGGGTCGATCTCGCTGCGCCATAGCCGCGCGTCAAGGGAGAGCGCGATGTTCAGTTCCTCGCCAAGTGTTCTGCGCAGCATGTCCTCCATGCCCCCGATCAAGGCATTGGCATCGATCACCTGTGGCTGAAGCGGTTGCTTTCGCGAGAAGGCCAGCAGACGATTGGTCAGCTCTGCCGCCCTTTCGGCTGCACGAACCGTCATGTCCACATGCCGGCGCAGCGGATCGTTTGCGTCAATGGCGTCTTGCAGGAATTCGATGTTGCCCAGGATGATGGTAAGAAGGTTGTTGAAATCATGCGCCACACCCCCGGTAAGCTGCCCCACGGATTCCAGCTTCTGCGACTGGCGAAGGCGGCTTTCCATCTCGCGCAGGGTTGTCACATCGATCATGCTGCCCAGCAGCCGGACGGCCCTGCCCTCGGAATCGCGGATGACGAAGGATCGGTCCAGAACCGTCAGATAGTGCCCGTCTGCGTGGCGGAAGCGGTATTCACCCGACCAGACCGTTTCGGTCCCTGCGATCAACGCATCGACGCCTGCCACCGCTTCGTCCCTGTCCTCCGGGTGCAGGCGGTTCTTCCATGACGCGATCCCCTGCTCGATCTCGGCAGGATCAAGGCCGGTGAGGGTCTTGAGATTCGCGTTCCACCAGTGCTTGTCGGCGATCACATCCCAGTCCCAGATCACCTCGTTTGTGGCCTGCGTCACCCGCTGGAACCTTTCCTGGCTGAGGCGGATTTCCTCTTCGGCGTGGCGTCGGTCAGTGATGTCGCGCTCGACGGCGACCCAATGGGTGAACGCGCCGGTGTCGTCGGCCAGCGGCACCAGGTCCATTTCCAGCCAGAATTCCTCGCCCGCGCTTGTGTAATTGATGAGTTCGGCGCGAACCGGCTGCCAGTTCTCCATCGCGCGACGTATCCGGTCAAGCGCGGCGCGCTGCGTCTTCGGCCCCTGAAGAATGCGCGGGGTCTTGCCGATCACGTCCTCGCGGGAATAGCCCGTGCGCCTTTCGAAGGCATCGTTCACATAGACGATTCTGGGCCCGTCCGGCGCGTCGATGGGCGCTGCCTCGGTGATCAGCAGGATATCGTTCTGGCGCGACACCGCGTTTTCCAGAAGGCGCAGCTGTTCGTCCCGGGCGCGCTGGCGGGTAACGTCGCGGAAATAGACGGCCAACCCCTCGGGTGTAGGATAGGCGTTGACCTCGAACCAGGTGTCCAGCGGCGGGTAGAACGCCTGAAAGCGGGCCGCCTGGCCTTTGGCGACAGCGCGTTCGTATTCGATCTGAAAGGCAGTTCCGACCGAGTCCGGGAACTCGGCCCAGACATTCCTGCCCAGCAGGTCTGTCCGGCGCCGCCGAAGCAGCAGCTCGGCCTTCTTGTTGAGAAAGACGAACCGCCAACTGTCATCCAGAAGAAAGCACGCATCGCTGATGCTTTCCAGCGTCTGGAGCAGGCGTTCCGATACAGCCCGTGTCGCATGGCGCGTCTCGACCAGTTCGGTCACGTCCTGAACCGCGCCCTCGACGGCAATGATCTGGCCGGACGGGTCGCGCACCGCTTCGCCGACGGCGCGGACCCACACCCGGCGACCTTTCGCCGTAACGATCTGCAGCAACTCGTCAAAGGCATGGCCATCCTGTGCGCAGGCGTCGAACTTCGCGCGAATGCGTTGACGGTGTGCCGGGATGTAATAGGCGATTGTCTCATCAAGGGTCGGAGATTTCCCCCTGGGTTCGTCATGGATGGCCGCGGTCTCGTCACACCATGTCGCCCTTTCGGCGCCAAGCTCCACATGCCAGCTGCCAAGGCGCGTCATGCGACCTGCAAGCCTGCGCCTGCGCGAAGCCAGGCGGACCTGCTCTTCGGCGGCCCTGAAGCGGGTGATGTCCTGGACATGGCCAATGACGATCCTGCGCCCCTCGACGACATGCCACGTCCCGACACCCCTGACATGCGCCACCGTGCCATCGGGCCGGTTGATTCGGTGCTCGAAATCAATCGTGGCTGCGCCGCTGTTCACGAAATCACGCAAACCGGCCCGCAGCTGCGGCTGGTCATCTGGATGCACCACGGCAAGGTAGCCATCGAAATCCGGTGGCGGTTGGTCCGGTTGCAGGCCGAAGATGTCGAACACCCGTTTTGACCAGCTGAGCGTCCGGCCTTCCAGATCATACTCCCATGCCCCCAGGTCCAGCAGTGTCTCCGCCGTGCGCAGGCGCGCCTCGCGCTCGCGCAGGGCCAGGAGCGCGGCATGGGTCTCGGCGGCGTGCAGCATGTGTTCTGCGGCAGCCGCTTCGTGGTCAGCCGTGTCAGCGGCGGGCGCAGTTTCCGGCGACATGATCGCGGTCAGGTCTTCCGCCCGGTGGATGATGTAAATGAGCCGCCCCGCCGCGTCGAACACCGGCTTGTTGCGCTGCAACCAGAAACGCTCATGGAACAGCCCGTCCCGCCCCTGGACCGGATGGCGCTGCAGGCTCATCACATCACTCACACGCAGCGCCTCGACCCGCTGGAGCGAGGCCCGCAGGTTGCTTACGGGATCGGCCTCGGGATCATCCGGATCATTGGGGAATACCTCGAGCAGGCGACGGCCGAGCAATTCGCCGCGCTCCCTCGCCACGGCCTGCGCATATTCGTTCGTCGCCGCAACGATCTGATAGTCGCCTGGGGTCAGCACCGCCAGATTGCCGGGCAGCGCATTACAAAGAAGCGCAAGATGTTCGCTGGACAGGTCGACCTTGTGGCGCAGGGTCCGGACCTCTGCGCTCAGGCTTTCGGCCCGCTCCTGCGCCTGGACCACTTGCGTACTGTCCCGGATGCTGGCCACGATCGCCGCATCCCCGTCGAACCGCACCTTTTTCCAGTCAAAGGCGACCGTGAAGCGGTCACCTGAACTTGCCTCGATGGTCCAGGTCCCGGCATCGGCCATGCCGATGTCGAACTGTCGAACCTGTTCGGCTATTGCGGCGCGGTCCTGCTCGGGGCGCAGGTCGGCAATCGTCATCGCCTGCAGGGTTCGTGCGTCATACCCCAGCCAGGCCTGCGCTGCCCGGTTCGACGCGAGGATCTTCAGGGTCTTGACGGAAAACACCCACACAGGAAGCGACAGCAAGTCGTATGCCTGCATGGCCGAAGGCGGCAACACCGGTGTTTCCTGCATGATCCCCTCGGGCAGTCGAATGGTGCGAAGACAACCTTAACAGGTAATCATGTTGATGTTTTCACGCAATACTTGTCTTCAGGGACACCTGCGAGAGCGCCCGGAAGGGGTCCGGGCTGCGCCCAATATTCAAGCGTGCACCCACCGCAGGAAAACGCGCATGAGCCGGGCCTGCGGGCAGGCTGCCTGCGTCCCGCAGGGGAGTTTGCGGGCCGCTACCGGAACAGGTTTCACAAAATGCTTGACCGGGCCAGAGCAAGTGCCAATTCTTCAACCTTGAAGTGAAGCGCCTCAAACGAACCGGCGCAAGAGATGCCACACGCGTGTCCCTCGCTTGCCGGACAAGCCCCAGATTGGCGCTGCGGAGAAGCTTGATGCAATTTGCGCCGGATCTCAGGATCGCACTGATCTTCGCGGCGCTCAGCGTGAGCTACATCTTCGTGTCGGACCGGCTTGTGGAGCTTTTTGTCGATGATGTCCGCAGCGGGACGGTCCAGACGGCGAAGGGAACGGCCTTTGTGCTGGTCTCGGCACTTGTCATCTATCTGCTGATCCGGGCAGAGCTGGCGAAACAGGAACGCCTGCGCCAGGCCGCCATGCGGGCGCAACGGCTTGAAGCCATCGGCCAGTTGGCCACGGTCATGGCGCATGATTTCAACAATATCCTTACGGTTGCCATCGGATCCGCCGAGATAGCCGAGGACGCGTTGCCCCCGGTGCACCCTGCACGCATCCATCTTGAGAACTCGATGAACGCGGCGGAAAAGGCGGGCAAGCTGGCGCATCAGATGCTTGTTTTCTCACGGCAGGGCCATCTGCCCTCGCAGCCGGTGGATGCAAACCAAAGCATCAACGACCTGATCCCGTTGTTGACCCTGGCCACGGGCGAACAGGTTTCGTTGCGCTGCAAGCTTGCTCATGGGTTGCCGCCAGTAAATGCCGAGCCCTACAAGTTCGAAAACATCCTGTTGAACCTGATCATCAATGCGCGCGATGCCATGCCGCAGGGCGGCGAGATCGTTCTGGAAACCGCCCGCGAGCGCCTGGACGCCCAGGTCAGCGACGAGATCTGGACAGTCCCGCCGGGCGAATACGTAACGGTTTCCGTGCGTGATACGGGCCACGGCATGTCGAAGCCGATCATGCGAAAGATACTGGAGCCTTTTTACACCACAAAGCCGATGGGCCGGGGCACCGGTCTTGGCCTGACCACGCTGCGCGAAGGCATGCAGGCATGGAAGGGTCATCTGCAGATCACCAGCGCCGTGGGGCTGGGCACAACCATCAAGATGTATCTGAGGCCAGCCCCTTACGACATTCCGACCACCCGCGAGGAGAAACGGACGGATGCCACCGTCAGCAGCCGGGGCGAAACGATCCTGCTGGTGGAGAACGAGGCCGATGTGCGCGCATCGGTTGCCAGCCAGTTGAAAAATCTGGGCTATGTGGTGCGGACCGCTGCAGACCTGCCCGAGGCCTGTGAACTGCTGCGGGCGGGCCACATGGTGGATCTTCTGCTCAGTGATATCATGCTAAACGGGACCGAGACCGGCGTGGCGCTGGCCAAGCAGGCGCGCGCGTTCGACAAGGGCCTGAAGGTTGTCCTCATGTCCGGCTATGCGGACCCCGTGCTGACCGCTGAAATGGCCAATTTCGCTGATCTGGGCTGGCTGGCCAAACCCTTTGACCGGTTCACCCTCAACCGCGAATTGCGCAGACTTCTGGATTGAACACCGCTGTGGCCCGCCAGTCATGCGCCAGCCCGCGCCTGTTCGGACCCGGGCACCGGAATTGATCGGTTGGCGCTACTCGATGATGGCAACCGTCTCGATCGCCGGAATATCCTTTGTTCCGGCATCGGCACAATCCGAACCAAGCGTTGAATTTCCGGTAAAGGTTATCTGCTGGCCGATGACCTGGGTGCATCCGCCGACCGTTCGCGAATTGCCGGTCAGCTCTATGCTTGCCGAAGGCGCATAGACCGCCCCGTGGATCGTCGATCCGGATGTCCCGGCAACACGATGTGTGATGCCACTTTGGTCACGGCCGCTGAAGAACAAAAGCCCGGAGAAAGGGCCTGAGGTCGGTGCCGCGAGCGTAAGTTGGGCATTGCCGCCCAGGCGCAGCCGCGCATTTCCGGCCAGGAAGAACGTGACGCCCTCGCCATGCAGCCCTGCCGCGCCGGATGAATCGATTTCGCCGCTGTTGATGGTGAAGTCTCCGCTCTCGATGATATACAGCCCGGGCGCGAAGGTGACATTTCCCTTGATGTCCAGACCATTGCAGAAGCGCATCGAATTCACGCCGCTGGGATGGGTATCGGTGGGCGTGAGGGTCGTCGCCTGATTCGGGTGGCCCTGATTCCTGTTGCGACAGGTGCCGACACGGGCCGGTTCTGCGACGCTTTCATAGGGATCGCGCACAGCCGGGGCAAATTCCCGCACCTCCGGGCAGCCGGTCAGTTGCAACTGACTGGTCACCACCGACCGGCCGACCGCATGGGCACAATTCGCAGTCAGCGCCGCCGAATTGCCTGACATGAGCAATGCGTCGGCGGCGTTTGAATTGGAGGCGATATCGCAACCGTTCAGCCCCACCGAGGTCGAGCCGGTCACGGTTACGGCGCCTGGTGCCAGAGGCGAGAGCGCCAGCACACAAGCAACGGACCCCGTGGCCGTTATCTGCGCAACGGCCCGGGCACTGATCTCCACCGGGTCATTTCGGACAAGCAGCGAGAAATATCGTCTCTGCGTCTGGTTCAGGGTCACTTCGACACTGTCGGGGTTGTTGGCGGCGGGGCCGGCCTGGGGTGGGGTGTTGACCTGGATGATCCCGGTGTCGGCATTGAATCCGCCTTCGACGGCAACATGGGTCGCGGCCGCTTCGATCTCGGCGGGATTGTCCCTCGCCCGCAGGCGGGCAGCCCCCGCATGTGCGGCCAGGTCCGCGGCATGCTGCAGCTTGCGTTGTGTCATGAACTGATAGCCGGTTTCCGCACCTATACCCATGCCCAGGACCATGACGGGCAGCGCCACGGCCAGCATCACCGCAGTGGCGCCACTTTCATGGGCAAGAAACCGGCGCGGGCTGTTTGCAGGTTTCCCGCGCCAGCTTCCCACGCATTGTGCTGACAGAATGATCACCGCTCTGAGCAGTTTCATGGCGTTCGCTCCCCTGCTGCAATGGCGCCCGGCGGGCGCAAACCGGCATGGCGCATTGGCCCCCTGCCCGGCACATGGCCGTATCGGCGCAGACCCGCGCTGCTGTTGAGGTGCAGCCGGGCCGTCATGGCGTCGGCACCATGCGCTCTACCCGCACCCTCAGGTCCCGGCTTCCAAGGGCCGGGATGATGAGGGTCAGCGGAAGGCTGACACTGAGGTCGCGCACCGGGGATGCGCCGCTGCTGTCGTGGCTTGTGAGGATCTCCAGGCCGGTGGCATTCGCCAGCCCCAGATTCGCCCTTATTTCTGCCCGAACCTCCTCATCCGAGACTTGAGGGTTCAGGTGGATCAACCGCACGCCCCGATCCAAGGCAAAGGACAGTTCGTTTGCCACATGCAGGGCGCGGCCCAGTTCCAGCGTTCCGACACAGAGGACGATGGCCAGCAGACCGACGATGGAGAACTCGACCGCCGTCGCCCCCGATTCATCCCGCCAGTGGCGCCGAATACCCCGCATACCCATCACCTGACCTGTACCCGCGCCCGGGAGGCGACGGCCATGTTCGGCAGGATCAGGCCCGTGGCGACGGTATCTGCCCGCAGCGTATAGAAAATATAGGTTGGCTTCTGCCCGGAGCAGTTTGTCGCGCAGGCCACCGTGACTTCGGGGGCGTCGGGGCAGGCACATTCCTGAACAACGCTGACCGAAAGCGCAGCCGCGCTGCCCGCCCTGGTCAGGCTGCCATGCGATGCCGCGTCAAGCACATCAAGCACAGCCTGGGTTCCCGGATTCATGGTGGCGGCCTGCGCGCCCGTCCGTACGATATGATCGAGCGCCATCCGGTCACGAACCGCCAGACCGATATCCGCCATCGCCACCAGAGCGAAGACGACAACCGGCGCGACAAGCGCGAACTCGATCGCCGCAACGCCTCGCTGGTCCCTGGCGAACCGAACGGCGCCGTGCAGCCATCGCGCAAGGAGCAGCCTGACCATGCGGTTGTCTCTGGCAGGGATCATGTCATGCCCGTGCTTCATCATCCCCTCCGGAAGCTGAAGCGCCGGGACAGCTTCTGCGCGCCCTCTGTGCCCAGCAGCTCACGCGAAAGCTTGGCCAACTCCCGCGATGCGGCGGATCGCGGGGCAATTTCCGGGATCGTCTGGCCCGTGTTTACGGCCTTTCCGAAAACCGCAGGATCGGATCTGACGATGACTGTCGGCTTGAATTGCAGCGCCTCGACAAACGCGGCGGGCGCAAGCTCGGGGCGCTTGCGCTGCCCGACCTGATTCAGCACGAGTTTCGGCGCCGGATCATTCGGACGCGAACGCACCAGAAAGTCCAGAAGCGCCCGGGTATTGCGCAGGCTGATCAGGTCCGGCTGCGCGGTAACGACCACGTCATCAGCCATGAGCAGCGCCTCCTTCACGGTCGGCGACCAGGCGCCTGGCAGGTCCAGCACGGTGTTGCGAAAGCCGTCCCGCGCGAGCTCGACCAGCTTGCGCAAGGAGGCAGCGGGAAGCTCTGCTTCGGCAAGCGCCGCCGAAGGCGCCAGAAGCTGCAGATGCTTTCCGCGCGCAATCAGCAGACGGTCCAGCAGCGCCGTATCCATTTGCGCAGCATCCTGCATCACATCGGTCAGCTTGTGCTGCGTCCTGACATCAAGCGCGAGCGATGCAGCACCGAATGCCATGTCCAGATCGGCAAGCATGACGGGCTTCTCTTCGCGGGCAGCCATCAGCCAAGCGACATTGTGCGAGATGACTGACGACCCCGCCCCCCCTTTGGAGGGGATGAACGCATAGGTCTTGCCCTTGGTGGCTTGGCGACCGTCCTCGTATAGCCCGCGCAGGCTTGCCACGACCCCGACCGCATCGACCGGAGCAACAAGGTAATCCGAAACCCCAAGCTGCATCACGCATTTGTAAAGGGTCACATCGTTGGTTTGTCCGATGACAAGAACCAGTGTCCTAGTATCGCAGACTTCCGCCAGGGCGGGCAGTTCTGCAAGCACATCGCGTTCGACCTCGACGATCAGCACATCCGGGGTGACATGCGCGCGGTAATGCGCCACGGCGGCGGCGATACCGCCAGACAGTATTTCCCCCTGCGCGCGCGCAAGATGGCGGTCTGCCAAAGCGCGCTCCACCGCCGCGCTTGCGGTCGGCGAATGGACAAATGCGCGAATTGAGACATGGGGGATCATTCGGGTCTTCCGCTTCCAACGCGAGTGCATTCTGCCCGGGCCGCGCCTGGCTGGCCCGCGCCGCTTACTGAAATGCGACGGTTTCCACCTCTGTCCCACGGCGCACACGCACCGTTCTGGGCAGGTCCTTCGGCTCTGCAACAGACGCGAGGGGAACGGCCTCCTCGCGGATGGGGCTGACCTCAGGCTCGGGTTCGATCAGGTGGTGGTCTGCCGCCGATCGCAGGGCAAGCGACAACATGCCGGACGCCGCAGCGGCAAGCACAACCTCCACCTGCCCCTCGGCAAGCTCGAGCGTGGCGGTATTGCCGACCACGGCGTCCGCATCGGCGCGATCAACGAGCTGATCTATGGCCAGGACCCGAATATTGCGGGCGATCACGCGACTGGCCGCCCCCCTCCTGCCATCAGTGTTTTCGGTCGAGGTAAGCAGGACATCCACCCGGTCATTGGGAAGCACAAACCCCCCGGCCGTGCTCTCGGCGCTGACACGCAGCGCGAGGGCCCGCCGCCCCTCAGGCAGGTTAGAGGACAGGAGTCGTGCATCGTTTTCGACAAGCCGTTCAATGCGGATGGGCTCTCCGGCTGAAAACCCGCCGCGCACAAACTTGCCTGTCAGCTCCGTTGGCGCGTCCGGCAGTTCATCGCGCACAAGAAGGGCGCTGCCTACGGCGAATTCCGGCCAGGACTGCCAGCGCACCGTGTTCGACGTGACAACGTCTCCATGCGCAAGGTCTGTCCCGGCGACCAGCACCTCGCGCATGGGCACGGCAATCTCGGGCTCTGTGATGCTGGCGACAGCCTGCCCCGAGTCCCCGCTATCGATCATCAGCGCCGTGGCCAGGGACCCAGAGCCGAGTGAAAGTACCAGAATTGCAAAGCGCATCATTGTTTAAGGTTCCTTGTCCTGAGTGCAATTCAGAAAAATGCAAGAGCACGACCAGGCATTTCAAAGTACAGCCCTGGCGGCTCTGATGACGTGTCCCACCCGATAGGCCATGCCGCAGCCCAGAGTACCAGGCAGACACTGACGGGACCCTGCATCCTCGCCACGCGGCAGCGTCCGGCGCCTCGGCGAGATGTATCGCCGTCTGCAGTGGTCGCGGTGGCAGAGTGGAGAATTCTTCGGAACACGTCTGTTTCTCTTGCAGCAATACGACCGATTTGTTTGAGCGCCGTGATCGCCCCCTGATACTCGAGGCGCCGGATGTTTCCTATTTGGCCAGATGGCCGAGGTATCCATCTTGCCCGCCTCCCCGGTTGGACAGAAACTGCCCTGCCCGCTTCGCTGCAAAGTCAACTGGGCCCAGGCCATCACCCCACCGACGACGAGGCAGGGAGAATCTCTGAGCAAGGTGCTACTGGCGTGCGACCTCGGCGACACTCGCAACGGTCTTGTTGCCAGGCTCGGCAGCCTCTGGCTTGCCGCGAGGAAACACGCAAATCAACGTCGCCAAAGCGACCATTCCAATTGTTCCGCCCAGCGAATAGAGCAGGACGGCGACCCAGAGCGGGCTTCCTGCGAACAGGCCCATCCCGGCAATCAGCGCGCCAGTGGTCATGCCTGTCATGACATATCCAAGAACCATCCTGCGTTCCCTTCATCGTTGCGGCACCCGCTCTGGATGCCCGGGAGCACCCCCCATCATTTCTACGCGGCGCGACCAGGGACCGATAGCTGGCCTGATGGACAACCCCGGACCCGGCCACCTGGTCAGTCCGGCCGCGGACGCTGTGCGGGCGCCGAGGGTGGTGGCCAGTTCTTCGCAGGGGGCAAAGCTGCGCCTGCCCCGCATCCGCTGGTGAACCGGCCCGCGGGAGTTCCCGGCGGCTTGCAGACCGCGCCCGCTTCTGGTCCCGATGGCCCCGGTTCGGCCCGGGCCGTGCCGATGGCCTGAGCACCGCCTGCCCCCCGCGCGCGCCCCGTTCCGAAACCGGCAACACCCCAACCCGCACCTGCCCCGATGACCTGCCCCTGCCCCCTGCCCTGTCTCTCCGGATGGGCAGGAGATTCGCGCAGGACGGGTATAGGGCGGCGGCATACACGCAAGGCCCGAGCGCGGGATTCTCCACCCGGCGGCACAAGGCTCCTGAGCCAAGCCTATGAAATGGTGAAACATTCCCCCCGGGCCCGGCATGCCCAGACGGTCAAGCCATCAGGCCCGGTTTATTCCGGGCCCGAATGAAGACAACTGTGTCCTCGCAACAAGAACCGCCCGATCGACGACACCAGAACCTGCCAGCACCGCGCCTGCGCATCACCCCCATGACAAGCGCAGACCCTGCCTTGCCATGCCCCCGACCCGCGCTTTGCCGTGCGTGACCGGCCTGACCGGAGACCCGCCACACCCCGAAACCGCTGACGACGCGCCACCGTCGCCAGCGAACGGAAGCGGTCTGTCTGGCGATCGACGGAAACCGGAACGGCCCCGCCGGAAATGTGGCCAGACGCATCAGGTGACCCCATGAGCAACGCGCGCATATCGATTTCCTATCAGGACCTTCTCACGGTTGGCAGCGAGGTTTCCAAGAACGCCTTTGGCGGCATATACACCTCTTACCGACCCTTCGAAAACTACCAGAACGTCTCCGTCGAGCTTGGGACGACCTTGCTCCGCTGGCCGGGCGGCACGCTTTCCGAGGATCGCGAAGACAGATACGGCCTTGAATTCCATGCCCTTCAGAACCCGGATATTCCGCGTCCTGACTTGATCGACCTTGTCGAAACGACAAATGACAACAACCAGACACTTTCGGTCATCATTCCGACAAAACGCTACTTATCGGACGTAGACTCAGCCGCCGCTGAAACGGCTGCCTTCATGGACAGGCTGACCAATGGCGATTTCGGCGCGATACGGAACGAGTTGATCCTCGAGATCGGCAATGAATTCTACGCACATTTTGACGATGTCGAGGGCTACGCCAGAATCTCCGAGGCCATACTCAGCGAAATCAAACGCTCGAAGGATGAGAACCCTGAATTCTACTCCGCGAACAAGATCACCGTTGCCATGCAGATGGCGCGGAACCACAACGAAGACGCCCTGCTGAGAGAGCACCTCTCGGACGATGCCAAATCGGTGATCGACTACATGCGGACCCACCGTTTGTCCGTTCGCTTCGAATCGTCAAATCACAGGATCGATGGCGATCAGGAGCGTTTCGCGCTCTGGTCGCAGGCTATTGAAGACGCCGGGGGCAATACCCCGGGGCTTTATGTTTCGGCATGGAACTCCGCCTCTTGGACAAGAAACGAGGCTCTGGAGAGCTTCATCCTTGAACATGAGAAGCACGATGTCTCCGCTCCGGACATCTCCCCCACCGATTTGGCTGAAAGGACAAACCTCCGGTTCGAGGATTTCTGGGAGAACGGGCGCATCACGTTGGATAACGGGCAGACAGTCTATACAACTCACGGCTTGGCCAATCGTGACTATGGAGCGGCCAAGGAATCTCACATACTGGAGATATTCACCTCCTACGCGTATCATGGTCTTGACGTTGCAGCGATCTACGGGGTCGACATCATCCATCCCAGCGCTTTTGGCGTTGTTAACGATACAGGGACTTCGCTTCTTGGCGGTGCGGGTGCCTTCGGTCTGATGTCCCGCTACCTCCCGGGCCTATCGGTAACGCAACTGCACTCAGAGAATACCCGGCCCTCCGGGCACTCGGAAGAAATCAACACCTGGGGCTACAATAGTGACGATTACGCGGTCCTTTTCTTTGGCGCAAATGCGTTCTCCAATCTGACCGAAACGCTCGAGGTTGAGGTCAACCTCGAATTTCTCCCCGTCAGCGTCTGGGGAAAGACCATCAAGCACGAAACCCCTGAGGACTGGCGAGAAATATTTGGCGTCCCAAATTCGGTGATAGGGGAACAGAGCGAGGAAGCGAAGCTCTACTCATCGCCATCGATCGAACCCCTGGAGTTTTCCGTCAAGGATGGTGTGCTTAGCTTCACCTTCGCGCAGGACTTCGAAACCGCTGCGTTCATTTTTGCCCATAACGAAAGCGGCGCGGCGCAGATTGGCGAAAAGTCCACGCAAGAAGCGACCAAGCTTTCCTCCAGCCTGAACTCGCCGAATGCCATAACCATCAACGATTCCCAACGCTTCTTCGGCGACGCGTCGGACAACCTTATCCTGGTGAATGGATCATGGAACGAGGTAGGAGGCGGCGCAGGAAATGATGTCATCGTGGTTTCAGGCAGTCAGGGAAACACAATCTGGGGCGGGGAAGGCGACGATGTGATCATCGCCGTTCGCGGCGACAATATCCTGAATGGCGGACCAGGCAATGACCGCATTATTGGCGGCACTGGCAATGACGTGATCTATGGCGGCGAAGGTGACGACATCATTTCCGTAGTTTCAGGGGACAATCGAATTTACGGCGGCTCCGGCGCGAATATCATTTTCGGCGGCACCGGAGATGATGAGATCTCCGTTTATGTTTCCGATACCTCCGCAGAGCCGGGGGCGGAGGGGAGCTTTATTTACGGGGTGGCCGGGAAGAACACGCTGACCGGCGGATATGGTTCCGACACGATCATAGGGGGTTCAGGGAATGACCTGATTACGAGTTACGGCGACTCCAACGCGATTTTTGGCAATGGCGGTCATAACACTGCTCATCTGTATGGCGATCGTGACCAGTACTTTGCAGGCATCGGCCGTGAACACGTTTTCCTGCATGGCGCTTCGAGCGAGATTTATATCGAGTCGACTTCGAAGGTTATCAGAATCGAGAACTTCTCGAGTGATGCCGGCCACAGCATATTCTTTGAAACGCCAGATCAGGCAGGTTTCGCCGATAATCCGCAACAGTTTGTCCAAGATCATGCCACCGTGAATCAATGGGGAAATGTCGAGATCACTCTGAAATCGGGGGAACAGCGCGTGATCCTTCCAGGCTTCAGGGACATCGACATGCTGGCGGAGCATATCGGATTCTGGACGCCGTCACAGCGGCTGGATGATCTTGTGGGGAAGTATTCCGAGTATCTTGATACGTCGTCGATCTTTTCTGTATCTGCCTTTGAAGGTGACCTCATATCGGAATCTGAGGCACCGGAAGATGACAGCCCAGCAACATATGATGACATTGCAGGTTCCGGGATTTCTGAAGAACCTTCGGATACTCCCGAGGCAGTCGTGCGCCCGGAGTTGACGGTCAAGATACATGGCGCGCGTATTGACGACCTTTCGCTGAAGAACGCAGCTGGTGAGGTATCCGTTGTCGGCACCAAATCGTCCAAGAACGAATTCAAATTCAACATGCAAGAGCATCAGGATATCGACGATCTTCTGAGCCTTACGTTTTCGACATCTTCAGTTGCAAGGCCAACTGCGGCGGATGCTCTTGATATCCTCCGACTTGCGGTCGGGTTGCCCGCGCGGTTTGGTGACAGTTCCGCTCTGGAGCTGATTGCCGCTGATGTGAATGGGGATGGCAGAGTATCGGCGTCTGATGCGCTGATGGCCCTCAGGATGGCAACGGGTATTCTGGAGCCTGACCCAATTCAGGTGTATCACCTTTTGTCCAACGACGATGGCTTTCACAGGGTCGACAGTGATCACGGGCTGAACGTGGCGGATGTGCCTCATAACTGGGAGCTGGACCTTTACGGGGTTGGCTTGGGTTCACTTGGCACTATCCCGGTCCTGGAGGTGTTTTAGCAGGCTGCTGAAAAAGTCATTCGTCTCTAAACGTTCAGGTGTCCACTTAACCTTCTTGACTGACGAATGGCATGACGGTTTCGATGGGTCGTCGGCCCATGTTGCGATATCCGAGGTGCGGTCGCTCGGTGTTGTAGAACACGAGCCACGCGTCGAGGTCAGCCTGCAGCGCCTCGACGCTGTCGTAAAACCGCTCGCGCATCCTGTTGCCGACCGCCGGGACATCCGGCACAGGAGGCCGGCGAAGGCGGTGCCCCTGCCGGTGGTGCAGGCGTGACGGGTCGGCAGGCACCGGACCCACCTGTTGGTCTTGCAAGACCCCACTGAACACTGGGAAATGAGTTACGGCTTGCACGGACACGCATCCTGCATCACCCTTGGTGGCGTTGAGGGAGAAAGATGAGCAATTCCATAGGTGATGCCTCCGTCGAGGAAGATCAGACCGATGCCTCCGCCCGCCGCGCGCGTGGCGAATTCGTGCGTGGCATCAGTGGGTTTCGGCATGCAATCGGCGATCCGGACTTCCCTGCGGAGCCCGGGCGCTATCATTTGTTCGTCGCGCTCAACTGCCCGTGGTGTCATCGCGTCACCCTGGCGCGCAGCATGCTGGGTCTTGCGGGCAGCATCACCATGGACGTCGCCTTTCCAAACCGGACCGGGGACGGTGACCCGGCGGGGCCAGGCTTCTGGGAATTCAGCCCCGACCGCATCTCAACCCTGACCGGGGCACCTCTGCCCGAATGTACGGCCGAGACCGGAACCGGAAGGGGTTTGCGCCTTGCCAGGGACATCTACCGTGCAGAAGGTTCTGACGAACAATCGGTCCCGATCCTGTATGACAAGCGCACGGGCAGGATCATCAACAATGAAAGCGCCGAGATCGTCCGGATGCTGAACGGGACGGCGGCAGGTCTTGGCAGTTCCCTGCCCGATGCCGAACGCCCTGATCTATACCCTCAGGACACCGCAAGGCGCAGCGAAATCGACACGCTAAACGCGTTCATCTACGTTGCCATCAACAACGGTGCCTACAAGGCCGGGTTTTCCTCGGACCAATCCGTATACGCGGCGGCGTTCGAGACCTATTTCGATGCCCTCGCATACCTGGAGGACCGGCTTTCCGATGGACGGCCATTCCTGATCGGCAACACCTTCACCGAAGCCGACCTGCGCCTGTTTCCGACGCTCTACCGGCATGACCCTGTCTATTACCTTCGGATGAAGCTCAATGGCGCGAAGACACTGGATTACCCGCATCTGTGGCGGTGGCTGTGCCGGGTCCATGCCTTGCCCGGCGTTGCGGAGAGCGGCTCGCTGATCCACTGCAGGCAAGGGTATTTCGGCCGCTCGTGGAATGGGGTTGTTCCCCTGGGCCCGACCAGTCCGATGCCCTATCCAGAGGCTTATGCACACCCGGAGCTTGCCAGATAAGGCAGGGTGAGACAGCGACCACCTTGGTGAATTGCATCTTCTGACAGGCATAGGGCCGAACGTCATCTCGGGCTTCCGAAGATGGCCTATACCATCAGGGAGGCATCGGTGGGTCGATGCCGCGGTGGCAAAAGGCAGACACATCGCGGTGCGGGCGTGATGCGGTCTGGTGTTTGCGATGGAGACCAGCCTGGCACGAAACCTGATGCCGGACAAAGCATGGGCGCAAGGGGTTGCCGCTTGACCGTGTGCGCGCGTCCGTCGAAATCTGTCGCCCGGGGTCATCACCAAAGCAGCATTTGCGATCCAAAGCCCCGGGCCATGCTATTGCTGACCGGAGTGACGGACGCCGCTTGCGCGCACCAGCGTGGCGACGATTGCAATGCCGCAGAACGCCATGGCCAGTGCCATCAGCGGTGACAGGTCGAACTCCACGCTGGCGCCGATCAACAAGGCAGCCAGCGCCGCGCCGAAGGACTGGCCCAGAACCCGTGCCGTGGATTGCATGCCGCTGGCGCCACCGCTGCGGGCACGCGGTGCCGTGGTCATGACCACCTTGTTATTGGGGGCCTGAAACAACCCGAAGCCCGCGCCGCAGATGGTCAGGCGCCAGATCAGGTCGAAATTCTCGGGGGCTTCGGGCAGCAGGAGCAGCCCCAGGAAGCCCAGTCCAAGCAGGACCATCCCGATCACCGACAGGTATTCCGCCGAATACCGATCCGCAAGCCGACCGGCGAACGGGGCGATGATGGCCGTTGCCACCGGCCACGGTGTCAGCAACAGCCCTGTTTCGACCGCCGTGCGCCCCAGCACATTCACCAGGAAGAACGGCAGCGAAACAAAGACGATGAATTGCGCCGTGAAGGAACAGATCGACGCGATGATGGCCATGGCAAAGGGACGGATACGCAACAGGTCCACCGGCAGCATCGGCGCGGCAGAACCCATCATCCGCCAGGTGAGCGCCACCATAGCGCACGCAGCCCCGATGAATTGCAGCGCAATGACGGTGGTGAACCCATCGCGGCCCAGTGCCGTCAGCCCGGTGATCAGCAAGCCGAAGGCCGCACCATTCAACAGCGCGCCGATCCAGTCAAAGCGCCGCCAGGTCCCTTCCATCCGCGGCAGGGTCAGCACCCCCGAGGCAAGGATTACAAGGCACAGCGGGACATTGATCAGAAACAACCATTGCCAGTTGGCCACCGACAGGATCGCCCCGGCGACTGTCGGCCCCGAGGCCGCCGAGATCCCCACGATCAGCGAGATATTGGCGATCCCGCGCCCGATCTGGTTTGCAGGCATGATATGGCGCACCATGGCGCCGTTGATGCTCATCAAGGCACCGGCGCCCAGGCCTTGCAGGACACGCGCGGCGCTGAGCGCCTCGATGGTCTGGGACTGCGCACACAGAAAGGAGGCGCCCCCGAACAGGAGCACGCCAAAGAAATAGACCTTCCGAAAGCCCAGCGACTCGCCCAGCGCGGCAAAGGGCAAAAGCGAAATGACGACAGCAATCTGAAAGGCCGTGACCACGGTGATCGCCGCCGCCGGGCTGACGCCTTGCTCTGCGGCAATCGCCGGCAGGGCGACATTCATGATGGAACTGTCCAGCACCGCCATCATGATCGCTATGCCGATGGTCACAAAGGCCATTGTGCGCTGTGGTTGGGGCAGGCCGTCGGCCTCGGACGGATGGGCGGCGAGGGCCGGGCCTGCGGTTGAATCGCCTTGATCGCCTGGTCTGAAGATTTTCACTCTGAAGCCTTCTCTCGTGGCACCTGCCCGTTGCCGGGCAGCGAAACGGAACCATCCCACCGCTGAGGGCGGTGACGTTCGATAACGCCATGACGGGCCGACTGGCCGCGATCACGCGCTTCGGGTCAGGGGCGCGCGGGCGCTGTCCGTGTCACCGCCGTCGGCGGCGGGTTCTTCGCCCTGCCGGGCAGCAGCGTTGCGCTGTTCGATCTCGCGCCAGTGCCGCACGATCCGCTGCCCGTTCTGATAGACGTGCTCGCGGCACAGATCCTCGGCCCGCACCTGCTGGCCGCGCCGGATTGCATCCATGATCTGAGCGTGCTGCATGTGGTTGATCGACATCATCTCCGGGCTGATCCAGCGATAGCGGATCTCCTTGAGCAAGGGGATATCCTTGGTCCGGCGCAGGGCTGCCTGCACATGCTGGTTGCAGGATGCAAGCTCGACCGCCTCGTGGAACTCCTCGTTCAGGCCACGCCATTCATGATGCGCATCACGGGTCCAGATGCCTTCGCTGATCATCAGATCCGACCGCGACAGCACCGCGTGCAGACGATCGGACACCGTGTCATCCAGCCCGGTCTGCGCTGCAAGACGCGCCGCCAGCCCCGACAGGGTCGAGCGCAGCTCGTAGATACTTTCGATATCGGCGCTGTTGAACACCTGAACGGTGAAGCCGCTGTTGGGCGCGTAGCAAAGCAGCCCGTCCTGCGCCAGGATCGTCAGGGCACTGCGCACCGGCGTCCGTGACACGCCCAGCCTTTCGGCCAGTTCCACTTCGTTCATGCGCATTCCGGCGGGGTATTCACCCTCCAGAATGCCCTCCCTCAGGCGCCGTTCAATCATCTGGCTGCGTGTCGGCAATCGATACTCCTCCCGCTCGGACGCACTGCGGCACCTCCGGACCAGGAGTATAACCGCGCAAAACGCAATTTCGATGCCCATCGCCGGGGTGGGGTGCGCAAAAGTCATCTTGGCGCCCCACCCCTGCAGCCAGGCCTCAGCCCTGACCTTCTGGGCCGCATCCGACCGTCACTCGGC
Organism: Rhabdonatronobacter sediminivivens; assembly: GCF_013415485.1. Taxonomy (GTDB): domain Bacteria; phylum Pseudomonadota; class Alphaproteobacteria; order Rhodobacterales; family Rhodobacteraceae; genus Rhabdonatronobacter; species Rhabdonatronobacter sediminivivens. The sequence goes on along the minus strand of NZ_JACBXS010000020.1, from coordinate 34,046 downwards.
CGCGGCCAGGGCGGTGTTCTTCTGCATCAGGGCCACCAGCTCATCGGTGGTGAAGACATCGCCGAATGTGGCATAGATGCTCAGCAGGCTGGCGTGATGTTCCCGGTCGGTCATCGCGGCATTGGCGTCTTCGACCATGATGGTCTTGTAGTTCAGCATCATGGCATCACGCGCAGTGGATTCGCAGCAGACATTGGTGACCGTCCCGGTGATCAGCACCGTATCGATCCCCGAGGCCCGCAGCTTGTCCGCCAGATCGCTGGACCCCTGGATCAGGGCGCTGAACCGGCGCTTGTAAACCGTCACATCGGTCGGCTGATAGTCAAGGTCCGGGTGCAATTCGTGCCCGATGGCGCCCCAGTGCATGTTGGCCTGCCGGGTGGCGGCCTTTTCGGGGTCGTGGCTGCTCATGTCGAACCAGTGCGACCATTCGGTGCGCGTCTGATCGTCGATGGTGTTGCGCACCCAGAAGACCGTGCCCCCGGCCGCGCGCAGGGCCGCCGCCAGCTTGTTCACATTGGGCACGATGGACACGGCCTCGGGGACATAGGCGGCGGCGTGTTCCTCGACCATGAAGGCGTTTTGCAGATCGACCACGATCAGCGCCGTGGTTGCGGGGTTGAAATCGGCATGGATATGCGCCGTGCCGCGCCGTTCAAGCACACGGTCCATGATCTCTTGCGGGATTTCGAGTTTGGAATGCATGGGTCAGTCCTTTCCTTGGGGTGATGGGTCAGAGGGTCGTCACGGAAGCACCGGCCGGGGCCGGCGGGTCGAGTCTGTGGACATGGTGGCAGGACACATGCCCAAAGGCGCCACGCTGCGTCAGGCCCGGCTCCGACCTGTGACAGAGGTCGGTGGCAAAGGCGCAGCGCGGGGCAAAGGCGCAGCCCGCGGGCAGGTTGCGCATGTCGGGCGGGCTGCCGGGGATCGCCGCAATATCGCGGTCGCGCGGCTGACCGCTGACGGTCGAGGCCAGCATCCCGCGCGCATAGGGGTGCGAGGGGTTCAGAAGCACCTCCTCGGCGCTGCCGTATTCGACCACGCGCCCCGCATACATGACCGCGATCTTGTCGGCGATCTGCGCGGCAACGCCGAGGTCATGGGTGACAAAGATCGTGCCCATGCCCAGGTCCTGCTGCAACTGCTTGAGCAGGATCAGGATCTGGATCTGCACGGTCGCATCCAGCGCGGTCGTCGGCTCATCGGCCAGCAGAAGCTGCGGATAGCAGGACAGCGACACCGCGATCATCGCCCGCTGGCGCAACCCGCCGGACAGTTCATGCGGATAGGCCTTCAGCCGCCGTTCCGCCGAGGGGATCCGCACCAGCTCCAGCAGTTCCAGCGCCCGCGCCATGGCCTTTTCCCGGCTGGCGCCGGTGTGGCGGATCACCGTTTCCGCGATCTGGTCGCCGATGGTAAAGACCGGGTCCAACGCGGTCATCGGTTCCTGAAAGATCATGGAGATCCGCGCGCCGCGCAGCATGTTCAGCGCCCGGCGCGGCATCTTCAGCACATCCTCGCCCTGAAACCGCACCTGGCCGCGTATTTCCGACCGGCCCTGCGGCAAGAGCCGCATCAGGGCGCGCAGGGTCACGGATTTCCCCGACCCGGATTCGCCCAGAATGCACAGCACCTCGCCCGGGGCCAGCCCGAAGGAAACATCGCGCACCGCCGGGGTGCGCCCCGCGCGGCTGATGAAATCGACATGGAGGTTTTCGACCTCCAGCAGCGGAGCGGCGGCGGCCTGCGACGGATCGGCCACGATTTTCGACGGGGCGGTCATGCGCGCACTCCTTCCTTGCTGGTGCGATCCGGCCCGGGCGTGTCGGCGAAGGCGCTCGGCACCAGCCCGGGCCTGGCCTGCGCCCCTGCCCGCGTATGCCCTGATGCCGGATCGGCCATATGGCAGGCCACCACATGTTCGCTCGCGGCGGGAAGCGGGGTCAGCGCGGGGGCGGTCTGCGAACAGATCGTCTCGGCAAAGGGGCAGCGGGTGTGGAAGCGGCAGCCGCCCGGGGGATTGACCGGGTTGGGCGGATCGCCGGTGATCGGCGGCTCGGTCACACGCGCGCGCGGATCGGCATGCAGCTGCGAGGCCAGCAGGGCCCGGGTATAGGGATGCGTGGCGCTGGCATAGATGCGCTCGACCGGGCCGATCTCGACCACCTCGCCCAGGTACATCACCATCACCCGGTCCGAGATATACTGGACCACGTGCAGGTCATGCGAAATGAACAGATAGGTCAGGTTGAATTCGGCCTTCAGGCGCCGCAAGAGGTTGAGCACCTGCGCCTCGACCGATTTGTCCAGCGCCGAGACGGCCTCGTCCAGGATCAGCATCCGCGGATCCAGCGCCAGCGCCCGGGCGATGTTGACGCGCTGCTTCTGCCCGCCGGACAGCTCATGCGGGTAGCGCCCGGCGAACAGCCGCGCGGGCAGGCCGACCTGCTCCAGCAGGCTGATCGCATGGGCCCGCGCCTGGGCCCGGCCCATGCCGTGGACGCGCGGGCCATAGGCAACCGATTCCTCGATCGGCATCCGCGGGTTCAAGGACGAGGCGCTGTCCTGAAACACCATCTGCATGTTGCGGCGCAGGTCGCGCAGGCGCAGGCCGTCGCGCGCGCCGACCTCCAGCCCGTCGAAGATCAGCTCGCCGCTGTCGGGCGGGACCAGATGCATCAGCAGCTTGGCCAGGGTGGACTTGCCGCAACCGGATTCACCCACCACCCCCAGGGTTTCCCCTTTGCGCACTGCAAAGGACACATCATCAACCGCCCGGACCGAGGCAACAGTCCGCCCCAGCAGCCCCCCGGTGATGGGGAAATGCTTGCGCAGGTTGCGGGCGATCAGCATGGGCTGGCGCGGGCCGCCGCGGTCGCGGGGGTCGGCGGGCGCCGCCACCGTGGCCTTGGTGAGTTTGAAGAAATTCATCATGTCCGGCTCCTCATGCCTTGATGTCCATCGCCTGGCGCAACCCGTCGGACACGAGGTTGAACGACAGCGATACGATCAGGATCGCCAGGCCCGGCAGCGCACAGACCAGCGGCTGCATGTAGATGCCCTGGCGCAGGCTGGAGAGCATCTGCCCCCAGTCGGCGGTCGGCGGCGACACGCCCAGCCCCAGGAAGGACAGACCCGCCGCCAGCAGGATCGATACCGAGATCAGGCTGCTGGCATAGATCAGCACCGGCGGCAGCACATTGCCCACCACATGGGTCAGGATGATCGAATGCACCGGCGCCCCGCTGGCACGCGCGGCATCGACGAAATCCAGGGACCGGATTTGGCTGGCCGCTGTCTCGGCGATCCGGCAAAGCGAGGGGATGAAGACCAGCGTCAGCGCCAGCAGCCCGCTGCCCATGCCGCCGCCCAGCGTGCCCGAGATCGCCACCGCCAGCAGCACCGACGGAAAGGCATAGAACACATCCATGGTCCGCATGACGATCATGTTGACCGCGCCGCCCATGAACCCGGCGATGACCCCCAGCAATCCGCCCACCGCCACCGCGATGACCACGGGCAGGATCCCCATCAGCAGGCTTGTCCGCGCCCCCCAGATAAGCCTGGACAGCATATCCCGCCCCAGCTCATCCGTGCCCAGGATATGCCCTTCGGTGCCGATGGGGCGCAGCCGCGCCAGCATCGAGGTCGCATAGGGGTCATGCGGGGCGACCCAGGGGGCCAGGACAGCGGTGCCCACCGCAGCCACGATTACCGCCATGAAGAACAGCGTCACCGGGTCATGGCGCAGGCGTTCGCGCACATTGCCCCAGTAGCTGCGCCGTTCCCCGCGCGGCACATCCTCGCCCGGGGCTGGCACGGCAAGGGATGGATTGGTGGTCATTTCGGACATTGGACTGGCCTTTCGGATGCGCGATCAGGACCGCTTGATGCGCGGATCGACAAGCGTTTGCAGCAGATCGACGATCAGGTTGATCGCCACGAACGAGAGCGCGAGGATCAGGATCGTGCCCTGCAGGAGCGGGATGTCGCGGGTCAGGATCGCGCGCGACATGACCAGCCCGGTGCCGGGCCAGTTGAACACGGTTTCGATCAGGATCGACCCGCCGATCAGATAGCCAAGCTGCAACCCCATCACCGCCAGCATCTGCGGCAGCGCGTTGCGCAGGGCGTGCAAGACCACGCGCCCCTCGCCCAGGCCCTTGGCGCGCAGCAACTGCACGTAATCCTGGCTGAGCGTATCGGCCACGGCCGAGCGCGTGGACCGGGTGACAACGCCCAGCGGGATCATGGCCATCGTCACCATGGGCAGGATCGCATAGCGCGCCTGGTCCCATTCGAACCAGCTGAACCCGTCGGACCCGTCGCCGCCCATGCCCGTCGCAGGCAGCAACCGCCATTGCACCGAAAACAGGATCACCAGCACAATGCCCATCCAGTAGTTGGGGATGGACACACCCAGGGTCGAGATCGAGGTGGCGACCTTGTCCACCGGCTTGCCCAGGTTGAAGGCTGCCAGCGTGCCGAAGATGGTGGCCAGCACGAAGGCCACGATCACGGCGGCCACTGCGATCATGAGCGTGTTGCCGAAGGCGCGCGTAACCTCGTTCAGGACGGGGCGGTTGGACTGCAGGGATGTGCCCAGATCCCCGGTAACGGCACGCGCCAGCCAGTCGAAATACTGGAACACGACCGGCTTGTCGAACCCATAGAGGCGCCGGATCGCGGCGATGTCCTCGTCGCTGGCATCGGGCGGGATCAGCGACTGGATCGGATCCCCCGGCGCCAGATAGACCAGCGAAAAACAGATGATCGAGACGCCCAGCGCGATGGGGATCGCATAGAGCACCCGCTTGGCAATATAGAGCCACATGGCCGTTTTCCTTGCTTTGGGCAGACCCGGTCCAAGGGGTCCGGGATCGAAGGGCGACAGGAAGGCGCACGTCCGGGCGCACGCCTTCCATGGGGGCGGTTATTCGACCGAAATCGGCGTCATGTCCTGGAACCAGCTCTGGGCCTGGATGAAGCCCTGGACATGCGGCGCCATGGCGCGGGGGTTCAGGTCGCTGACCACGAAGATCTGCGAAGCATCCGCAACCACCAGCTCATGCGCCTGGCGGATCAGATCATCCTGCTCTTCGGGATCGAAGCTTTCCAGCGCGGCCGCCAGAAGCTGCTCGGCCTCGGAGTGGTAATAGCCGCCCCAGTTCGAACCGCCCGGCGTCTGGAACTTCTTCATGAAGCTCCTGACGAAGGACAGCGGCTCCATCGAGGCGCTGGAGAAGTTGATGGCGTGATATTCGGGATGCGCCACCGCCCCGCGGATGAACACGCCGATCATGGTGTTCCAGTCCATCACCTCGAAATTGATGTTGAACCCCGCAGCACTCAGATGCGCCTGCATCAACTCATTCATCGGCAAGGGCTGCATCTGACCCGATCCCGCCGGCGAAATCCCGATGGTCACATCGCAGGGCAGGCAGCCTGCCTCTTCCAGCAAGGCCCGCGCCTTGTCCGGGTCATAGCTGAACAGATAGGGATCGCCGAAATTGCGCTGGTTGGTGGTGTAGGCGCCGAAGGCCGGTGTTGCGGTGTTGTTAAGCAATGCCACCATCTCGTCGCGGTTGATGGCGTAATTCGCAGCCTGCCGCACACGCATATCCGCAAAGGGGCCATCCAGCACGTTCAGCCGATAGGGCCAGTAATGCGGGTATTCATTGAGCACCACAGTCATCCCCGCCCCTTCGAGCGCCGGGATCATGTCCGGCGACGGCGCCTCGATGAAATCGACCTGCCCTGACAGCAGGGCGGCGGCGCGGGTCGTGGCCTCGGGCATGGGCAGAAGCACCAGCCGCTCATGCTGGGGGATGCGGTCGGGGTTCCAGTAATCCGCGTTGCGCAGCAGCTCCAGCCGCTCGCCGGGGACCGCGCGCGAGAAGACATAGGGCCCGGTGCCGGACGGGGACTGGCTGTAGGCGGCGCGGTCGTTGCCTGCGGCCTCATAAGCGCAGGGTGAGACCATCAGCACATAGACAAGGTTGTAGGGGAAAAGCGATTCCACCTCCCTTGTGTGGATCGCGAAGCTCATGTCGTCGATAGGCTCCACCTCGGCTATGGTCGAGGTGCGCGAGCGCGCGCGGGCGAAGTCGACCGGGTTGAAGCCGGGGTGATCCTCGTCGATCAGGCGCTGGTAATTCCAGACGGCGGCCTCGGCGTTCCAGGCGCAGCCATCATGGAAGCTGACCCCTTCGCGCAGATCGATGATCCAGCGATTGGGGTTCTCGGGGTCGATGTCCCAGGCTTCGGCCAGGCCGGGGATGATATCGACTTCCTGGTCCGAGGTGCTCAGGTCCCAAGCCACCAGCCCCTCATAGAGCGAATAGCCGACGAAGCGATGCCCCTCGAAGCCCTGATCGGGCATGCCTGCCCAGTCGGGAACATCGCTGACCGTCATCGCAACGGTCAGGGTGCCGCCGGGAAGCGACGTGCCGGTCGCAAGCGCCGCGGGTGACATCAGGACAGCAGCAAGTGTCGATGGCAGCAATCGGCTTCGAATCTGGGGTGGTCTGATCATGTGCAACCCTCCTGTGGCGGCGTTGTGGGAAACTCTTTTCCATCTTGGGTGGTGGCGCCTTCCCCTTGGTCGAACCACACGCGCGGCGCCCAGGACGCCGACCCTTGATGCTTTCGACGCTGCGTGAGCGAAGTCAGCCGCACAAACCCAAAGTATACAATCAACGGATTTTCTGCAGCGCAGCGCAATCAAGCCAAAGCATCAAGCAGTTTCATCGGGCGATGCTTAAAATGTGAACAATTACTTTAAGCCATGTTTAAAAGGATATTTTTGGCTGGCCAGAATCACCGCACCTGCGCGCATCTGCTTCAAGCGTATCGCAATGACGCGTCCCAACCGAATCTATGTATACAATATAACCCGAAGATCCGGTTTCGGATGCGACACCCAACCAAGCAGGAGGACCCCATGCTGCAGAAACCCCGCGTCCGAATCGCCCATCTTGCCGGGCCAACCGCGACCATCCAGAACACCCCACCGCTGGTCACATCGAACAAGGCACGGCTGCGCGCGGGCCTCGCGCCGCTCACCGGCCCCGATGGTCAGCCCCACCGCTTCGACGCGCTGCGCGCGCAACGCCTTGCCGCCCCGGCCAAGGTCTATGTGGAACAGTTCTCGGCCCATCCGCTGGAGGTTGACGCGGCTGAGCTCTACGGTCCGCCCGATGGCTATATCGGCGCTGACGGCAGCTTCAGCCCCGAACGCCGCGCCCCGGAGGACAAACCCGTCTACGAGGTCGAACTGACCCCCGAGGATGGCCTCTATCCGCTGCCCTATATGGCCACTCAGGCCGATGGATCAGCCTGGGACGAAGAGATGGCGACCCCCTTCGGGGATGACAGCAGGGCGCGGCAAAGCTTCTTCCCCGACGGCTCGCGCAGCTTCGAGGAGATCGACCGCCTGTCCATCGGCATCGAAGGTCAGGCCAGCGTGCTGTCGGAGCAGGCCGATATCGATTTCTTCCGCGTCCTGCCCCCGGGCGGCTGGAAGAAGGGCGTGCCCGCCAACCTGCGCACCGACAAGGGCGAGGGCGACATCCCCCCGGAAACGCGCGGCAAGGATTTCAACGCCTACAAGCCCTACCACCTGTCCTCGGCCCCAACGCGGCCAGCGCTGGCCAAGGCCACGAATGACACCCAGGCCATCGCCGACAGCGGTGAATATGACGGGCTCATCTGGACGCAGGGCAGCCCGCAGGTGGAGGAAAGCGCCTATTGGTTCAACCTGCTGATCGACACCGATCTGCCCATCTGCGGCAATGCCGCGCAGCGCCCGCAGGGCCAGATCAGCGCCGATGGTCCCAAGAACATCGTCGATTCGGTCGCCTTCGTCCGCTCGGGCATCTGGCGCGATGAAGAGGGGCGCAACCGCTGCGGCGTGGTGGTGATCCAGGAACAGCAATTCTTCGCCGCGCGCGAGGTCGCCAAGGCTGACGCCCGGCCCGGCGGTTATGTGGCCACGGGCGGGCATGGCGGCATCCTTGGCCAGATCACCCACAAGAATGATCTGTGGCTGACCTATGTGCCCGCCTACAAGCACACCTGGTGCTCGGATGTGAACCTCTCGAAACTGCCGCAGACCACCCGCGCCGTCACGGGCACGCCGGATGCGTTGACGCTGGTGGAGGTGGCAATCAAGGATGACGCTGGCAAGCTGCTTGAAGCGGCGATCCCATCGGTGTCGATGATCAAGGAGGGCAGCTTCTCGGACGAGGAATACGGCTTCGCCGCGGATGACGCAGCGGATCTGAAGGCGCTGATCGCCTACAAGCTGTCACTTGGGCGCCTTGCGGGCTTCATCACCGAGGGGCTGGTTCCCTACGGACGGCTGCCCTCTTCGGCGCGCGAGAAGCTGCTGGAACGCGCGGTGTTTTCCGGGCTGCCGGTGGTCCGGGTCGGGCGCGGCCATGCCGAGGGCTTCGCCGACCCCGCCCCTCTGGCGATCTCCGGGTCAAACCTGACGGCAACCAAGGCGAGAATGCTGCTCATGGCCTGCCTGATGAAGTTTGGTGCGCTCCCTGTCGCTGCCGATCCGGCCAATCCCACGCCCGAGGAGCGCATGTCCACGATCGACGCCATTGCCATGTATCAGCAGGTGTTCAACACGCATTGACGCCCTGCGCCTGACGCGCGGCGAGGCCGAGGATGTTGCGAAAGAGCCCGTCCGCCGCCCCGGTGTCGCCGAACTGGAGATGGGCATGGCCGGTAACCCCGCACTGGGGGAAGCCGGACCCGGCGCCCCGGCCTTCCTGCAGCAGGGCCGGGATGCCCGGCGGGTCGATGGCCATTCGAATACGCCCTTGCGCATCGCGCCACTGCGTTACGGGTCGGTCGGCATGAACCGCTCCTCACACCAGCGCTTCGCGGGCGTGATGGCGCAGGGCATCGCTTAGCGCCCGAAGCGGTTCGGCCGCGCGTCGGTTGATTTGCCAAAACAGGGGCCGGTCAAAGGGTGTGTCCGCAATCAGCTCCACCAACTGCCCTGCGCGCAAGTGATCCTGCACCAAAGGCGCGGGGTTCATGCCCCAACCCAACCCCTGCACCGCCGCCGTCACAAAACCCTGGGTCGAGGGTAGCCAATGGGTTGGCGCGGCCAGCCGTTGCCCGAAGACGGCTTGCACCCATTCATTTTGCAACTGATCCTTCTGGTTGAAGGTCAGCGCAGGGGCGCGGGCCAATGCTGAAAGGGTGACCCCGTCAGAGAAAAACCGTTGCATGAAACCGGGGCTGGCCGTCGCATGATAGCGCAGGCTGCCCAAGGCGATGGATTTGCAACCCTGCACAGGCTTGGCCACAGCGGTCAGCGCAGCCACCACCCGCCCCGATTTCAGCCAGTCGGTCGTGTGATCCTCATCATCCACCGCGATATCCAGCAAGATATCCGCATCACGGGCAAAACCTGTCAGGGCGGGCAGAACCCATGTGGCCAGACTGTCTGAATTGACCGCAACCGACAGGGTCACATGGTCTGTCTCGAGGGCGCTTGCGGGCAACTGGGTCATCAGGTCGCGCTCGGCCAGACCCACAAGCTCGATATGACGACACAGGGCATCCCCGGCCGCCGTGGCGCGGCACGGGCTGGCGCGCTCGATCAGGACAGTGCCAAGACGCTCTTCCAGCGCGCGCACCCGCTGCGAAATGGCCGAGGGCGTCACCCCCAAGGCCCGCGCCGCGCCCTCGAAACTGCCAGTCTGCGCCACCAGCGCCACGGCACGCGCGGCGGGATAATCAAGAATTAGCGCTCCTTCATCAGAGTTAGATCGTTTAATTTGCCTAAACACATGGTCCGGGCTATCGCAAGCTGAACCTGACCGGGGCGGATATGAGCGACCTGACGATTTACCTGACCGGCCTTGGCATCGGCCTGAGCCTGATCATCGCCATTGGTGCGCAGAATGCCTTTGTCCTGCGTCAGGGCCTGCGCGGGTCGCATGTGTTCCCGGTGGTGCTGACCTGTGCGCTGTCAGATGCGATCCTGATCGTGGTTGGCGTGACCAGTTTCGCCAAGATCGCCGCATGGTTGCCGATGGTCGATCCGGTCATGCGCTATGGCGGCGCTGCGTTTCTACTCTGGTATGGGGCGAGCAACATGCGCGCGGCCTTGACCTCATCGCAAGCACTCTGGATCGACGGTGCAGCCCCGCGCGAGCCGCTGCGCCCTGTGCTGCTGACAGCGCTGGCGCTGACATGGCTGAATCCGCATGTCTATCTCGATACCGTGGTCTTGCTGGGTACGATCTCGACGCAATATGCGGGCCAGCAGTTTGCCTTTGCCGCTGGTGCTGTCAGCGGTTCCTTCCTGTTCTTTTTCGCGCTCGGCTATGGCGCTGGCAAACTGAGGCCGCTTTTCGCGCAGCCGAGGGCCTGGCGGCTTCTGGAGGGCGGGATTGCCCTGGTGATGTGGGCAATTGCCTTGAAACTGGTTCTATCGGCCTGAACAGGCTGTTTCGCGTGGATCAGAAGTTCGCTGAAATCGTGCCTGAGCAGGAAGGTTGTCCCATCATCTGGCCTTGCCCGCGTGAATGCCAAGTCTGTCGGCCCGTTCGTCATCCTGGCCAAGGGCCCTGGTCCCGCTTCATGCGGCCAGCAACCGGGGCAGTCTTGCACGGCCGTTGGCGGCCATGGTCAGCATGAAGCGGGATTTGACGCGTTCGACGCCCTGATACATGGTTGGAGCCATGCCACCGACAGTGTTCGCCCAGCCGAAACTGCGCAGGATCAGAAAGCGGTTGAACGCAACACACTCCAAGATCAGGGTTTCAACGTCCCCGTGCGATGCATTGGCGCGACAGATAGCCTCGGGCGCGGCACGCCCGGTCTGATCTACTACTGCATCCAGGCTGGACTCCCCGGCCCCCGCGGGGTGGTGCGCTCAGTAGCGCACCTCGGTCACAAAGGCCTCGGGGGGTTCAAAACCTGGCTCCAGCACCGACACCAGCGGCAGTGTGAAACTGGCGCTGCGGCCATCCTCGGAAATATCGCCGGTGGAGGAAATGATCTCGACCCCGGTGACAGTGAAGCCGATGGAATAGCCTTCAAGCATGGGGCGGAACATGGCGACCATGGCCGGGTCCTCGAACATCTCGTCCATCTCGTCATTCATGTCATCCATCGGGATGGTGACGCGGACGACATCATTCCCCAGCGGCTCGAAAAAGGCCTGCATATCCGTGTCTTCGCCATCCTCGAACAGCTCGGAAAAACTGCCGGTACGGTCGAAACGGCACAGCGCCCGCTCGGCGGTCAGCTCCAGCGTGCCGCCATCGGCCGGATCGCAGAAATCCTCTTCGGCATCGGCCATGTCGAACAGGGCGCGCTGCATCTCGAACGTGCCGGTCATGCGGGCCAGATCGTCGCCCAGGATCTCGACTTCGACATCCGCACCAATGCAGCCGGCAAGGGCAAGAGTGGCGACAACGGCAATGCGGGAAGTATGGTTCATGGACTGACCCTCTTATTTCGACGCGGACCAAGTAGACCAATAATGCGGCGCCAAGGCCAGGGGTTTCTTGCAATCCGCCATGCCACGGGGGCGCTCAGCCGCCCGAGCAATGCGCGCCGCCGGGCGCCACACCAGAGCCAAAGGCGATCGGCGGGGGCGCGTCGAACAGGTCCACCGCGGGGCTGCGCAGGGTGTCCAGCGCCAGGATCGCCAACAGCAGGCCGATTGCCAGAAGCGCGACTACGGGGCGCGAGGGGCGCGCAGGCACGGGCACGGTCATGCCGGCACCCCCGTACCGGTTGGCCCGGCCCTGCGCAGAAGAACGGGGCGCAAGCGGATGCCCAGGTACGATCCGCCGAAAGCCGCGACCATCCACACCCAGCCATGCAGCGATCCGGTGGAAATGCCGCTGAAGAACGCGCCCACATTGCAGCCAAAGGCCAGCCGCGCGCTATAGCCCATGATCAATGCCGCCACCAGCACGGCCAGCCAGCTTGCGGCAGTCAGTCTTGCAGTCTGCGCCCCCGGATCGGCCTTCCACCGCATGGCGATGAACGCCCCGGCCAGCAGCCCTATATTGGTCAGCGAGGTTACATCGGTCAGGATACTCGCGCCCAGCCGCTCGGCATTCGCAGGCGCCGACCAGAAGGCTGTCGCGGCCAGATCGGCACCGCCGGCATCGGCGAGCTTTGCCCCCCAGAGGCCCAGTCCATAGACAATCCCCCAGGGCTGGCCCGCGATCACCAGATTGGCCAGTGCCAGCACGGCAATCAGGGCGGCAGCGATCCAGAGCCGCCGCGGCGGCATGCGCTTGCCAGGGGCGGCACGCAGCGCAACCACCGCACCCAGCGCAGCCAGCAGGGCCAGTGTGACCCACAGCCCGGCACCTGCCCCCCACAACCCCTGCAGCGTGATAACCGGCATCGTGCCCAACCCGGTCCACCATTCCAGATGGAGCGTGCCCAGGAAGCTGCCGCCGATGAAACCCACCAGCGCCACCAGCCCCACCAGATTACCGCTGCCCGCGTTGACCAATGTGCCCGAACCGCAGCCCATGACCAGTTGCATGGTGGCGCCAAAGACAAACGCGCCCGCAATCATGGCCAGCCCGACCGGCGCATGGGCGCCAAACAGCTCATCCGGGGCGGCGGCCAGCAGCGGAAACGCCGCCGCCGCAGTCAGCCCGATGGCCAGAAATTGCGCGATCAGCCCGCGCCCGTCGCAGTCGGTGACGATCATCCGCCACGGCCCGGCAAAGCCGAAGCGCAGCCCCTCCAGCACCAGCCCGAAACCAAGGCCCACCAGCACCAGCAGCCCCGCCCGTGCGCCAGCGGCAACAAAGGCATATGCGGCAAGTGCAAGCGCGAACATCACCAGTCCTGCACGGGTCCGTGTCATGTGTCGTCTCCGATCCGCTGTTCGTCACGGCAAAGGGGCGCACGCTGCACCCCTTTGCCCTGTCATTTCTTCGGGGTCTGCCTTGCACGGGCTCAGAACAGATCCGACACCCATTTGCGGGTCGAATGCCACAGATAGGCGATGCGCGAGGGTTCGTTGTCCAAGGCATGCCCGCCGGCGGCGTATTCGGCCATGCTTTCGGCATAAAGCCGGGTGTTGTCGACCCCTGCGACCTCGGACAGGGCGAACCAGTTGATCGCGGCCCAGTGGCCGGTGTTGCAGAAGTTTACCGTCAGCGGCGCTTCGGTCAGACCGTTCGCGGCGGCGATGGCATGGGCGGACTCGCTGTCGATCATGCGGTTACCGTCCATGAATTCGGCAAAGACCACATTCTCCGCATTCCGCACCGTTCCAGGGCGGGCGATGGACCAATCGATCCCGTCAAAGAACCCGCGGGGGCGGCTGTCGATGATACGCGCCTCACCCGAGTCGGTCAGCGCGGCGACCTCTTCGGTGCCCACATACCAGCTGGCATCCCAGACGGGATCAAAGCTGCTCTGCGCCACGTCGGCAGGTTCCGTGGCGACAGGCAGGGCCGCCTCGGTCCAGGCGGCGAAGCCGCCGTTGAGCAGCGCCAGATCTTCGACCCCGAGCGATTTGAGCGTCCAGTAGACACGCGCTGCGGCGCCCATGTCCGACGGGTTGGCGCCGCCATGGACCACCACCACCGGCGTATCGGCATCAATGCCCAGCCCGGTGACAACTGCGCCCAGTTCGGTCACGCTGCGCAGGGCACCGGGATTGCCTGCCTCGCCGCGCCAGTCGGCATAGGGCGAGAAGACCGCGCCGGGGATCAACTGATCCTGCGCGCCGGTGACATGCACCACGCGCACGGCGTCATCTGCATCCAGGATCGCGGCCAGTTCAGCGGGCTCCAGCAGCGGCGACCAGCCCTCGGGCGTGGCCATGACGGTGGCAGGCAGCGATACAGTCAGCGACAGGGCAACGAGGCCGAGAGACGTGGGGCGAAGCATTCGACGCTCCTTTCTTGTGGTAGCGCAGTCACGGTTGCGCGGCAGATAGGATGGAACTTGCCGCCACGCAATAATGCCACGGCCTGCATCGCCGCGGATGGGCCGAACGGTTTTCCCACGCGCCCGCGCGCGGAGGGAAAGGTTTTCCCAGTAGCGCCGGAACGCGGGGATCGGCCCACAACATATGCAGGAAGCGGGAAGCTGTTCTTATTCTCCGTCGCAAAGCACCGCCCACAGGGATGATCTTCCGCGCATGCGACCCCAATCAGGGTCAGATGCCCAGCCGGTCGCGCAGGGAAAACCAGGTCATCGCCAGCACCAGCAGCGGGTTGCGCAGCGCGGCACCGCCGGGAAAGGCCGGGAGTTTCAGCCGTGCCATCAGGTCGAACTGTTCGGACTGGCCGGCCACCGCCTCGGCCAGGGCGCGCCCGGCCAGCGTGGCCAGCGCCACCCCATGCCCCGAATAGCCCGAGGCGCTGAGAACCCCCTGCCCCGGACGCGCGAAATACGGCAGCCGCGTGCGGGTGATCGCCAGCGTCCCGCCCCAGGCATAGTCGATCCGCGCCTTGTCCAGATGCGGGAACACCTCGAGCATGGGCTTGCGTACCGTGGCAATGATATCGGGGAAACGGTAACCATAGCTTTCGCCGCCGCCGAACAGAAGGCGGCCATCCTCGGACATGCGGAAATAGTTGACCACGAACTTGCTGTCGGCCACGGCCAGGTTGCGGGTCAGCACGCTGCCCGGCTCCAGCGGTTCGGTGGCGATGATGAAATTGTTGATCGGCATGACCTTGGCGGCCACCTGGCCGTTCAGCTCCCCCAGATAACCATTCGCCGCGAGGATGACGTGATCGGCCTCGATACTGCCTTCCTCGGTATCGACACGCGGGCGGGGGCCATCGGTGATCCGGGTAACAAGGGTGTCTTCATGGATCACCGCGCCCGCATCCAGCGCTGCCCGCGCCAGCCCAAGGGCAAAGCGCAGCGGGTGCACATGGCCCGCGCCGTGGTCGATCACACCGCCCTGATAGCCGGGGGCCTTGACGATCTCCTGCAGCGCGGCGCGGTCCAGCGGCTCCATCTTGTCATAGCCGTAATCGCGGCGCAGGCGGTCGGCATAGGCGTGGGAATGGCGCACTTCGGATGCGTGCCAGTCGGCATGGATCACCCCGGGCGCGAAGGGGCAGTCCATGGCATGGGTGTCGATCAGATCACGCACCAGCGCCACGGCGTCCTGCCCCATGTCCCACAGCGCGCGGGCATCCGCGCGCCCGGCCATCCGCTCCAGCGCGTCCTGATCGATCCGCTGACCGGTGCCCACCTGCCCGCCATTGCGCCCCGAGGCGCCAAAGCCCACGCGATGCGCTTCCAGCACAACCACCTCAAAACCGCGCCGGGCCAGATGCAGCGCCGCCGACAGACCCGTATAGCCCGCACCCACCACCACCACATCGGCCCGGCGGCTTTCGCGCAGGGGCGGCTGCGGGTCCAGCGCGGTCGCCGTGGCCGCGTAATAGCTGGGCGGATAGGCTCCACGCGTGTCATTGGCAAACAGCAGATTCATACGTTCAACAACAGATGCTGGCGTTCCCAGGGGCTGATGACCTGCAGGAATTCCTTGTATTCCAGACGCTTGACGCTTTCATAGACGATGCAGAAGCGCTTGCCCAGAACCTCGCGCATGGGTTCGCACTCCTCCAGCAGGTCCAGCGCGTCGCCCAGCGTCAGCGGCAATTCATCTTCGGCCACATAGGCATCGCCCTTGTATTGCGCGCGCGGGGTAATCCGCTCGACGATCCCCAAATAGCCACAGGCCAGTGACGCGGCAATGCCCAGATACGGGTTGCAATCCATCCCCGCCAGCCGGTTTTCCACCCGGCGCGAGGCCGCGCTGGACACCGGCACGCGGATGCCCGTGGTGCGGTTGTCACGCCCCCATTCCAGATTGATGGGCGCCGCGAAATCGGGAACGTAACGGCGATAACTGTTCACATAGGGCGCCAGAATGGCGATCACAGCGGGCAGGTATTTCTGCATCCCGCCAATGAAGTAAAAGAAGTCATCGGTGGTCTCACCGGCCGCATCTGAAAAGATGTTGTTGCCCGAGGCAATATCCACCACCGAATGATGGATATGCATGGCGCTGCCCGGCTCGTTCTCGATCGGCTTCGCCATGAAGGTGGCGTAGCAATTGTGCCGCATGGCGGCCTCGCGGATCAGGCGCTTGAAATAGAAGACCTCATCGGCCAGTTGCACCGGGTCGCCGTGGTTGAGGTTGATCTCGATCTGCCCGGCGCCGCCTTCCTGCAGGATGCCGTCGATCTCCAGCCCCTGGGCTTCGGCAAAGTCATAGATGTCATCGATGACGGGGCCATACTCATCCACCGCCG
Organism: Rhabdonatronobacter sediminivivens; assembly: GCF_013415485.1. Taxonomy (GTDB): domain Bacteria; phylum Pseudomonadota; class Alphaproteobacteria; order Rhodobacterales; family Rhodobacteraceae; genus Rhabdonatronobacter; species Rhabdonatronobacter sediminivivens. The sequence goes on along the minus strand of NZ_JACBXS010000020.1, from coordinate 17,742 downwards.
AAAGCGAGTAGGCCTGCCGCGCTGCAGCCGGGCGGCCAGAGCGGCCCATCGGCGGCTCAATCGGTTTGGCCGGGTCGGTGTTGCGGGCGACCAGATAGAACTCCATTTCCGGGGCAATGACGGGTTTCCAGCCGCGTTCAGCATAGAATCCCATCACACGCTTGAGCACATTGCGCGGCGCAATCGGCACCGGCTGGTCTTGCGGGTCCAGGACGTCATGGATGACCTGCAGGGTAACATCCGCCGTCCAGGGCGCAGCCGTGGTGGTGGAGAAATCCGGCCGCAGGATCATGTCCGGTTCGGTATAGGCCTGGTCCGGCACCTGCGCCCAGTCGCCGGTGATGGTCTGCAAAAAGATCGAATCCGGAAGATAGAATTTTTCCTGACGGGCAAATTTGGCGGCGGGCATGGCCTTGCCGCGGGCGACCCCGGCAATGTCGGGGACGACGCATTCGACCTCGTCGGGGCGGCGCCCGGCGATATAGGCGCGCGCGGCATCGGGGATATGGTCGGTCCAGTGGGACATGGGGGCTCGCTATCAGATGTTGGCGCGACCGGCGGCGCGCTTGAGGAACTCGGCAATCCGCGCACCCACGGCGGGGCTGTCCAGCGGCTGGCCAAGTGCAGCTTCGGCGCTGTCCAGTTGTGGCTGGGGCACCACCCCCACGGCGCGGGTCCGGATCAGACCACGCACGAAATCATCCTTGAATTCGGGGTGGGGCTGCACCGACCAGCCCAGATCGCCATAGGAAAAGCCAGCGTAGCGGCAGAAATCATTGCTGGCAATGACCTGCGCACCGGGCGGCGGCAGCATGACCTGGTCCTGGTGCCAGGCGTTCACGGTCATGGGTCGGCCTTCGATGTCATAGGTCTGCGGCCCCACGGCCCAGCCGCCGGCGAACTTTTCCACCTTGCCGCCCAGGGCTTGCGCCATCAGCTGATGGCCGAAACAGATACCGACCACCGGCACGCCCGCGCCCATGGCATCACGCACCAACTCTTCCAGCGGCGCAATGAAGGGGTGGTCTTCATAGACGCCATGCTTGGAGCCGGTGATCAGCCAGCCATCGGCGTCATGGGGGCTGTCGGGGAAGTCCATTTCCTCGACCAGCCAGGTGCGGAATGTGAAGCCATGCCCATCCAGCAGGTGTTCGAACATGCCTGGGTAGTCGCCCAAGTGCGGGCGCAGGGTCTCGGGGGATTGGCCGGTCTGGAGTATACCGATCTTCATAGCGTCACCTGACAATTTGATCAAATGTAGCACCGAAGCGCGCGGCGCCACAAGGGGGATACGCGGGCGGCGCGTCAGCCGGGCGCGGGGGCCTGCCAGTCCACCCAGCGGCCGTGGAAATCGGCGCGGCCCAGATCCACACGCCCGCCGGGCCAGAGGTCCAGCCATATCGCTGCCCCCGGCTGGCCCGAGTGGTCCTGCTCCATGCCCAGCCGGGCCAGTGGCCCCGCCGCGCCTGCCCGGGCCATCGCGGCCCGGGCGCGGCTATCAGTTTCGGGCGACAAATACTGCCAGACCACCGTGTGATACACCAGTTGAAGGACGCCGGGGCGCCGCAGGTCCAGCCGCTGTTCCAGCCATTCGGCCGCGTCCCCCTGTGCTATCTCGACCGGCATCTTCGCGGCCAGATCCAGCGCCGCGCGCATCCGCGCCAGCCGCGCGCCCTGATCGGCCCAGACATAGGACAGGATGCGCAGCCGGTCGCGCGCCGGGTCCAGCGGATTGAGGTCTACGCCCGCGCGCCCGGCAATGCGCGGAGCCGTGGCGGGGGGTGGCGGGCCGGTCCAGTCCGGGCGCAGGGTCAGGGCAGCATCGGCAGGGCCGAAGCGCTGCCCCTGAACTTCCAGCGCGAAAGCGTCCCAGCGCAGGTTCAACCCGGCCGAGGCGCCCAGTTCCAGTAGCTCCAGCTCCAGGCCGAATCGCGCCGTCAGCCAATGCCCGGCGGCGATCAGGACCGCCGAACGTGCCGGTTCATTGGTCTGGGGCGGGGTGTCCAGCCAATGCTGCAGATGCGCGTCATGAGTATTCAACATGCAAGCTATGGCCTGCCAGAGCTGTTCATCGCCCAGCCCCGGATTGGCATAGACGCGTGCAAGGGCCTCATCGGCGCCCGAAAGCACCAGCGCATGCAGCCCGCCCGCAAGCCGCAGCGCCACCGCATCGCCGGTGGTCAGCGGATCGCCGGGCCAGCCCAGCACCCGTGCGCCCACCGCGGTTTCGCCATCCAGCCGGTCAGCCAGCAGACGCAACAGCCGCGCGGTGAAGGGCGAGCCAAGCCGGTCGCAGGCATCGGCCTGCTGGCGCATGGCGGTGCGGTGGGCGGCGCTCATCGAAAGCGGTCCATCAGTTTTTGCAGGGCGCTGCGGGTGTCCGGTTCCGGCGTAGGGTCAGGTTTTGGCGCGGACTCAGGTTTCGGCGCGGGGGTCCCGCCCGCCTTTGCGGGGGCACGCGCATCGCCCTTCCCGCCAGAACTGCGCGGCGGCGCCACGCGCAGGGCCACTGCATTGGCAAAGCGCGCCGCATCACCCGCCGCCAGCGCCGGTGCACCGTCCGAAATTCCCCGCAGCAGATCGTCCAGCCAGTCGGCATCAGCCTTGGGGAAATCCTGCAGCACATATGTACTGACCAGCCGCTTGTCGCCCGGATGACCGATCCCCAGCCGGACGCGGGCGTAATCCTCGCCGATATGGCCGTGAAGGGATCGCAACCCGTTATGGCCCGCGTGCCCGCCGCCGCGCTTGACCCGGCATTTGCCGGGCGCCAGATCCAGTTCATCATGAAAGACCGTGACCGCGCCGGGCTCCAGCTTGTAGAAGCGCATGGCCTCGCCCACCGACTGTCCGGAGCGGTTCATGAAGGTTTCAGGCTTGAGCAGCAGAACCTTTTCACCACCCAGCCGCCCTTCGGCAAGCTGCCCCTGGAATTTGCCCCGCCATGGTGCGAAGCCATGATCCGCGGCGATCCGGTCCAGCGCCATGAAACCGATATTGTGACGGTTTGCGGCGTATTTCGGCCCCGGATTGCCCAGCCCCACGAACAGCTGCATGTCCCCTCCATCGGTTTTGGTCGACTGTGGGTTGACCCGCTTCCCTCATGCCTCAATTCTGGCCGGGAAGCCAGACAACGGAGGGCGCATGTATCTGACCATCAACCGTTTCCGGGTCAAACCCGGATGTGAAGCGCAGTTCGAGGCGATCTGGACCGGGCGCGACACGCATCTGCCGCAACTGGACGGGTTCAAGGCCTTCAACCTGTTCCGCGGGCCCAGCCATGACGATCATACCGTCTATCTGTCGCACACAATCTGGGAAAGCCGCGCGGCATTCGAAGCCTGGACCCGGTCCGAGGCGTTTCGCGCGGCCCACAAGGGCGCGGGATCGCACAAGGACATCTATCTGGGACCGCCGGAACTGGAACTGTTCGAGTCGGTTCAGCATATCACCAAATGAAAAACCGGGGCGCGCGAAGGGCCCCGGTTTCGATTTTCACGCCATGGTCTCCGAACAGGGGAGATCAGGCTTCGGTGACTTCGCCTTCGCCTTCTTCCGCATCGTCATCGGACTCGGCCGTGACGGCACGCGGGGCGACGATATTGGCGATCACGAAGTCGCGCTCGATCGTGGGCTTCACGCCCTCAGGCAGCGGCACGCTGGAGATGGTGATGGTGTCACCGATCTGCAGCCCGTCCAGATCGACGGTGATCTTTTCGGGAATATCCCCGGCGATCACGCTCAGCTCAACCTCGGGGCGGACGATGGTGAGGGTCCCGCCACGCTTCAGGCCCGAACAGCTTTCGTGGTTGATGAACTCCACGTTGATGAACAGCTTGATACGGGTTGTGCGGCGCAGGCGCATCAGGTCCACATGGGTCGGCAGACCCTTGACCACATCGCGCTGCACGGCGCGGGCAATGACGCGCACATCCTCCTGGCCATCAACCTTGAGGTTGAAGAGCGTGGACATGAAGCGCCCGGCCTTCAGCCGTGCCAGCAGATAGTTGAATTCGAAATTCAGCGGCAGCGGGTCTGCGCCGCCACCATAGACGATACCGGGTACTTTCTGCTCACGACGAGCTTGACGGGCGGCCCCCTTGCCTGTCCCCGTGCGTACCTCGGCGATCAGATCGGGGATCTCACCAGCCATTGGATACTCCATTCGGTTGTTGCAGCGGCCATCCTCCAAGGGTGCATGGCCGCGAAGCCTGCGCGATAGGGCAGTTCGCGGACAATGGCAAGGGGATTCGGCGCGCCCTTCGGCTGGCCGCGCTGGGGGGCTGTCTGCCCCCCGCCGCCCGTTCCGGGCGCCTCCCCCCGAGGATATTTTCCAAGGGTGAAGGCAGGTCAGAGGCGCATGGTGGGATCGTCGAAGCCCTGTGGAACGATGAGGTTCTGCGGCCCGAGGTTGTGGACATCGCGTTCGCCGCAGAGCGCCATGGTGGTGTCCAGTTCCTTGTGGATGATCTGCAGCGCGCGGGTCACGCCGGCCTCGCCCATGGCGCCCAGGCCATAGGTGAAGGCGCGGCCGATATAGGTGCCGTGCGCGCCCAGCGACAGGGCCTTCAGCACGTCCTGCCCGGAGCGGATGCCGCTGTCCATATGCACCTCAACCCGGTCGCCGACGGCATCGACGATCCGGGGCAGCATCCGGATGGAGGACATGGCGCCGTCTAGCTGGCGCCCGCCGTGGTTGGAGACAACAATGGCATCGACGCCAAGATCGGCGGCCTTCTGCGCGTCCTCGACATCCAGGATGCCCTTGATGATGAACTTGCCGCCCCACATGTCGCGGAATTGCCTGACGCGGTCCCAATCGAGCGTCTCGTCGAAGGCCTCGGCTGTCCAGGCGCTGAGCGAGGCCGGATCGGTCACGCCCTTGGCATGGCCCACCACATTGCCGAAAAAGCGCCGCCTGGTGCCCAGCATGCCCAGGCCCCATTGCACCTTGGTCATCATGTTGGCGATGGATTTCAGGGTCAGCTTGGGCGGGGCCGACAGGCCGTTGCGCAGGTCCTTGTGGCGCTGGCCCAGCACCTGCAGATCCAGCGTCAGCACGATGGCCGCGCAGTTGGCGGCGCGGGCGCGGTCAAACAGACGGCGCATGAACTCTTCATCCTTCAGGGTATAGACCTGGAACCAGAAGGGTTTGGAGGTATGCGCGGCCACATCCTCGATCGAGCAGATGGAGAGGGTGGAGAGGGTGAAGGGCACGCCGAATTTCTCGGCGGCGCGGGCGGCCTTGATCTCGCCATCGGCGCATTGCATGCCGGTCAGGCCCACGGGGGCCAGGGCCACGGGCATGGCCACGTCCTGCCCGATCATGGTGGAGGCGGTGGAGCGGTTCGACATGTCCACCGCCACCCGCTGGCGCAGGCGCAGATGCGCGAAATCGCTGGTGTTTTCGCGAAAGGTCTGTTCGCTCCAGGAGCCGCTTTCAGCGTAATCGAAGAACATGCGCGGGGTCCGACGTCGGTAGAGGCGGCGCAAGTCCTCGATTTCGGCAATCACGGGCATGGGTGGACCTTTCGGGGTGCGGATTGGTTCTGATTTCTTACCAATCGGACCGGATCATGGCAACGGCGGAATTGGAGCGTGGCGACAGGCGGGCTTGTCAGGATCACCGCCCGGGGTAAACTGCGTGAAACATTTGCAGGGGGCAGCATGCGAACACTGGTTCTGACCGCATTTCTGGCGGTGATGGTTTCGGCAACGGGAGCGTTGGCGCAATCCGGCTGCGGCGGCAATTTTTCAAGCTTTGTTGACGGGCTGCGGGCCGAGGCCGTGCAGCGCGGTGTGCCGCGGAGCACGGTGGATACGTTTTTCCGCAACGTGCGCCAGGATGAGGCCGTGATCCGTGCCGACCGGCGGCAGGGGATTTTTCAGCGCCCGTTCCTCGAATTTTCGCGCGCGCTGATCTCGCAGAACCGGATGGACAGCGGGCGGCGCAATCTGGATCGCTACCGTTCCCTGTTCGACGTGGCACGCCAGCATTACGGGGTTTCGCCGGGGATTCTCCTGGCCTTCTGGGCGTTCGAGACCGATTTCGGCGCGGTGCAGGGTGATTTCAACACGGTCAACGCACTGGTCACGCTGGCCCATGACTGCCGCCGCCCTGAGTTGTTCCGCCCACAGGTCTTTGCCGCGCTGGAACTTCATGCGCGCGGCGCGCTTGACCCGGCCAGTCAGCGCGGGGCCTGGGCGGGTGAGATCGGGATGGTGCAGAAGCTGCCTTCGGATATTCTGAATTACGGGGTGGATGCCGATGGCTCGGGATCGGTGGATCTGGCGCGATCGGTCCCTGATGCGATCCTGTCCGCAGCCAACATGCTGCGCGCCAAGGGCTGGCGCGCAGGTGAGCCCTGGATGCACGAGGTGGTGATTCCCCAGGGGCTGGACCTGACCCGCACCGGGCTGCGCACGGAACTGAGCGTGTCGGACTGGCAGCGGATGGGGGTCAGCGCGCGCCACGGCAGCCTGCCTTCGGGGAACATGCGGGCTTCGGTGATTCTGCCGCAGGGGCATCGCGGCCCGGCCTTCATGGTGTTCCACAATTTCCGCACGCTCTTCGAATGGAACCAGAGCTTCATCTACATCACCACCGTTGCCTATTTCGCCACCCGGCTGGAAGGGGCGCCGGTCTATGCCGCCGGAAACCCGGAACCCGGGCTGAACCAGGACCAGATGCGCGATTTGCAGCGCCGGTTGCAGGGGCGCGGGTTCAATGTGGGTGGTGTGGATGGCATTCTGGGCGCCAACACCCGTGCTGCGGTTCAGGATGTCCAGGCGCAGCTTGGCCTCCCGGCCGATGGCTGGCCCACGCCCGAGTTGCTGCGGCGCCTCTGAGGCAATGATCGCATTCGCTTCAATTGCCGTGCAAACGGGCTTTGCATTCTGCGGCTGCGCCGGGCATCCTGCAAGCGTCCGGACAGGATGTCTGGGCTTCTTCCGTCATGGGGACGCTTGTTGGGAAGCGTGTGGGTGAGGAGGGGGTCCGGCTTGTCGGGCCCCCTCGACGCATTGCGCACACAGCCGCGCCAACGGCGTCACTGGTCCATGCGGCGTCGGCAGCCTCGCATCATGTCTTGCGCGCGCCTCCAGTGATTCTCTGACATTTCATGGCTGCGCCCCCTGCTTTCGGGCGGAACCGCAGACTCGCGAATGCCGCCCCGCCAGGACGTCGTTCTTGCATATGGGCAATACCGATCCGCGCAAGTGGTCTGCCGCGCCTTGACTACCGGATCTTCGAAAGAACGCGCGCAGCTCTGCCTGAAGACCTGCGGCACACCCTGTAGTTGAATTCCCCTCGAAATTGCCCGCACCGTGCCACATTCTGGACACGCGCAGAAGTGAACGTGGCGTTAACCGTAATCATGCCTGAGGCAGAACACAGGAGACGACCATGATGGATAGGCAGAACTTCCTGGAGCAACTGGGCGCCAAGATCACCTTCAAGCGGCCCCGCAACGCAGAGACCGAAGGCGCGGAGTTGGAGTTCATCGGTTCAGACCGGCTCCGGCGTCGGATCGATGACCTGTGCCTTGGCGCACGCCAGCCTGCGCGCAGCGTCTTTCGGCATTGATGCGGCCCGCGCTCAGGGCGCTTCCGGGCGGGGCGTCACGAGCGGCATGCCATGACCGGACGGGCACCCCGTAGCGCGTTCGGCACATCTGGCGGAAACACAGGCGCATCGCCCCGGATGCAGCGCCTGTGTGTGCTTCGCCTCAGGCCCGCACCAGCGCAATGTCAGCGCATCGGGTCGGCCGGATAGGTCCCCAGGATCTTGAGCATCGATGTGAAATAGCCCAGTTCCTCCATGGCAAGCTGGACATTGGCATCCTCGGGGTGGCCCTCGATCTCGGCAAAGAACTGGGTGGCGGTGAACGAGCCGCCGACCATATAGCTTTCCAGCTTGGTCATGTTGACCCCGTTAGTGGCAAACCCGCCCATGGCCTTGTAGAGCGCGGCGGGAATGTTTCGCACCCGGAAAACGAATGCGGTGACCATGCCGTGTTCGCCGCGCCGTGTCATGTCCGGCGTGGGGGACATGATCAGGAAGCGGGTGGTGTTGGTGGATTGGTCCTCGATATGGCGGGCCAGAACATCCAGCCCGTAGATCTCGGCCGCCAGTTCTGACGCCAAGGCAGCCTGCGCGGGATCCCCGATTTCGGCGATGCGCCGGGCCGACCCCGCGGTATCGGCCCCGGTGACACGGCGGATATTGTGGCGGCGCAGGAAATCGCGGCACTGGCCCAGCAGCATTGTGTGGCTCATGGCCGATTTCACATCCTCAAGCTGCGTGCCCGGCAGCGCCAGCAGGTTGATATGCACGCGCACAAAGGCCTCGCCCACGATATGCAGGCCCGAGCCCGGCAGAAGATGATGAATATCGGCCACGCGGCCAAAGGTGGAATTCTCCACCGGCAGCATGGCCAGCTGCACCTTGCCCTCGCGGGTCATCTCGATGGCGTCCTCGAAAGTGCGGCAGGGGACGGCTTCCATTTCGGGGTGGGCCAGGCGGCACGCCTCGTGCGAATAGGCGCCGGGCTCCCCCTGAAAGACGATGCGCTGGGTCATGAACATGGGCTCCGATGCTGGAAAATCGGCAAGTTGGGCATTTCGTCGCGCTAACTATCGCTTGAATCTGCCAAGGGGAAGCGGATAGATAACGCCGAACCGGGCGGACAGCGAGGGACTGGGACATGTTCGACACGATGGTCATCACCAAGGCCGTTGCTTCATTCTGTGGCGCGTTGCTGATTTTCATGCTGGCCAAATGGGCCGCTGACGAGTTGTACAAGCCCCGCAACCACGCCGCGGCACCGGCATTCGTGATCGACACCGGCGAAGACGACCTGGACGCCGAGCCCGAGGAAGAGCTGAGCTTCGAGGAGCTGTTCGCGGCTGCCGACCCTGCCGCCGGGTCGCGCCTGTGGAGCCAGTGCCGCGCCTGTCACGCCCTGGAAGCGGGCCGCAATGGCGTTGGTCCGTATCTGCACGGCGTGGTCAACCGTGAGATTGGCGCCGTGGACGGCTTCAACTATTCCGGCGCGCTGGATCAGGCTGGCGATGTCTGGACGCCCGAGATCCTCTCGGCCTTTCTGGAGGCGCCCACCAGCGTCGCGCCCGGCACCTCCATGAACTACCGCGGCATGGCCAGCGCCGCGGACCGGGCGAACCTGATCGCCTATATGGAAGCCGAAAGCCAGTAATCCGGCGGGCCGGTCGCTGCGCGCGGCGCGGTGGCAGCCAGACAAGGCCTGAACGGGATTCGGGGCCGCCTGTGCAAGGGCTGGCCCCTTTTCCATGCACACGTGCGGATCAAAATAGCTTGTGCGCCCGGGGAATTCATACCCCAACCATCGACAGCGCCGCAAATAGGCTAAATACTGCCGCCACAGCACAGTACCTTAGGGGAGGTTTGCGCATGAACAGCCGTCAGCCAGTGGCAAGGGTCAGAACGTTTCCGGCAGCCGGGATAGACGGGACGCGACGCCAACTGACCCTTGGTGCTGCGGTTCTTGCACTGGCCGCGCTGACAGCAACGGGGCTCTGGGCGACATCTGACAGCGCCCCCGAGATGGCCGAGCCGGACCAGGACGGCATCATCACCGCGCATGGCTATTCCTTCTATGGCGATCTGACCTATGACGCCGATTTCCCGCATTTCTCCTATGTGAACCCCGATGCGCCCAAGGGCGGCGAAATCCGCATGTCCGCGCAGGGCACGTTTGATTCGATGAACCCTTACACGCGGCAGGGCCGGGCCGGTGCCTATTCCTGGGCGCTTTATGAAAGCCTGCTGGTGTCCAGCGAATCCTTCGGCTCCGGCTCTGTCCCGGCCGATGCGCTGGGGGAATCCTATGGGTTGCTCGCGCATACGGTCGAATACCCGGAAACCAAGGATTGGGCGATTTTCCACATGCGCCCCGAGGCGCGGTTCTCGGACGGCACGCCGGTCACGGCGCATGACGTGGTGTTCAGCCACAACCTGTTTCTGGAACAGGGGCTGCCCTCGTACTCCATGGGGGTCGGCGCCCGCGTGCTGGATGCCGAGGCGCTGGACGATCACACGGTGAAATTCACCTTCGCGCCCGATATCTCGCGCCGGTCGCTGATCGATCAGGTGGGAGCGACGCCGGTGTTTTCGCAGGCGTGGTTCGATGAAACCGGCGCGCGGCTGGACGAATCGCGGCTGGAGACCTCGCCCGGTTCGGGCCCGTATGTCCTGGAAAGCTATGAGATCAACCGCTCGATCATCTATCGCCGCAACCCCGATTACTGGGGCGCCGATCTGCCGGTAAATGTGGGGCGGCACAATTTCGATGTCATCCGCGTGGAATATTTCGCCGATGGCGCCGCCGCGTTCCAGAACTTCCAGACGGCGGAATACACGTTCCGGCAGGAAAACAACTCGCGCCAATGGGCCACGGGCTATGACTTCCCCGCCGCCCAGCGCGGCCATGTGGTGCAAAAGGAAATCCCCGTGGGAACGCCCCCCACACCCAATGGCATTGTCTTCAACCTGGAACGCGAGATGTTCGCCGACCGTCGCGTACGTGAGGCGATTTCGCTGGCTTACAACTTCGAATGGACCAACGAGACGCTGCAATATGGCCTGTTCGAACAGCGTCATTCGTTCAGCGAAGGGCTCCACCAGGCCGATGGCCCGCCCACCGATGCTGAACGTGCGCTGCTTGAAAGCCTTGGCGATCTGGTCCCCGAGGAGCTGTTCACCGAACCGGCGGTCATGGCCCATAGTTCCAGCCCGGACCGCCTGAATGACCGGCGCAACATGCGCCGCGCCATGGCCCTGCTCGATGAAGCCGGGTGGGAGGTTGGCGGTGACGGTATCCGCCGCAACGCCGATGGGCGGACAATGCGGATAACCATCCCGATCAATGCCTCCGGTTCGGCCACCATGGAATCGATTGTCGAAACCTTTACCCAGAACCTGCAGGCCATGGGGATCGATGCGCGGTTCCAGCGGATCGATGCGGCGCAATACACCCAGCGACGCCGGAACAAGGATTACGACATGATCATGGACGGCTATGTCGCCCTGGTGGATGCGGGCACCGGCCTGCACCAGCGGTTCGGGTCCGAGGCCGCCGATGACGTGTTCAACCCCGCCACGCTGCGCAGCCCGCTGGTGGATGCCGTGATCGACGAGGCGCTGATGGCCCCCACGCCCGAGGATCGCGACGTGGCGCTGATGGTGCTGGACCGCGTGCTGCGCTGGGAACGCTTCATGATCCACACCTGGTATTCGCCGGTGGCCTGGGTCGCGCATTGGGACATGTTCGACCACCCCGAGGACTTCCCCCCCTTCGCCATCGGCGAGCTGGATTTCTGGTGGTTCGATCAGGAGCGTTTCGACGCCCTGCGCGCCGCCGGTGCCATAAGGTAAGCGCGACATGCTTCCCTATATCCTGCGGCGGCTGGCGCTGATCATTCCCACCCTGTTCGGGATCATGGTGATCAACTTCGCGCTGGTGCAATTTGTCCCCGGGGGCCCCATCGAACAGATCATCGCCCAGATGGAGGGCGAAGGCGATGTGTTCGAGCGGTTCTCGGGCGCGGGGGCGGATGTCGGCAGAAGCGAGCGCAGCGATGACAGCTATCGCGGCGCGCGTGGCCTGCCGCCTGAATTCATCGCCCAGCTGGAGCGCGAATTCGGGTTCGACAAGCCGCCGGTGGAACGCTTCTTCGGGATGATGTGGAACTACATGCGGCTGGACTTCGGCACCAGCTACTTCCGCTCCATCGGGGTGATGGAACTGGTGCTGGAAAAGATGCCGGTGTCGATCACGCTGGGGCTCTGGTCCACGCTGATCGCCTATCTGGTATCGATCCCGCTGGGCATCGCCAAGGCGGTGCGGGACGGGTCGCGGTTTGACACATGGACCTCGGGCGCGATCATCGTGGGCTATGCCATTCCGGGGTTTCTGTTCGCCATCCTGCTGCTGGTGCTGTTTGCGGGCGGATCTTACTGGCAGATATTCCCCTCGCGCGGGCTGACCTCCAGCCAGGAGGTCTGGGACCAGCTCTCGCCCCTGGGCAAGGTGCTGGATTACCTGTGGCACATCACCCTGCCGGTGCTGGCCTCGACCATCTCGGCCTTTGCCACGCTGACGCTGCTGACCAAGAACAGCTTTCTGGATGAAATCCGCAAGCATTATGTGATGACCGCCCGCGCCAAGGGCCTGACCGAGAAGCGCGTGCTTTATGGCCATGTGTTCCGCAATGCCATGCTGATCGTCATTGCCGGGTTTCCAGCGGTGTTCGTGGGGGTGTTCTTCGGCGGCTCGCTGATCATCGAAACGATCTTCTCGCTCGATGGGTTGGGTAGACTGGGTTTCGAGGCTGCGGTGGCGCGCGACTATCCGGTGATGTTCGGCACGCTCTTTGTCTTCGGGCTGATCGGGCTGGTGGTTGGGCTGATCTCGGATCTGATGTATGTCTGGATCGATCCGCGCATCGATTTCGAAACGCGGGAGACCTGAGATGGATCAGCGCGTTTCGCAGCACCCCGCACCTCGCGCAGAACCGACCCCGGGCGCCATGCCGCCACCGCCCGCCGATGGCGGCGCGGTCGAGGCGCCCGCATCCGCCCTGCCCCAGCCGAAACGGCGCTTCGGCATCCGACTGTCGCCGCTCAATCAGCGGCGGTGGCGGAACTTCTGCGCCAATCGGCGGGCCTTCTGGTCGTTGATCATCTTTGGCGTGCTTTACGGCCTGTCGCTCTTTGCCGAATTCATCGCCAATGACCGGCCGCTGATGGTCCAGTATCGCGGCGCCATATACACGCCAATCTTCAACTTCTATGCCGAAACAACCTTTGGCGGTGATTTCCGCACCGAAGCCCAGTACCGCGACCCCGAGGTGCAATGCCTCATCCGCACCGGGGGCGCGGAACTGTGCCTTGATGATCCCCGCCGCGCCATGGAGGAAGCCGAAACCACCGGTCTTGTCGATGGCGCGGAAGTGGTGCGGGGCCGGATCATCTGGCCGCTGATCCCCTACAGCTACAACACGGTGAACGAGATCGGCGGCTCTGCCCCCTCCGCCCCGGACAGTCGGCACTGGCTGGGCACCGATGACACCGCCCGCGATGTGACCGCGCGGATCATCTACGGCTTCCGGCTGTCGGTGTCCTTCGCGCTGGTGGTGACGCTGCTGACCTCGGTCATCGGGATCGCGGCGGGGGCGGTCCAGGGGTTCTTCGGCGGGTTGATCGACCTGTTTTTCCAGCGGGTGATCGAGCTGTGGAATTCAACCCCGTCGCTTTACATCATCATCATCGTGTCATCGATGTTCATCATGAACTTCTGGTTATTGGTGTTCCTGATGACCCTGTTCGGCTGGACCGGGCTGGTGGGCGTGGTGCGCGCCGAATTCCTGCGCGCGCGCAATTTCGAATATGTCCGCGCCGCCCGCGCGCTAGGGGTGTCCAACACCGTCATCATGTTCCGCCATGTGCTGCCCAACGCCATGGTGGCCACGCTGACCTTCCTGCCCTTCATCGTCACCGGCGTGATCGGCGGGCTGGCGGCGCTGGATTTCCTGGGCTTTGGGCTGCCCTCCTCGGCGCCCTCGCTGGGTGAGTTGACGCTGCAGGCGCGCAACAACCTGCAGGCGCCCTGGCTGGGCTTTTCGGCCTTCTTCACCTTCGCCATCATGCTCTCGCTTCTGGTGTTCATCTTCGAGGGTGTGCGCGATGCCTTTGACCCGCGAAAGACCTTCAGATGAGTGAAACCGTCCTTGATGTCCGCGGCCTGAACGTGACTTTCCAGCAGGAAGGCCGCGCCGTCCGGGCCGTGCGCGATGTGTCATTTTCCGTCGGGCGCGGTGAGACCGTGGCCCTGGTGGGCGAATCCGGGTCCGGCAAATCGGTCAGCGCGCTGGCCTCAGTCGGCCTGTTGCCGGATGCGGCGGAGGTTGAAGGATCCGTGCGCTATCAGGGGCAGGAGATGGTGGGCGCCCCCCAACGCCGGCTGCGCCAGATCCGCGGCAATGACATCAGCTTCATCTTCCAGGAGCCGATGACCAGCCTCAACCCGCTGCACACCATCGAAAAGCAACTGGGCGAGAGCCTGGCGCTGCACCAAGGGCTGACCGGGGCGGCGGCGCGGAAGCGGATCCTGGAGCTCCTGGACAAGGTCGGCATCCGCGATGCCGAATCGCGGCTGGGCGCCTATCCGCACCAGCTTTCGGGCGGGCAGCGTCAGCGGGTGATGATCGCCATGGCGCTGGCCAACGGGCCGGAACTGCTGGTGGCGGACGAACCCACCACGGCGCTGGATGTCACCATCCAGGCCCAGATCCTGGAGCTTCTGGTCGATCTGAAACGCGCCGAGGGCATGAGCCTGCTGTTCATCACCCATGATCTGAACATCGTGCGCAAATTCGCCGACCGGGTCTGCGTGATGCAACACGGCGAGATCGTGGAACAAGGCCCCACGGCCGAGGTCTTCGACAGCCCCCAACACCCCTATACCCGCAAGCTGCTGGCCGCCGAGGCCGCCGGCGCCCCCGGCCCCGTCCCCCCCGGCGCGCCCGAGGTTCTGAGCACCGAGGCGCTGCGCGTCTGGTTCCCCATCCAGCGCGGCTTTCTGCGCCGCACGGTGGGGCATGTGAAGGCGGTGAATGCGGCCACCTTGTCCCTGCGCGCGGGCGAAACGCTGGGCGTGGTGGGCGAGTCGGGGTCGGGCAAGACCACGCTGGCGCTGGCGATCCTGCGGCTGGTGTCCTCGGACGGGCCGATCGTGTTTCAGGGGAGCGATATCCAGGGCCGCACCTCGCGCCAGTTGCGGGCCTTGCGCAAGGATCTGCAGATCGTGTTCCAGGATCCGTTCGGCAGCCTCAGCCCGCGCATGACGGTTGAAGAAATCATCGCCGAGGGGTTGGGCGTGCATGGCGTCCCAAAGGGGCAGACCGCCCGCGAACTGGTGGCGCAGATCATGACTGAGGTTGGCCTCGACCCCGCCACCATGGCGCGCTACCCGCATGAATTCTCGGGCGGGCAGCGCCAGCGCATCGCCATTGCCCGCGCCATGATCCTGCGCCCGAAGCTGGTGGTTCTGGATGAGCCGACCTCGGCACTGGACATGACCGTGCAGGTGCAGATCGTCGAATTGCTGCGTGATCTGCAGCGCCGCCATGGGCTGGCCTATCTGTTCATCAGCCATGACCTGCGGGTGGTCCGCGCCCTGTCGCACAAGATCATCGTCATGCAACAAGGCGATGTGGTCGAGGCTGGTTCGGCAGAACAGGTCTTCGACGCCCCGCGTTCGGCCTATACGCGCCAGTTGATGGCCGCAGCCTTCGATATCTCGACCCGCGGCGCCGCCTGACCCGCCCCCTCCCTCGCGCGCCGATGGCAGGGGGGCTCCCACCCGTCTTTGTCCCTGGCGAGGTTCATCCCGTTGGGCCCGGCCCGCGCGCACAGCGCGCGGGCCGGGCCCAACGCTTGGCGGCGTCGCAGGGAACCTGCGGCGCTGGCAAGAGGCGGGAGCGCCACCGTTCGGGATCAGGCCGCGCGGACTGGAAGCGTGCTCGTCCATTCACCACTTCCACCCTTTTCCCCGGCGGTTGCACGCGGCCCTCCTGAGGCAGGTTCGCGGTCATCGGTGGCATGGGTCCGGCGGGCGCACGCTGGGTGAGGCATGCCTTGGGTCTCGATCAGTCGGTCCACCATGGCGCTGGCCCGGTCCTGGGTCACGCGCAGGTTCCAGTCACACCCGCCGATATGATCGGTTTGGCCGCCCCCAGCAGCGTCGGGTCCGGATTGTCCTGCATCAGGGTCGCTACGTTCTGCCGGTCGATGGCGAAATGGCGGCCGCATATGGGCGCCGGTCGCCTGCAAAACCTGAGCCTCTGCGTGGCCGATCTGCGGCCCTTCGGGCAACGCGATCTCGGCGCAATCCACGTATTCGGCGCGGGTTACCTCCCCGTCGGCGGGCGGTGGCTACGGGGCTGGCGCAGCGGCGGTCCAGAAGGTTGCACGGCGGCCCGCGGTCAGCGACTGACCAAACGCTTCATCCAGCCTTTGGGCTTGGCCTCCTGGTCGCCGCCGGCGTCGTCACCCTGCCCGGTGGCATCCCCGTCCGGGCCTTCGATTTCGGCCTGGAAACGCTCGAAAAACTGGTCGGCCAGCTTGCGCGCAAACCCGTCGATGATGCGGCTGCCCAACTGGGCAAGCTTCCCGCCGACCTTGGCCTCGACATCATAGCGCAGCAGCGTGCCGGTTTCGGATGGTGTCAGGGTGATCCGCGCGGCACCCTTGGCGAAGCCTGCGGCGCCGCCCTTGCCTTCGCCGCTCAGCGTGGCCGCCTCGCCCTCGACGAAATCCGAGAGCGTGATCTCACCCTTGAAGCGGGCTTTCACGGGCCCGACCTTCTGCAGGACTGTCGCGGTAAAGCCCTCCTCGACGGACCCAGTCAGTTCCTCACACCCGGGGACACAGGCGCGCAGGACCTCCGGGTCGAACAGCGCAGCCCAGACCTCGGCCGGTGGTGCCGCGATCTCTCGCGTTTCGCTCATCTGCATGGCGCCCTCCCTCACTCTTCTCATGCCAGCATAGGGTCAGGGCGCGTGCGGCGAAAGGCGCGCTTTCGTCGGTGATACCTTGGTCGCATTGGTCGCGGCCGGATATTCTCTGAACCGGGCAAGGCTGATAAGCTGTTTGCAGTGAGGTGACGGATGCAGCAAGACATCATCGAAACCGATACGCGCCACCTGCACAGGGCGCTGATCGTGGATGACCATCCGCTTTTCTGCGATGCGCTGGCGCTGACATTGCGCGCCGTGGCCGGGGTGCGCGTGGTGGAAACCGCTGGATCGCTGGGCGCGGCGCTGGACCGGTTGAAGCGTGACCCGCATGCAGATGTGGTGGTGCTGGACCTGGACCTGCCGGATGTGGATGGGCTGGACGGGCTGCTGCGCCTGCGTGCCGCCCTGCCTGGTATCCCCGTGCTGGTGGTGTCTTCGATGAGCGGCGACCATCTGGTTTCGGCAGCGCTGTCGGCAGGGGCCGCCGGCTTCGTGCCCAAGCATTCAGGGCGCGAGGCCTTCCGCACCGCCTTTGATGCCCTGCGCGCAGGCCGCATCTATGCCCCCGACGGCTATGACCCGGTTCAGGCCGCATCCGACCCGGCCAGCGATGTCGTGGGACGGCTGGCGCAACTGACCCGGCAACAGACGCGGATCCTGGATCTCATCTGCCATGGGATGTTGAACAAGCAGATCGCGCATGAACTGTCGATCGCCGAAACCACGGTCAAGGCCCATGTCACGGCCATCATGCGCAAGCTTGGGGTGCAAAGCCGCACGCAGGCGGTGCTGATCGCCCAGCAGGTAAGGTTCTCGGCCATTGACCCTCAGGGGTGAACGCACCGGCAGGTAACTTCGTGATTGCGCGCGCAGGAGACATTGCGTATACGGGCGCGCACGCACCCATAGCTCAGCTGGATAGAGCGCTGCCCTCCGAAGGCAGAGGTCTCAGGTTCGAATCCTGATGGGTGCGCCATGAAATCAAAGACTTAGAGAGAAACTGCGAGACGGCAGCGGAATCTAGCTAGCACATAGAGCGTGTCGCTGCTGATCAGATTCGGGATTCCCATGCGGCTCGTCCTGTGATTCCATGTCTTTGAGGCAGATATGGGGGGAATGTCCCGGTCGATGTTGAACTTTTTGGGATGAAGGGTGGCGTTGCTCTCCCTGAGCCGTAGGCTCGGG